>NZ_JBHTWG010000060.1:0-21296 GCF_042792555.1 Streptomyces sp. NPDC056628
CCGAACCCGGAAGCTAAGCCTTACAGCGCCGATGGTACTGCAGGGGGGACCCTGTGGGAGAGTAGGACACCGCCGAACAATTTTTGGGAAAGGGCTCACACCTTACGGTGTGGGCCCTTTCTGCATTTAAGCTCGGACTTATGCGCTACGACCTCGTCATTTTTGACAACGACGGTGTTCTCGTCGACAGCGAGCCCCTTTCCAATCGGCTCCTCGCGGCCTACCTGACCGAGCTCGGGCACCCGACGTCGTACGAGGACTCCATCCGGGACTACATGGGGTCGGCGATGCACCGGGTGCACGACCTGGTGCTCGATCGCACAGGGGAGCGGCTTCCGGCGGACTTCGACGACGTTTTCCACGCACGGGTGTTCGCCGCGTTCGAGCGGGAGCTGAAGCCCGTGGCCGGCGCCGGTGACGTCCTGGAGGCGCTCGCCGCACGCGGAGTGCCGTACTGCGTGGCCTCGTCGGGGAGCCATGAGCGGATCAGGGTGGGGCATCGGGCGACGGGTCTGGACCGGTGGTTCGACGACGCGCGGATCTTCAGTTCGCAGGATGTGGGGCGGGGGAAGCCCGCACCGGACCTCTTCCTCCATGCTGCCCGGCGGATGGGGGTCGCGCCCGAGCGGTGTGTCGTCGTCGAGGACAGTCCTCTGGGGGTGCGGGCGGCCGTGGCCGCGGGGATGGACGTCCTCGGGTTCACCGCCATGACGCCCGCCGAGCGGCTGTCCGGGGCGACCGAACTCTTCTCCGACATGGGCGAGTTGGCCGATCTGTTGGGCTGACATTTGTCATGCCGAGGGCCGGACGATCGTTTCTACCGGGGACCCCCGCCCGGCCGCGAAGCTTATGGGTATGACGACGAACATGGGGACGGCCGAGGGAAGCACGACCGGTGGGCGGAACAGGCTGCTGCGGAACTTCCTGCCGTTGATCATCGATGTGGCGGTGCCGCTCGGGGCGTACTACCTGCTGAAGAACGGCTTCGGGATGAGCGCCCTGACGGCGCTCGCGCTCAGCAGCGTCGTGCCGGCCGTGCGCACCGGGTGGAGCATGTGGAGGGCGCGGGAGGTCAACGGGATGGCCGCGCTCATCCTGGTGGTGAACGTCGTCTCGCTGCTGCTGAGCTTCGTGGCGGGTGACCCGCGGCTGATGATGGCCAAGGACAGCGCCATCAGCAGCACGATCGGGATCGGGATCATCGCCTCGGTGGTGCTGGGCAAGCCGATGATGACGGCGGGGATGAAGCCCTGGGTGGTGAAGGGCGACGCGGGCCGGGAGGCCGCTTGGGCCCGGCTGCACGGGGGCTCGGCACGTTTCCGGCGGGCCGAGCGGCTGTTCTCGCTGGTGTGGGGTGTGGTCCTGCTCGCCGAGTGCGTGGTTCGGGTCGTGGGGGCGTACACCCTGCCGGTGGACACCATGGTGTGGCTCGGCAACGTGATCATGACCGTCGCGATGGTGCTCGGTTTCGTCGTCGGTGGGGCGCTGGGCGCAGGGCCGATGGCCGCGATGGTCGTCGCCGAGACGAAGGCGTGGGCCGAGCGGGACGCGCGCGAGGGCGGGCCCGGGGTGAGCGGTCCGTCCACCGCGCCCCTGATCGCCGCCGGTTGAAGCTGACGGAAATTCACCTTTGGCTGGATCTACCCACGGGTACCCCGGGGCCCTACGCTCGCCGCCATGACTGATGTGCTGCGGCGCGGTAGGGCCTCGCTGGCGTTCGGTTTCTTCGCCCAGGGCGTCGCCTTCGCTCTGCTGGTGACGCGTATCCCGGCCATCCAGGACCGGTACGGGGTGTCCGACGCGCTGCTGCCGGCCTTTCTCGCGGCCGTGCCGATCCTCGCCGGCGTCGGCAGCGTCACGACCGAGAGGCTGGTGCGGCGTATCCGCCCGAGCCGGCTGCTGCGCTGGTCGCAGCCCGTGGTGCTGCTGGCGCTGCTCGGCGTGGGGGCCGGGGACCGCATGGTCGAACTGGCCGTCTCGCTCGCGGCGTTCGGGCTGGCCGTGGGCGCGCTGGACGCCTCGATGAACATGCTCGGGGTGAGCCTGCAGCGGGCGTACGGCCGGAGCATCATGCTCAGTTTCCACGCGGCGTACAGCCTGGGCGGGATCGTGGGGGCGTCGCTGGCGTGGGCGGGGGCGCACTGGGATCTGCCGCTGGCGGTGTCGTATCTGCCGGTCGTCGTGGTGCTGCTGCCGGCAGCGCTGGTGGGGAGCCGGTGGTACGTCGACGCCACGAAGACGCGGACGCCCGTGGCGCAGGACGCGGGGGAGGGCGGCCAGCCCGTCGTGTTCAAGGCGCTGCTGCCGCTGTGTCTGGTGATGACCTTCGCGTACATCGGGGACTCGACGGTCTCCAACTGGAGCGCGAAGTACCTGCAGGACGTGCTCGGCAGCTCCGAGCAGCTGGCGACCGTGCCGTACAACGTGTACATGGTGACCACGCTGCTGGGGCGGGCCATCGGGGACTTCGGGGTGCGGCGGCTCGGGGCGGTGGCCGTGGTGCGGCTGGGGGCGCTGGTGGCGGCCGTCGGGTTCGCGGTGGTGGCGACGGCGCCGGGCGCCTGGTTCGGGATGCTGGGGTTCACGCTGCTCGGGCTGGGGCTGTGCGTGCTGGTGCCGCAGACGTTCGCGGCGGCCGGGAGGCTGTTCCCGGGGGCGTCGGACGCGGCCGTCGCGCGGCTCAACGTCTTCAATTACGTGGGCTTCCTGATCGGTTCGCCTCTGGTGGGGGCGCTGGGCGACGCGTGGAGCTATCGGGGGGCCATGCTGGTGCCGATGGTGTTGGTGCTGGTGACGCTCGTGTACGCCCCTTCGTTCGCCGCGCGGCCGGACCGATACGGTGGCGGGCATGAGCGGCCGCGCACAGCTGATGTGGGACGAGGCAGTAACGGGCTATGACTTCGGCCGGGACCATCCGATGGACCCGGTGCGCCTCGGTCTGACCAGGAAACTCGTCAAAGCCTTCGAGCTGGACCAGCACGTGGACGTCGTCGCGGCCCAGCCGGCCGGTGAGTCGACCCTGCGGCTGGTGCACCGGGAGGACTACATCGCGGCCGTGAAGGCGGCGTCGGCGGACCCGCGGGCGGCCGACCAGTCGTACGGTCTGGGCACCCTGGACGATCCTGCGTTCGCCGGGATGCACGAGGTCTCGGCGCTGATCGCAGGGCAGTCGGTGGGCGCGGCGGAGGCCGTGTGGCGGGGGAGCGCGCTGCACGCGGTGAACTTCACGGGCGGGCTGCACCACGCGATGCCGGCCGGGGCGTCCGGGTTCTGCATCTACAACGACGCGGCCCTGGCGATCGCCCGGCTGCTGGAGCTGGGTGCGGAGCGGGTCGCGTACGTGGACGTCGACGTGCACCACGGGGACGGGGTGCAGGCGGCGTTCTGGGAGGACCCGCGGGTGCTGACCATCTCGCTGCACGAGCACCCCCGGACGCTGTTCCCGCAGACCGGGTGGCCGCAGGAGACCGGGGCCGCCGAGGGGTCCGCGGTGAACGTGGCGCTGCCGGCGGGCACCGGGGACGCGGGCTGGCTGCGGGCGTTCCACGCCGTGGTGCCAGAGCTGCTCGCGGACTTCAGCCCGCAGGTGCTGGTGACGCAGCACGGGGCCGACACGCACTTCGAGGATCCGCTGGCGCATCTGGCGGTGTCGCTGGACGCGCAGCGGGCCGTGCAGGTGGCCTGCCACGACCTGGCGCACGAGCACGCCGGGGGGAAGTGGCTCGCGCTGGGCGGTGGCGGGTACGCCGTGGTCGAGGTGGTGCCGCGGTCGTGGACGCATCTGGTGGCGATCGCGGCGGGGCGGCCGATCGAGCCCACGACGCTGGTCCCGGAGAGCTGGCGGCAGGAAGTGTACGCGCGGACGCGGCAGTTGGGTCCGGCCCGGATGACCGACGGGCGGTGGCCGGTGGCCTGGGCGGACTGGGAGTCGGGGTACGACCCCGCGGACCGGCTGGACCAGGCGGTGCTGGCGACGCGCAAGGCGGTGTTCCCGCTGCGGGGGCTGCTCCCGTAGGAGGCGTTCCATTAGCCCGACCGTGCGGTCCTTGCCCGGTTCGGGCGTCCGTGGGGTGTCCGGTCCGCCAGCATCGCTGGGGTGCTGAGTACCGCGGCGCTTCGCGCTCATCTCGTGGCCGTGGGGCTGGCCGGGACGGTGGCGACCTCCCGTGAGGCGAGTCTCAGGAGTTACCGGCTGTTCGCCGCGCGGGATCCCCGGGTGCTCGTCGGGCTGGACCCCGAGGGGGCCTGGGGGCAGCGCGAGCTGCTCGCCCTGATGGCGGAGAGGTGTGGGGTTTCGGCCGATCCCGGCTGTGTCTCGGGTCCCGATGTGATCGATCCGGAACGGACTTTGACCGCTCTGGACGCCTTTTCCGACCGGATCGGGAGGGTCGCCCAGCGTGGTGGACCGGTGCTGCTCGGCACCGGGCACCCCCACCGGCTGCTCGGGTTCTACGGCGCCCTGGCAGACGCGCTCTCGGCGGCAGGGTGTGCCGTCCTCACCCCGGCGCATGGTCGCCGTGTCGACATAACGACCCGGTTCGGTCTACGTACGTACAACCTCGCCTACGTACGGGGAGTCGCGCTGGTGCGGGCGCCCGACGCGTCCCGCTCCGGTTGTGAGCCCGGCGTGCACACCCACTCCCCCCTCCCGGTTCGGGTCGCGCTGGCCGCCGCCGCCGAGGCCGGCGGGCCGCTGCCGCAGCTGGTGATCGGGGACCACGGCTGGGTCTGCGGGGCAGGTCAACTGGGGTTCGAGGCCATTGGGCTCGCCGACACCAACGACCCCGCGCTCTTCGTGGGGGAGGCCGAGGGGTCCGTGTCCGTCGCCGTTCCACTTGATGACGCTGTGCGGTCTGATTACTACCGGCCGCTTACCCGCTACGTACTCAATCGAGCGTGTCTGTCACAGTAGGTCGCCGATGGCTGCACCTCTTCCCCACTCGCATCACCCGCACCTACATTGGGGAGTGAGCACGCAACGACGAAGAGTCACCGGAAGGGGAAGCCGGTGGCCGTCGAGTGCGGAAGGTTCAGGTGTGTCATGGCTGCAGCTGGCGAGAGGCCTCTGAACGAGGTTCAGTTCCTTACCGTGGCGGAGGTCGCCTCGGTGATGCGAGTGTCGAAGATGACCGTGTACCGGCTGGTGCACAGCGGTCATCTGCCCGCGATCCGGGTGGGACGGTCGTTCCGTGTCCCGGAGCAAGCGGTTCACGAGTACCTTCGCGAGAGTTACGTGGGGGTGGAAACCGCCTGACGGCACGGGCCGGGGGGTTGCCGGGACCGCCGGTGACCCCCTCGCCCCCTCGATTACGACCTCAGCGCCGGGGCGGGTAGGCTAGCCCCTCGTAGGTCGTGTGGGCCCATGGCGCCCAAACACCGAGTGATGAGAAGTGAGCGAGGGTAGTCGTGGGCTCTGTTATCAAGAAGCGGCGCAAGCGGATGGCCAAGAAGAAGCACCGCAAGCTGCTCAAGCGCACGCGCGTTCAGCGTCGCAACAAGAAGTAAGCGGCGCCGCGAGAAGCGGCGTGTCTGTGGCCCCCCACCGCATCCGGTGGGGGGCCACAGTGTATGACGGGGGAATTTCCGTCACGTCACGCATCGGGTGGTCATCACAGCGCAACATCCACCCGCTAAGTTGGCGGCACACGGGGAACTCGGCTGGGTACGAGGGCTGGAAGGAAGGCGCTGATCTTGGGCAAGGTCGTGCTCGTCACCGGGGTGGCCCGTCAACTCGGGGGCCGCTTCGTACGCCGTATCCAGCGGGACCCCCAGGTGGACCGGGTGATCGCCGTGGACGTGGTGCCGCCGGAGCACCACCTGGGCGGCGCGGACTTCATCCAGGCCGACATCCGGCAGCCCTCCATCGCGCGGGTGCTCGCGGAGAGCGGCGCCGACACCGTCGTGCACATGGACGTGACCGGGACCGCGCTGGCCAGCGGCAGCCGGACCACGGTCAAGGAGACCAACGTCATCGGGACGATGCAGCTCCTCGGTGCCTGCCAGAAGTCCCCCCTGGTCGAGCGGCTGGTGGTGAAGTCCGGTACGAACGTGTACGGGTCGGCGCCCCGCGACCCGGCCGTCTTCACCGAGACCACCCCGCCCAAGTCCCTGCCCAGCGGCGGCTTCGCCAAGGACATCGTCGAGGTCGAGGGCTATGTGCGCGGGTTCGCCCGGCGGCGGCCCGACGTCGCCGTGTGCGTGCTGCGGTTCGCCAACATCCTCGGCCCCACCGCGGACACCCCGCTCGCCTCGTACTTCTCGCTGCCCGTCCTGCCGACCGTCCTCGGGTACGACCCGCGCCTGCAGTTCGTGCACGAGGACGACGTCATCGAGGTGTTGCGCATCGCCTCCCACGAGGCGCGCCGGGGCACGCTGAACAGCGGCACCTTCAACGTCGCCGGGGACGGCGTCCTGCTGCTCTCCCAGTGCGCGCGGCGGCTGGGGCGGCCCACGGTGCCGCTGCTGCTGCCCGCCGTGACGTGGGCGGGCACTCTGGTGCGTACGCTGGGAATGTCGGACTTCTCGCCGGAGCAGATCCGGTTGCTCACCCACGGCCGGGTGGTGTCCACGGACCAGATGCGCGAGACCCTCGGATTTCAGCCGAAGTACACGACGGCCCAGACGTTCGCGGACTTCGCGAGCAGCCGCGGCCCGGGACTGCTGCCGCCCGAGGCCCTCGCGGGGGCCGTCGACCGGATCGCCGCGCTGCCCGTCCTGGACGGCGGTCACCCCCCGACGCAGAGCGCCAACTGAGGAGCGCATCAACGATGGCGGACGCCAAGGTCATTCCGTTCGACGACGACCGGTCCCGCGGAGGCGCCGTACAGCGGCCGCCGCGGCGCCGGAGCACGGCGAGCCGACGCCAGGACGGTGAAGGCGGGCCGGTCGGTGAGGTCCAGCCCCTGCCGGGACGGTCCCTCGCGCAGGATGATGTCCCTGTGACTCCTGAGGAAGAGCCGGCTCCACAGCCCTCGCACGACGGCGGTCTGGAGCGGCGCATCGCGAGCGGCCTGGCCTTCCTGCGCCGGCGTCTCACCGGGGACTACGACGTCGACGACTTCGGGTACGACGAGGAACTCACGGACCAGGTCCTGATGTCCCTGTTGCGGCCGGTGTACGAGAAGTACTTCCGGGTCGACGTGAAGGGCGTGGAGAACATCCCGGCCGAGGGCGGCGCGCTGATCGTCGCCAACCACTCCGGGACGCTGCCGCTGGACGGCCTGATGATGCAGGTCGCCGTGCACGACCACCATCCCGCGGGACGCCATCTGCGGCTGCTCGCCGCCGATCTGGTGTTCATGCTGCCGGTGGTCAACGAGCTCGCCCGCAAGCTCGGGCACACGCTGGCCTGCACGGAGGACGCCGACCGGCTGCTCGGGCAGGGCGAGTTGGTCGGTGTGATGCCGGAGGGCTTCAAGGGCATCGGCAAGCCCTTCGGCGAGCGCTACAAGCTGCAGCGCTTCGGCCGGGGCGGCTTCGTGTCCACGGCGCTGCGCCGGCAGACGCCGATCATCCCGTGCTCGATCGTCGGGGCCGAGGAGATCTACCCGATGATCGGCAACGCGAAGACGCTGGCCCGGGTGCTGGGCATCCCGTACTTCCCGCTGACGCCGACCTTCCCGTGGCTGGGTCCGCTGGGAGCGATCCCGCTGCCGACGAAGTGGACGATCCAGTTCGGCGAGCCGATCCACACCGACGGTTATCCGCCGGAGGCGGCCGAGGACCCGATGCTGATGTTCAACCTCACCGACCAGGTCAGGGAGCAGATCCAGCACACGCTCTACAAGCTGCTGGTGCAGCGCCGGTCGGTCTTCTTCTGACGGGTCGCGCGACGGCCCTGGCGGGCGCGTACACGACGATGGGGCACCCCCGGTGGAAGGGGTGCCCCATCGGCGTACAGGAGGGTGGCGGAGCCGCTAGTCGGCGTCCTCTCCCTCGATGCCCAGGCCGGGCAGGAGACCCGGGAGCAGGGGCGGGAGAGTGACCGCCGGGCCGTTGGCCGGGGTGGACGCGGACGGCGAGGCGCCCGAGCCGCCGGTGGCCCTGGGCGGGTCGAGCAGGCCACCGGTGTTCCCGCCGAGCAGGCCGTCGCCCTCGCCGGCGGAGTCCTCGGCCGACTTGCTGGGGCCGCCGGTGCGGTGGCCGCCCTCGGTCGAGCCGCTGCCGCCGGCGCTGGGGTGGGCCGACTTGTCGGCGCCGGACGTGCCGGTGGAGGACGAGCCGGAGCCACCCCGGCCCTTGCCGTCACCGCCGTCCTTGGCGGGAGGCGGGAGCAGGGACTGGAGCGGGGCGACCTCTTCGTCTATGGCGTCGAAGACGGACGACACCCGGTCGCTGACGTCCCCGAGCTGGAGGGGGAGCCGCTCGCGCATGCTGCCCCAGGTGGCGCGGTGGGAGCGGGAGAACGCGGAGAGGGCCTGGATGGGTCCCAGGGAGTCCGGGTGGCGCTCGTACGCCTCGCGCAGCAGCCGGTGGCCCTCGGAGGCGTCGTGCTGCATGCCGGACAGGGCGCGGCGGATCTCGGCGAGCGACTCGTGGTCGTACTGGCCGCCGCGGCCGCGCTCCATCAGCCTGCGGGCCTCGCTCAGCCGGGTGGAGGCCTGGTCGAGGTAGACGCGCCCGCGTTCGTCCTCGCCGTCGGCCAGGACGTTGAGCTTGAAGTCCTCGATGCCGCGCTTGAGGCCGTAGAGGGAGTCGCCGGGCAGGGCGTCGCCGCTGGCGGCGGCCACCCCGCCGAAGGCTCCGGCGGCGACTCCGACGCTGAGTCCGCCGGCGGTGAGTCCCTTGGCGAGGCGTGAGCGCGGACGGAGTTTGCTCATCGGGGTCGCCCGGTGGGCCCCGCGCGCCCGCTCGGACCGCTGTCCGGGCAGGGTGGGACCCGCCTCGCCCGCCGCGGTGCCCTCTTGGAGCATGGCCTCCATCGCGGCCACGAGCTGGGCTCGCTGCACGACCTTGACCTCGGGGTCGAGCACGGGCTTGGGCAGCTCGCCGAGACCCGTGGCCAGGGCCAACAGGCGCCCTTGCTCGGTCTGTTCCGCAGCAGCCGGTGCCGGTCCCCCGGGCTGCTCGGCCTGCTCGGCCGCCGTGCCCCGGTCGGTCAGCTCCTCCAGGGCCTGGGCGAAGGCGCTCGTCCGCCGGTGCGCCGATACGTTCGCGATCACTGGCGGCACCTCCTCTCGTCATGACGGTCGACTCCCCAGGGGGTCCTGAGGGTTGCACCCCCTGACCGTTTCCACACGATCGGGTGATCGAAGTGGGTCAGGGAGTGACCACAGGGAGCCTGCATCCCGCACAACGAGTGGCGCGCCACTTGGGTTACGGACGAAGGATGAACGGGCCGCGAAGTCAACGGACTTTCACCGAGGGTGAGTTGGCGATTGCGGACAGTGTCGGTGCGGTAGGGGGGACGCGCTCAGCGCGCGTCGTCCGGGAGCAGTCGGGCGAGGGTGCGGACGGCCCGGTACTGGAGTGTCTTGATGGCGCCCTCGTTCTTGCCCATGACGCGGGCGGTCTCCGCGACGGAGAGGCCCTGGAGGAAGCGGAGGGTGACGCACTCCTGCTGCTGCGGGTTGAGCCGCCGGACGGCCTCCAGCAGCGCGGCGTTCGAGAGCGATTCGAGGACGGAGTCCTCGGGTGAGCGCTCGACCTCGTTGGCGTCGAGCATCTCGCCGGTGGTCACCTCCAGCCGGAAGCGGCTGGACTTGAAGTGGTCGGCGACCAGGTTGCGGGCGATGGTGACGAGCCAGGCGCCGAAGTCCCGGCCCTGCCAGGTGAAGGTGCCGATGCGGCGCAGGGCCCGCAGAAAGGTCTCGCTGGTGAGATCCTCCGCGGTGGCCTTCCCCCCGACCCGGTAGTAGATGTAGCGGTACACGGTGTCGCTGTACTGGTCGTAGAGCCGGCCGAACGCGTCGGCCTCGCCGGCCTGCGCGCGTTCCACCAGGTCCATCATGCGCGCGCTGTCGCTGTCCGCGGCGGGGCGGCGGGCGGTCGTCGCGCCGGTCGAGCGCCCCCGTCTGCCGACGGCGGCGCTCCCCTCGGCGAGCGCGTAGCACGGGCCTACGGGTGCGGCGGTTACGGCGAGGGCAGGGACGGCGTACGCGGTGGGGACGAAACCGCGCAACAGGTCGAGGACCGTCGCGCGGAGCGTAGCCAGGCCCGAGGCGTCAACCCCGACGTGTGGGTACACGGGACTCCCAGAGGCAGAGCTTCCATCACATGCAGTACGGGACCGTTCACCCGTCGTAGCGACGGAGGGGTACCGGAATGCGTCTGAGGAGAATAACGCTTCGTGCAGGCACTGCTACGCCCAGTTGCTCAAATCACCGATTGCGTCTCTTCTGTAGCCGATTGACGCCCGATCAAGTGCCATAGAGTGACCGTTTGTTGATCGAGTCCGTCCGTCTTCCGGCTGACAACAGGGCGTGTTGTGGCCGTGTCCAGCCAACGTGACTGGACAGACGGGTGCCTGGGTGGAGAGACGGCTCGGCCCGCGGGCCGGGCGTGCCTACCGGCGGCGCCGGTGCAGGGCGATCGCGGCCGCCGTGCCCCCGGCCACCGCGCCGACGCCCGCCGCGGCGGGGATGCCGACCTTGGCCGCCTTGCGGCCCGTGCGGTAGTCGCGCAGCCGCCAGTCGAGCTTGCGGGCGTGCTTGCGCAGCTTGGCGTCGGGGTTGATCGCGTAGGGGTGCCCGACCAGGGAGAGCATCGGGATGTCGTTGTGCGAGTCGCTGTACGCGGCGCACCGCGACAGGTCCAGGCCCTCCGCCAGGGCCAGGGCGCGCACGGCCTCCGCCTTCGCCGGGCCGTGCAGCGGCTCGCCGACGAGCTTGCCCGTGTAGACGCCGTCCACCGACTCCGCGACCGTGCCCAGGGCGCCGGTCAGGCCGAGGCGGCGGGCGATCACCGTGGCGATCTCCACCGGTGCCGCCGTGACGAGCCACACCTTCTGGCCCGCGTCCAGGTGGGCCTGGGCGAGGGCGCGGGTGCCGGGCCAGATGCGCTCGGCCATGTACTCGTCGTAGATCTCCTCGCCGATCGACTGGAGCTCGGCGACGCGGTGGCCCTTGACGATCGACAGCGCCGAGTCGCGGGCCTCCTGCATGTGCTCGGGGTCCTCGACGCCGGCCAGCCGGAACCACGCCTGCTGCCAGGCGAACCGGGCGAGCTCGCGCGTCTCGAAGAACTTGCGCTTGTACAGGCCCCGCCCGAAGTGGAAGAGGGCGGCGCCCTGCATCACCGTGTTGTCCAGGTCGAAGAACGCGGCGGCCCGTTCGTCGCCGAGCACCGGGAAGTCCGGTTCGGCGGCGGATACCTCCGCGACCTCCTGCGAGGACTTGCGCGCTGCCTCCGCCGAGGCCTCGCCAGCCAACACGCTCCGCGCCGTGGCGGGACGCCTACGGGGGGTGAGCCATCCAAGAGCGGCCATGTTCGTGAGCATAGCCATTCCCTTCGGGGCCTCCGGGACCGCGACGTTCAAAAGTCGTGAACTCTCCGCGTCCCCGCAGTTAAACGGCGTGGTCCGACATGCGCGCCGCGGCGCGGGACAATGGCCGGCATGAGCCCGCTCTTCCGTCGCACTCCGGCCAGGCCTCCGCAGGACCGGCTCGTCACCCTCATCGGCAAACCCGACTGCCATCTGTGCGATGACGCGCGGAGCGTGGTGGAGCGGGTGTGCGCCGAGGCGGGCGTGCCGTGGGAGTGGAAGGACATCACCCAGGACCCGCGGCTGCACGACGAGTACTGGGAGCAGATCCCCGTGGTCCTCGTCGACGGCGAGCAGCACACGTTCTGGCGCGTGAACGAGGACCGCCTCCGCAAAGCACTGACCGAGTAGTCCAAAGTTCTCCGGAAACGGCTTAGGATCGACGGCGAAGTGGTCTCGGGGGCGGGGATCGTCGAGGAGAGTGTGCGGTTTTGCCCCCAGGAGCAGAGGAACGGTGGTGCGTATGCGCCGGTTCCACAGCGGTGCGCCGGGCGTGCGTGAGCCCGGTCACGTTGGGCGGGCAAATCGGACACCATCTTTGTGCACGCGTTCACAAAGACATAGCCTTCATTCGACGGGGCGGTCATGTAGGGACGTGTGACCGCCTACAGCCCCGCTCTACCCGCAGGAGCACCGTGGCAACTGGCCGAACTCACCGACCGGCGACCCGCAGCCGAGGGATTCCCGAGGCCACCGTCGCCCGGCTTCCGCTGTACCTCCGAGCCCTGACCGCACTGTCGGAGCGCTCGGTCCCCACGGTCTCCTCCGAGGAGCTCGCGGCCGCGGCGGGGGTCAACTCCGCGAAGCTGCGCAAGGACTTCTCCTACCTCGGCTCCTACGGGACCCGTGGCGTGGGGTACGACGTCGAGTATCTCGTGTACCAGATCTCCCGTGAGCTCGGGCTCACCCAGGACTGGCCGGTAGTGATCGTCGGTATCGGAAACCTGGGTGCCGCGCTCGCCAACTACGGCGGGTTCGCCTCCCGCGGCTTCCGGGTCGCCGCGCTCATCGACGCCGACCCCGCCATGGCGGGCAAGCCCGTCGCCGGCATCCCCGTGCAGCACTCCGACGACCTGGAGCGGATCATCCAGGACAACGGCGTGTCCATCGGCGTCATCGCCACCCCGGCCGGCGCCGCCCAGGCCGTGTGCGACCGCCTCGTGGCCGCGGGCGTCACCTCCATCCTGAACTTCGCGCCGACCGTGCTGTCCGTGCCGGACGGCGTCGACGTGCGCAAGGTCGACCTCTCCATCGAGCTGCAGATCCTCGCCTTCCACGAGCAGCGCAAGGCCGGTGAGGAGGCCGCCTCCGCCGGCGGTGTCCGGGCCGCAGCCGCCCGCAGCACCTCCGCCGACCAGGGACCCGACGGGGACGTGCCCGCCGTGATGCCGGCATGAGTCTGCTCGTCGTCGGGCTGAGCCACCGCAGCGCCCCCGTCAGCGTCCTGGAGCGCGCGGCACTGAGCGCGGACGCCCAGGTCAAGCTGGTCCAGGACACGGTCGCCGCCGAGCCGGCCACCGAGGCCGCGGTGCTCGCCACCTGCAACCGCATCGAGCTGTACGCCGACGTGGACAAGTTCCACGCCGGTGTCGCCGAGCTGTCCACGCTGCTCGCCCAGCACAGCGGGGTGGGCCTCGACGAGCTCACGCCGTACCTGTACGTCCACTACGAGGACCGCGCCGTCCACCACCTGTTCTCGGTGGCCTGCGGACTCGACTCCATGGTGGTCGGCGAGGGCCAGATCCTCGGCCAGATCAAGGACTCCCTGGCCAAGGCACAGGACCTGCACAGCGCCGGACGACTGCTGAACGACCTGTTCCAGCAGGCTCTGCGGGTCGGCAAGCGCGCCCACTCCGAGACCGGCATCGACCGCGCCGGGCAGTCCCTGGTCACCTTCGGCCTGGAGCAGCTCGCCGAGGGCGCGGACGTCACCGCCTGGGCGCGCGGCAAGAAAGCCCTGGTCATCGGCGCGGGCTCGATGTCCTCCCTGGCCGCGGCCACCCTCGCGCGGGCCGGGGTCGGCGAGATCGTCGTCGCCAACCGCACCCGGGAGCGCGCCGAGCGCCTCGCCGAGATCCTCACCGACGGCACCCACCTGTCGGCCCGCGCGGTACCGATGGACGCGGTGCCGGTCGAGCTGACACGTGCCGACGTCGTCGTGTCCTGCACCGGTGCCACCGGGCTGGTCCTCAGCGCGGAGGAGGTCGCCGGCGCGGTCGAGGGCCGGACCGGCCGGCCGGCCGCCTTCGACGGCGGTGGGCGTACGGCGCCCGCGCCCCGGACGGAGGCCGACGGCACCGACGTGTCGCGGACCCCGCTGCCGCCCTCCGGGGTCGGCACCGACGAGGAGTGCCCGCTGGACCTCGCCGCGGTGCAGGGAGGTTTCTCCGTGCACGGCGAGGCCGCCGTCGCCGGCATGGACGCGGCCACCCTGGAGCAGCACGCGGCCTGGGCGGCCGGCGGCGCCGTCGACCGCCGCGAGGCGTCCCGCCGCAGCCCCGAGACCGACGCCGAACTGATCACCGCGCTCGCCGCGACCGCGGCCACCGTCGGCCGCATCCCCGAGCGCCGCAGGCCCGAACCGGTCGCCGAGACGCCCCGCCGGGCAGCCGTGCTGGCGCTCCTCGACCTCGCCATGCCGCGCGACATCGACGCCGCCGCGCACCGGCTCACCGGAGTGCGGCTGGTGGACATCGAGTCGCTGGCGGAGGCCTCGGCCGACGCGCCCATGGCGGCCGACGTCGACCAGGTCCGCCGTATCGTCGCCGACGAGGTCACGGCCTTCGGGGCGGCGCAGCGGGCCGCGCACATCACGCCGACCGTCGTCGCCCTGCGCACGATGGCCGCCGACGTCGTGGCCGGCGAGATCGCCCGACTGGAGGGCCGTCTGCCCGGCCTGGACGACAAGCACCGCAGCGAGATCACGCAGACCGTGCGGCGCGTGGTCGACAAGCTGCTGCACGCCCCGACCGTACGGGTCAAGCAGCTCGCCGCGGAGCCCGGCGGCGCCGGGTACGCGGACGCCCTGCGGACCCTGTTCGACCTCGACCAGGAGACGGTGGCCTCCGTCTCCCGGGCCGGGGAAAGCACCGAGAAGAACCGAGGCCCACGATGACTCAGCAGCCACTACGGCTCGGCACCCGGCGCAGCAAGCTCGCCATGGCCCAGTCCGGGCAGGTCGCGGACACCGTGAGCCAGGTGACCGGACGCCCCGTCGAACTCGTCGAGATCACCACGTACGGTGACATCTCGCGCGAGGCCCTGTCGCAGATCGGCGGCACGGGTGTGTTCGTCACCGCGCTGCGCGACGCCCTGCTGCGCGGGGAGGTGGACTTCGCGGTGCACTCCCTGAAGGACCTGCCGACCGCCCAGCCCGAGGAGCTGGTCCTGGCGGCGGTCCCCGAGCGCGAGGACCCGCGGGACGTGCTCGTCGCACGGCACGCGCTCAAGCTCACCGACCTGCCGCGCGGCGCCCGCATCGGCACGGGCTCGGCCCGCCGGGCCGCCCAGCTGAACGCGTACGCCCGCGGCCACGGCCTGGACGTCGAGACGGTCCCGATCCGCGGCAACGTCGACACCCGCATCCGGTACGTGCACGACGGCGAGCTGGACGCGGTCGTCCTGGCCGCGGCCGGCCTGAGCCGCATCGGCCGCCTCGACGAGGTGACCGACTTCCTGTCGGTCGACACGGTTTTGCCCGCCCCCGGCCAGGGGGCCCTGGCGATCGAGTGCACCGCGGACAACGCGGACCTCGTCGCCGCGCTCGGCGAGCTCGACGACCCCTTCACCCGGGTCGCCGTCACCGCCGAGCGGTCCCTGCTCGCCGCCCTGGAAGCCGGCTGCTCCGCCCCTGTGGGCGCGCTGGCCGACCTACCCCCGCTCTCGGCTCCGCTGGAGCGGGGGGACCCCCAGGCCGAACGGCAGATTGTCAAGGAAATGCGCCTGCGCGGCGTCGTCGGTACTCCCGACGGCACGCGGATGGTGCAGCTGTCCACCACCGGTCCCGTGCCCGAGACGCACGACCAAGCGCTGGCGCTCGGTCGCGAACTCGCAACCGAGATGCTTGCCCAGGGCGCGGCCGGTCTGATGGGGGAGCGAGCACAGTGAGCCCCACCACTCTTCCCGCCGGCCTCGATCACGGGCACGTCACCTTCCTGGGTGCCGGACCCGGGGATCCGGGGCTGCTGACTCTGCGCGCCGTCGAGGCGCTGGCGCACGCGGACGTACTGGTCGCCGAGCACGAGGTGCTCGACGTCGTACGTCAGCACGCCAGGCAGGGCGTCGCCGAGGTGCACACGGACAAGGGCCCCGACGGGGACACCGTCCCGGGCACAGGCACGCCCCAGCTGGCCGTTGTTGACGGCGCGTCAACGACCGCTGCGCTACCCGCGGTGCGGGATGCCGCACATCTTGTCATGGAGGCCGCGCGGGGCGGCAGGCGGGTCGTGCGTGCGGTGTCCGGGGACCCCGGCCTCGACACGTACGCCGCCGGCGAGATGCTGGCCTGCGCCGCGGCCGGTGTGCCGTTCGAGGTCGTGCCCGGTGTCGCCGCGGCCGTCGGCGTGCCGGCGTACGCCGGTGTGCCGCTGCGGGACGCGCAGGGCACGGACGTGCGGTTCGTCGACGCGCGGACCGCGTCCGACCGGTGCTGGACCGAGGTGGGCGCGTCGGACGGGACCGTCGTCGTGTCGACGACCCTCGACAGCGTGGCCGCCGCGGCCGGCGAGCTGGTGGCGGCCGGGCGCAAGCCCGACACACCGCTGACGGTGACCGTCGCCGGCACCACCACCCGGCAGCGGACGTGGACCGCGACCCTCGGGACGATCGCCCAGACGCTGAAGCAGGCCAAGGTGCTGCCCTCGCCCGAGGGCGGCAGGCCGGTGATAGCCGTGGTCGGTGAGCGTTCCGCGGCCGCCCAGCGCGACCAGTTGTCGTGGTTCGAGTCCAAGCCGCTGTTCGGGTGGCGGGTGCTCGTGCCGAGGACGAAGGAGCAGGCGGCCTCGCTCTCCGACCAGCTGCGCTCCTACGGGGCCGTGCCGCACGAGGTGCCGACGATCGCCGTCGAACCGCCGCGCACGCCCCAGCAGATGGAACGGGCCGTCAAGGGCCTGGTCACCGGCCGCTACGAGTGGATCGCGTTCACCTCGGTCAACGCGGTCAAGGCGGTACGGGAGAAGTTCGAGGAGTACGGCCTCGACGCCCGGGCGTTCGCAGGGATCAAGGTCGCGGCGGTCGGCGAGCAGACCGCGAAGGCGCTCATCGCCTTCGGCGTGAAGCCGGACCTCGTGCCGAGCGGCGAGCAGTCGGCCGCCGGGCTGCTGGAGGACTGGCCGCCCTACGACCCGGTCTTCGACCCGATCGACCGCGTCTTCCTGCCCCGCGCCGACATCGCCACCGAGACCCTGGTCGCCGGGCTCATCGAGCTGGGCTGGGAGGTCGACGACGTCACGGCCTACCGGACCGTACGGGCCTCGCCGCCGCCGGCGGAGACCCGCGAGGCGATCAAGGGCGGCGGCTTCGACGCCGTGCTCTTCACCTCGTCGTCCACGGTCCGCAACCTCGTCGGCATCGCGGGCAAGCCGCACAACGTGACGGTGATCGCGTGTATCGGCCCGGCCACGGCCAAGACCGCCGAGGAGCACGGCCTGCGGGTGGACGTGATGGCCCCCGAGCCGTCCGTGCACAAGCTGGCGGAGGCTCTGGCCGACTTCGGCGCGCGGCGCCGTGCGGCGGCCCTCGACGCCGGGGACCCGGTGACGCGGCCGAGCGAGCGGCGCCCGGGGGCGCGGAGACGCCGGTCGACGACCTGAGCATGAGACGGCCCGCACCCGAGTACTCGGGTGCGGGCCCTTCGCATGCGTGCCGTCAGCGCCCGGAGGCGTACGGCAGGAAGGCCGTCCACGTGGTGGGGGCGAGGGCGAGGCGGGGGCCGTCCGGGTCCTTGGAGTCACGGACGAGTATGCGGTCGGGGGTGGGGGCGACTTCGACGCAGTCGGGGCCCTCGTCCGTGCTGTAGCTGCTCTTCGTCCAGGTGAGGTCGGTGTAGGGCTTGAGGGTCATGTCTCTCCAAGCACGTTCTCGATGAGGGCCATCGACTCTCGTGGGCTGAGAGCCTGCGCCCGGATGGTCCCATAACGGATGTCGAGGAGCTGCACTTCCTTCGGCTCGCTGATCACGCGACTGATGTGCTGCACCTCCACGTGTCCGACGGTGGTGCCGTCCTTGAGTCTGAGCAGCCGGAACGAACCGGCGAGACCCGAGTTCTCCTCATGGCTCAGCGGAAGCACCTGGAGGTCGACGTTGGGCAACTCGGCGACCTCCAGCAGCCGTTCGAGCTGTCCACGCATGACCATCCTGCCCCCGATGGGCCGACGGAGCGTCGACTCGCACTGGACGAAACTGAAGAGGGGGCGGGTCGTCGTGGCACTGACGATCTCCTGACGCGCCACCCGGGCCGACAGCCGTTGCTCCAGTTCGTCGGCCGAGAAGGGGGGTCGGCGCGCACCGAACACGGCTCGTGCGTACGCCGGGGTCTGCAACAGCCCATGCACCACCGAGCTGTTGTAGGCCCCCAGCTCCACCGCCTCCGCCTCCAGCCGCTTCAAGTCCCGTACCTTCTTCGGGTACCGGACCTCCGCCACGTCCCTCTTCATCGCGGCGATCTTCCCGCCCGCGCCCAGGGCCCGGTCCGCCGCGTCCAGGTACTCCGGCCGGGGGATGCGCTGGCCCCGCTCCACCGCGGAGACCAGTTCCTCGCCGTACCCGATGGCCGCCGCGAGCTCCGCCTGGGTGAGCCCGGCCGCCTCCCGCCACAGCTTCAGCTGCCGTGCGACCGTGCGCATCACGGCCCCGGCCTCCTCGTCGTCCAGCCCCGTCTCCCAGCCGCTCATGCCGTCGTCCCTCCCGCCGCGCGCCCCTTCCCCGGACCAACTCGGTGCGGGCGCGCGGGGTCACCCCGGACGGCCCGGACAAGAGCCGGACAGATCCGGTGGGTCAGCGGCAGAGGGCCTCGATGTCCTCGGCGAAGGCCGGGAACTCCGCGCGGGCCTCGGCCAGGAGGGCGAGGGCCGGGCGGCGCGGGGTGGTGGCGTGGCGTTCGGCGAGGGCGGTGAGGGCCGCGTCGGGGCGTGGGTCGCGGCCCCCGAACTGGACGGCCTCCAGGGGGCCGCAGCCGTCGGCCAGCATCCACAGGAAGTCGGAGAGGTTCCCGGCGACCACGCCGACTTCGCCCTCCGAGCCCATGAAGACCACGGGCTGCTCGGCGAGGGGGCGGCCCGGACGCACGAGCCAGAGGGCCGCGAGGCCGCCCGTTCCGTCCTGCCCGAACACCCGGTAGGCGGCGCCGTCGAGTTCGGGGTTTCCCGTCCACTGGCGCAGCCAGCCGGTGGTCTCCTCGGCCGGCTCGAAGGCGTCGTAGGGCTCGAAGTCGATGCCCTCGCCGTCGGCGTAGTCGATCCCCGTGCGTGCCAGCTCGGCGAGAGACGGGGGGAGGGTGCGGTCGTCTTCTGTCATCGTCCGGTCCACCCGCGCAATGTAAGGGCCGGGACTGACATCCGGGCCGGGCGGGCCGACTGCGCGTCGGCAAAGGCACCGGTGGGGCGGGCGTAGCGTAGAGGGATGACGACGTACGGATCCTTCCCCGGTACTCGGCCGCGGCGTCTGCGGACCACCCCCGCCATGCGGCGCATGGTCGCCGAGACCAGGCTGCACCCCGCCGACCTCATCCTCCCGGCCTTCGTGCGGGAGGGCGTCAGCGAACCGGTGCCGATCGAGGCGATGCCGGGAGTCGTCCAGCACACGCGGGACAGCCTGAAGAAGGCCGCCGCGGAGGCCGTCGCGGCCGGCATCTCCGGGATCATGCTGTTCGGCGTGCCGGAGGAGAGCAAGAAGGACGCCGTCGGCACCGCGGGCACCGACCCGGACGGCATCCTCCAGGTCGCCCTGCGGGACGTACGGGCCGAGGTCGGCGACGACCTGCTCGTCATGTCCGACCTGTGCCTGGACGAGACCACCGACCACGGGCACTGCGGTGTGCTCGACGCCGAGGGCCGGGTCGACAACGACGCGACGCTGGAGCGGTACGCCGAGATGGCGCAGGTCCAGGCCGACGCCGGCGCCCATGTCGTCGCGCCCAGCGGGATGATGGACGGGCAGATCGGCGTCATCCGTGACGCGCTCGACCAGATCGGGCGCGAGGACGTCGCGATCCTCGCCTACACCGTCAAGTACGCCTCCGCGTTCTACGGCCCCTTCCGGGAGGCCGTCGGCTCGTCCCTCAAGGGCGACCGCAAGACCTACCAGCAGGATCCGGCGAACGTCCGCGAGTCCCTGCGGGAGCTGGCGCTCGACCTGGAGGAGGGCGCCGACATGGTGATGGTCAAGCCGGCCGGGCCCTACCTCGACATCCTGGCGCGGGTCGCCGACGCGGTGGACGTGCCGGTGGCCGCGTACCAGATCTCCGGCGAGTACTCGATGATCGAGGCCGCCGCCGAGAAGGGCTGGATCGACCGCGACCGGGCCATCCTCGAGTCGCTGACCGGTATCCGGCGCGCGGGCGCGCGGAACATCCTCACCTACTGGGCGACGGAGGTCGCGCAGAAGCTCGGCCGTTCGTAGCGGCGCTCTTCGACGGCCCGCTCCCGCTGTCGGCCGCCGCTCCCGACGGGCCCTCGTCGCGCAGGCCCTTGCCGTCCTCGCACGCGGTGAGCGTGAGGGCGGCGACCGCCACCAGCGTGGCGGCGGTCAGCCGGGCGCGGAAGCGTGGGGGGTGAGCGGACATGAGGCGACCCTCTCCATGAGTGCGGGCTGGGATCGTGCCCAGCCTGCTCGATCACCCGGGCCGGTCGCCACCCCGTGCGGGGGATCTGGGACGCCTGAGGTCACCGCACGCCGCTGACCTGTACAGATGCGGTGGATCGGGGGACGGGCGTGGGACGGCCGGGCGGCGCTGTCCGTATCGCGGAAAGGTCGTTGTAGAGGGCATATGGATCTCTAGGCTGCCGGGCGGGAAGCGCACCCCGCCGCAGCCGAAGGAGCCGTCCGATGACCGTCGCCGAGCCCGTGCCCGCAGCCCTCCGCACCCCGGCGGCCGTACCGCCGCTCGCGGCGCGGACCACCGCCGTCGGCGGATCGCCCGTCCGGGACATCCTCGCCGTCACCGCACGCCCCGAGGTCATCAACTTCGCGGGCGGCCTGCCCGCGCCCGAGTCGTTCGACCGTCAGGCCATCGCCGCCGCCTTCCAGGCCGTGCTGACGGAGACGCCCGCGCGGGCGCTCCAGTACTCCACGACCGAGGGCGAGCCGGGTCTGCGGGCCGGGCTCGCCGCCCGGACCACGGCCCTGGGCCTGGCCACGGACGCCGACGACGTCCTCGTGACGACCGGCTCCCAGCAGGGCCTGTCCCTCCTGGCGACCGCCCTGCTGGAACCCGGCGACACCGTGCTTGGCAGCGGCCCGAGGGCGGCATGTTCGTCTGGGTCCGGCTGCCCGCGTCGTACGACACCACCGCGCTGCTGCCCCGGGTGGTGCGGCACGACGTCGCCTACGTCCCCGGGGCGCCCTTCTACGCCGGTGAGCCGGAGCGGTCCACGCTGCGGCTGTGCTTCGTGACGCAGACACCAGAGGAGATCGCGGAGGGGCTGCGGCGGCTGGGGGAGGGGCTGCTCTCCTAGGGCGTGTTTCGCAAGTCCCGTCTGGTCCGCGGCGTCTGGCACGGCGCCTCGCCGCGTTGTCGGGATCGTCCGCGTACGCCCAGTACGCGGACGACCCACCCCCATGCGAAGCACCGCACCACACCAGTGTCTTATAAACAAAA
>NZ_JBHTWG010000061.1:0-20362 GCF_042792555.1 Streptomyces sp. NPDC056628
CACAAGCAGGCCATCATCGCCCTCGCGCGACGACGCCTGAACGTCATATGGGCACTCATACGCGATGGCCGTACCTTCGAAATCGTCGCGCCCCCACCCGCTGTCACTCCGGGCTGAAACGCTCACAGCATGTCACCAGCCTGGCTTGACAACCGCATTGGGAATCGTTTGGTGACCTCGACCATGGGCTTCAGTGGCTGTGTCAGTATCTGTAGATGCCGCTTCGACGTTGATTCAGGAGTTGCCCGGGCCACACCTGCATGATCAATGTCAGTGAGGAGTCACGTCACGCAGTAACCCGACCGGTGGATCGTCCGGGCAGGCCGGACCCGCGTCCTCACCTCCGGAGACAGACGACAGATGCATCTACATCCAGGCGAGACCGAGGCCGTTGGCTGGCGGGTGGTGACCGTGCACGCCGCCGTCCGGCACCTGCGCGATGCATCACCCGACGTCACCGGACGTCCGCGGGTGATCGCGATCGACGGCCGGGGCGGCGCAGGCAAGACGACCCTGGCCGAGCGGCTACGCAAGGTGGCGCCCAACTCCGCCATCGTGCACACCGACGACGTCGCCTGGAACCACGCCTACTTCGACTGGGGTGCCGTGCTCGTCGAGAACATCCTGCAACCCCTGCACCGAGGTGAGGCGGTGGATTTCCGTCCCGACGCCTGGATCGCCCACGACCGGCCCGGATCGATCACCGTCCCCGCCGGTGCCGACTTCGTCTGGGTCGAGGGCACCGGCATCATCCGCGAGGAGCTTGCCCCGTGGTTGGACGCCTCGGTGTGGATGCAGGGTGACCTCGATGAGCAAGAGCGCTTGTTGGTCGGCCGCGACGGTGACTCCCCCGAGCAGCTGGAGCACGTGACGAACTGGCTGCTGGAGGAACTGCCGTTCATGTTGCGAGAACAGCCGTGGGCCCGAGCCACCATGATCGTCGCCGGCCCTCCACAGATCGACCATGACCCGGACACCGAGTTGGTCGTCGCCCCGCCGACCAGCCCTTAAAGCATGTCCTACGTGGTGAGGACTCGCTGGTCCGGTCACGGGGTGGGGTGCATGGAGCTGGATTGTTCCGGACGGACGCATGCACGTCGATGGGCTTTCCCTGCAGTACCCCATCGGCCGTTGCGGCGGGACCGGTTGTCCTTACCGCGTCGGCCGTGGTCGGCCGGTGCACGGCCTTCTCCTGCAGGGGCTGAGCGTCCAGCAAGCCAACCGGCTCATCTGGGCCCCGGACGTGGTCGGTTGCCTGTTCCGGATCTCCGGCCACCTCGGCTTCGTCGAGATCTGCCATCGCGGGTGACCCTGGCTGCGGCGCCGCGATCTCGGCTGGTGGATCGTCGCCGTCAGCCAACTCGGCTCGGTCCCCTTCATGGTCTCGGCAATCGCCGCCTACACCCGGCCCGCCACCGGCAGGCTGGTCAACGCCGACATCGCCAACTGGGGCACCTTCCTCAGCGCGGCATGCTTCTCCCCCGCCCGTCTCCTGCAGCTGTACGGACGCCCCTGACCGTGAACGGTGTCAGACCCGCTTCGCGTACCGGTCCAAGAGGGCACGCAGCCGGGCGACGTCGTCGGGAGTGCCGAGCCCATGCTTGGGCAGGACGTCGACGCACAGGATGTTGGGGTCGCGGCTGAGCAGGACGAAGTGCCCCTTCGTCTCACGGTAGCCCTGGTACACCGACCACTTCTGGACGAGCGTGGTGTGGTCGCTGCTGGTCGTGATGCCGGCCGGGGACACCGAGGTGCGGTACTCGCCCTGCCATCCGACGAGGCGCTGCACCTGGGCGGCCTGAAGCCGCGGATAACCGGCCACCAGCAGAACGACGAGGAGGAACAGCACCGTGGAGACCGGATCGGCCCCGCCCCGGTTGATCGTGCCCAGCAGCCACTGCCCCACCCACAGCACCAGGAACACGACCCGCAGGACCAGCCCCCACCGCTTGATCCGCTGCCGGGCCCGGAGCCCGGCCAGGGTGTCGGCCGGCTGCGGACGGTACACCAGGTGCACCGCCGCCTCCCCCGCGACGTCGGACTCTCTTTCCTCGCTGTCGCTGGTGACTTCGCGGCCCTCGGCCATGGTCCCTCCCCCGTAAGACGACCCGCGGATCGTACCGTTCCCTTGGCGGGCCGCACACGGCGTAACCCCAACGGCCTGGAGGGTCTCAGCGACTCGATCGTCCGGTGCTGTCCGTCCAGGAAGCCGAGCAGCCTGTCGTTCCGCAGCTTCGGTGCGGTGAGCGGGAGGGAGTGGTGTGTCGCTCCGGGGAACACGGCCACCTCGCCTCGCCGAACGTGACGGCCGGCCAGGCACCCTAGGAGTGGCCGCACGGGTCGGTGCGGGCGAGCCCCGGCCCGTCCACCAGCGCGTCGAGCCACGCCATGGTGTCGTGGGCGTGCGGAGATCCACGGAAGCGGAGAGAGCCCACGAACGACGAGGACCCGCTCATGGGATTGGTGCACCTGCTGCGCGCGGTCACGGTGGAATACGACCTGCTTGGTGCCGAGTTCGCCGCCCGGGGTGGCCTCCACCCCTCCGACGCGCGGGCGTTGATCCATTTGCGGAATGCGGCGCGGACTCCTCCGGCGCAGCAGGGGCACCGCCGACCGGCGGCGTGTGCCGCTGCAGGTGGAGGGCAAGGCCAGGTAACTCGGGACACGGCGGCCGAGGTCTCTCAGCGTCGTGCGAGCGCCAGCACGCTCAGTCCGAACATCAGGACGCCCAGGGGGAGATGGACAGCCGGGACGTGCGCGATGCCCAGCACCACCTGGACCGAGGCCAGCGCGAGGAAGCCTGACGCGTGAAGGATGGGCCGAGGCGATCCGCCGCCCGGCTTCCACGCCAGTACCGCGGCGAGCACGTACAGCATGGACGCCCCGTACATCACGCGGGCTCCGACACTGTGCAGCGTCTCTCCGTAGGAAGCGGTCAGCAGTAGTCCGGCGGAGACCGCCTGAAGAAGGATGGTCAAGGTCTGCAAGGCGATGGCGAACCGCAGGAACGAGGTGCCGCGTGTCAGGTGGGCCGTCTCTTGAATGGCCATGTCCCAGTCCTCCTACTCCGCCCTCGGGTTCTCCGCCCTCGGGTCAGGGATCGACGACGTTCACCCACACGACGACGTGGGCCGGCAGAAGGTAAGGCGAGGGGTGGCGGGAGTATGAGGACCGTGGACATCAGCGCAGCGGAGACGACGGGCGACCGACGCCAACTGATCAACGTGGCCTACCGGTTGCTCGGTTCGGTGACCGAGGCCGAGGACGCCGTGCAGGACGCGTACGCACGCTATTACGGGCTGCCGCGAAGCCGCCGGGAGGCAATCCGCTCCCCCACCGCCTGGCTGACGACAGTCACCGGTCGTATCTGCCTGGACCTGCTCGGCTCCGCACGGGCTCGCCGGGAACGCTACGTCGGCGCATGGCTGCCTGAGCCGCTGCCCGCTCGTGCCGAGTGGTCCCAGGCGGGCGGAGCCGACCCGGCCACGTCCGGGGACCCCGCCGACCAGATCGTCCTCGACGAGTCGGTGACCACGGCCTTCCTCGTCGTCCTGGAGTCGATGACGCCGGCGGAGCGGGTGGCCTTCGTCCTGCACGACGTCTTCCGGTACCCGTTCGCCGACATCGCGGGCGTCCTCGGCCGATCCCCCGCGGCCTGCAAACAGTTGGCGGCGTCCGCACGGCGGCGGGTGAGCGCCTCGGGCACCCCGGCCAGCACGGCCGACCAGGCGGACGTGGTGAGACGCGTCAAAGAGGCCTGGGAGAAGAAGGACATCGCGGCCCTCGTGCGTGCGCTCGACCCGGCAGCCGTCATGACGGCCGACGGCGGCGGCATGGTGGGCACCGTCCTGCGCCCGGTCGAGGGCGCCGCCCGCATCGCCCAGTACATGGTCGCCATCGCGGACAAGGCTGCCGGCCTCGAATTGCTGGAGCGGTCGGTCAACGGGGCGCCGGGGCTGGTGGCGCGGCGTGCCGGCGTCGTCGTGACCGTGGCCTCCTTGGAGGTCGTGGACGGGAGCGTCACCCGCATCTGGGTGGTCCGCAACCCGGAGAAGCTGCGACCGTGGGCCCGCGCGGGCAACGAGTTCACGTGATGAGCAGGCGGAGCCCGAGGTCTGCCGCCGCGAGGTTGGTGAGGTCGCTGTTGCGCTCGGCCCAGCGGCCGGACGCGAGGTCGTCGCCGAGGCTCTGCACCGCACGTCGCTCGGCCTCAGGACCGACCCTCGTCCACACCGACACCGCGCGGCGCACATGGTCCTCCAGATAGGCGTCCGGTCGGCGCCAGTACGCCTCGAACAGGCCGTCGGCACAGTCCCACGGGATGGGTACCGGCTCGGTACGGGCGTCGATCGCGTCGGCCATGGCGGCGAGCGAGGGAAACCCTGCGAGGACGGTGGCGAACTCGGGCAGGTAGTCCCGGGTGAGCCAGAAACGGTCCTGCCAGCCGAGATCGTCGGTGTCGAACGTGAGCACCACGACGCGGCGGGCGACGCGCCGCATCTCGCGCAGCCCCGCTATCGGGTCCTCCCAATGATGAACGGTCGAGACAGCCATCGCGACGTCGAAGGCACCGTCCTCGAACGGCAGGCTCTCCGCCGCGGCGGCCACACACGGCGCCGAGCCGACGGGCCGCTGCCTCCGCATGACCGCCGACGGCTCGACGGCGATGACCTCGCGCCCGGCGGGCTCGTAATTGCCGGTGCCGGCTCCGACGTTCAGGACCGTCTGGGCGTCGCCGAGCACGTCGAGGATCTGTGCGGCGATCCGTGGCTCCGTACGCCGCGTCGCCGTGTAGGCGCCGCCGATCGCGTCGTACAGGCGCGCGCCGAGCACCTCCAGCTGCTCCTCCGGCGTCACTGTACGTCCCTTCCCCCGCGCCTCGATCTCCCTGTCGATGGCCGCCACCATGGCGTCGGCGCGGTCACGCCGCTCCAGCAGCAGGCCGCGCAGCTGGAGCAGGCGCGCGAACGGGTCGGTCGACGCGTCACCGACCAGATCGGTGATCTCTCGCAGGCCGAAGCCCAGCCGCCGGTAGGCCAGCACCTCCCGGAGCCGCTCCACGTCCCCCGCCGAGTAGGCCCGGTATCCCTTCGCGGTGCGCGCCGACGGACGCACCAGTCCGATCTCGTCGTAGTGGTGCAGCGTGCGCACGGTCACGCCGGCCAGCTCCGCCACGCGTCCCACGGTCCAGTGATCCTCCACGGGCCTGACTATGCGGCCTGACGTCACGTGAGGGTCAAGGGGTGCCGGGAAGTGCTGGACGGGAGGCGGTGCCACTGTCGGCTGGCTATCGCAACTGCGTTGTTCTGGACCAGAATTGGCTTTTTGCTCGTCAGGAAGGCGACCACGTGTCGGACCGCGGGCGAGACCGCTGAGGAAGACCTCTGCGATGTCCGTGCCGACGACCTCACCGTCCTCCTCGCGCTGCCGGGACCACGCGACGGCCGCATGCTCCGACTCGGACGAGTGCGCCCCCTGGGCACCGTCACGCGTGATCCACAGGGCCGACGGCCCCCTCACATGCGGGCTCTTAGCACGTCGATCTCACAGCCCGGCGCGTCTGCGTCGAAGCCGTGCTCGATCAGCCATCGAACCGCCAGCAGGCTCCGCACCGACCACCACGCGCGGATCACGTCGCGATCGACGTCGGCGCCGTAGCCGATGAGGACGTCGTCCAGGTGCTCCTCATGTCCGAGCGTGAAGGTGGCGAGGTCGTACAGGGCATCACCCCGGCCCGCCTCGGACCAGTCGATGATGCCCGAGACCTCATCCGCCTCGACGAAGACGTGTGCGATCTGCAGGTCGCCGTGCGTGAACGCCGGGCGCCACGGCCGCAGGGCGGCCTCGGCGACCTGGCGGTTGCGGGTGACCAGGCCGGCGGGCAGCAGGCCGTTCGCCACGAGGAGATCGCACTCGGCGTCGAGCTCCGCCGACAAGGTGGCGATGCTGCGCCCGGCCCGGCCCAGCCGGGGTGGCAGCGGTGCGTCGTGCAACTGCCGGATGGCGGCACCCGCCGCGGCCCACGCCGCCGCCGACCCGGTCGACGGCCCGCCGAGGCGCCCGAGCGTCGTCCCGCGGACCGCGGCCGTCGCGAGCACGGGCGGCGTGCACCACAGGACCTCCGGGGTCGGGACCGGCGCGAGGGCCATCGCCTCGACCTCGGCGTCGAGGCGCGCCGGGTCGGCGTCCACCTTCAGGAACACCTCACCAACGCGCAGCGTCGCCCGCTCGGAATGGGCCACGACGACTTCGACCTCGTCCATGGGCGCCCAGTATCCCGGGGGAGATCGCCGCCGTCGCCGGATTTGTCACCTGCGCTGATGCAGCGGTACGTCCCGCAACGTTGCGGCAGCCCCGTCATCACACCCCTTATCCTCCGCAGCAGTACGAGCACAAGGCATCCGGCGCCCACCGGACCTCGGTGGCAGCCATGCGCGACCCGGAAGTGGCCACGGCGGACTCCTCGGGCACAGACCGAGCGCCGGCACCTCGTCAGCCCAGGGCCTTGGGTCACCTGGACTGGTGCTCGAACGGGCCGTCGCCGACGAGGCCGGAGCGGTCGGGCAGGCCGGCGGCGACGCGGACTTCGGCGAACTCCACGGCGAGCGCGGACGGCGGGTAGTGCGCGTTGAGCCCACTGGGGTTCGGCAGAACCCACACCCGTACACCCCCGTGGGACGCCCGCTGGGCACCCACGCCCGCGTCGAGGGCCCCGAACGCAGCTCAGTGCCCGGTGATCCCCGGAAAGGCCAGCCACCTGGGGCGCAGCGCCTCCACGCGCCGGACCAAGTCCTCGCCGCCCTGCCGGAACTCGTCCGGCGTGAGATTCCGCCGCGCGGGCCGTGGGCCTGCGCACGATGCTCGTGACGCCGAGGCCCGGGCCGAGCAGGTCGCGTTCCTCCTCGGGCCGGAACCGGTGCGGTGTGAAGCCCGAGCGGTGCGGGGCCGGCCACATCCTGTTGCCGGGCGTCGAGAAGCTGTGCCCTCGCAGCGCCGACGCCGGCCCTGGATTGATCCCGACGAAGACGACGTCCAGGCGGTCGGCGACGACGACGTCCAGGGTCGGGTACGGGTGGCTGGTCACGGTGGGTCCAGTGTGCGTCCGCCCGCGGTGGGCAGAGCGCCACTCCGGGACGGGTCCGCCTCAGGCCAGTGGCGTGTCGTCCAGGGCCTTCACGAGGTCGCCCGGCGTGTCGTACAGGGCGATGGCGCCCGCGTTCCGCAGTTCGTCGTCGCCGAAGCCGCCGGAGCGGACGACGATCGCCGGCATCCCCGCCCGCTTCGCCGCCTCGACGTCCCACACCGAGTCGCCGACCATCACACTCGACGCGTCGGGCGGCGCCCCCAGCTTCTTGAGAGCCACGTGCAGCAGGTCCGGCGCGGGCTTGGAGGCCTCGACGTCGGCGCTGCTGGTCCAGTCGTCGGCGATGTCGCGGGCATCCAGCTTGTCCAGGAAGGCATCGACGTGCCGCTCCTTGCCGGAGCTGGCCAGCACCAGCCGGTGACCGCGTTCCTTGATGGCCAGGAGCAGGTCGCGCGCACCGGGCAACGGCGCCATCTCGTCGAGCAGCCCATCGACCTCCCGGCCTTGCTGCTCACGGACCCGGTCGCCCACCCGGCGCTCCAGGTCCTCGCCTCCCAGGGCGGTGACCAGCTGGTCACCGCCCATGCCGATCAAGCGGTGCAGCTTCCACACCGGCCAGATCTCCCCCACCGAGCGCAGGGCCCGGTACCAGGCGAGCGCGTGGTGGTAGTTGGAGTCGATCAGCGTGCCGTCGACGTCGAGGACAGCGATGGGGGATTTGGTCACGCGCACCGACTACCCCTCGACACGCTGCTCACACGGGCTTCCCGCCCGGCTCCCGGGAGGTGAGGAGCCTGTTCACGTGTGCGTCTCGTTGCCGAGGTCCCGTCGGACCGTGACGCCCTGGTCCTCGACCAGTCCCTCATGGTCGGGCAGGTTCAGGACGGCGCCGCAGTGGGCGCAGAGCCCCCCGTCGCCGGCGGGCGTGCCGCACGCCTTGCAGAAGCGCTGGGGCTGATCGTTCTCCGTCGTGCCTGTCATGACTCTCCGGCATCGGTGGACAGTGGTGTGGTTCCCGGAGTACCCGTGAGGCCGACGAGGAATCTCGCCGATTCGCGCGCCGGTCATCGGCGCCCTATGCCCGCCCGTCGGCGCTGACGGCCGCGAGCCGGCTGCGGCATGACCGGATTCGGGGCAGCCGATCATCTGGGGGATGGGGGCGAGATGGCATGGTCTGAACAGGCAGTGGAGCCAGACGGCGTCCGGCTGGTGTGCCGGGACTGGGGCGGATCCGGACGGCCCGGCGTCCTGCACACCGTGCTCCTCGACTTCCTCGAAAGCCTTGAGTGACATCCCCCGGCACACGGCGCAGCGGTCACTTCGGACCGGATCCGTTCGCCGTCAGGAGGCTGGCGCCCAGCGGGGTGAGGACGTGCAACACGGTGTTGCGGTCGCGGACGGAGGCGGCCAGTCCTGCCTCCCGCAGAATCCCGACGTGTTCGCTGGCCGTCGCGGGGGTCACGCCGACCCGGCGGGCCACCTCGCTCGTCGTACATCCGTCCTCCAGCGCCCGCAGGACGACGGCCCTTCCGGGGCCGAGCAGCCTGGCGAGCGCGCGGGGCTCCGTACCCGTCTGCCGAGGCAGCCACCAGCGGTACGAGCGGGCCACCGGGTAGACCAGTACGGGCGACAGATCCGGGTCGGTCAACGTGATCGGCGTCTGCCAGCAGAACACGGACGGCACCAGGAGCAGCCCTCTGCCGTCGAGGCGCAGATCGCGGTCGAACGGGTAGGCCGTCTCCAGCACCGGCGGGCGCCAGCGCATCGACGGCCCCAGACCGGACAGCAGCGCGTCGACGCCGCCGCGCAGGATCTCCCGTGCACGGACCGCCCGGTCGGCCTCGACCTGGGCCCGGACGGCGGACCAGTGCGGGGCCAGGGCCGCGTGGAAGTAGCCGTGGAGTGCCTCCCCGAGGAACTCCAGTGCCGCGGGCTCGCCCTCCGCCAGCGGGCGCAGCCACCTCGGCGCCCTGGCGAGCACGGACATCTCATGGCCCAACCGCGGGCGCGGCGTCGACAGAACGGCCTCGACGCCCTCCGCCAGCCCCTGCGAGGACTCCGGCGGGTTGAGGAAGTCGGGGAAGCTGCCCCGAGGCGGGGCGAGTGCCCGGACGAGGTGCAGCTGGTGTAGGGGCAGCCGGCGCAGCGCGGTGCGGGCATCCGCGCGCCAGATGTCGAATACGGCGCGTCCCTGACGTGTTGCCAAAAGGTTTACGCTGAGTACGAGTTCCCACAAAGGGTCGGGCGCGTCGGCGACTCGGGTACGCAGCAGATCTTCTCGCGTGAAATGTACTCGGAGCACGGCATTCCATCGCAGTCAGTCGCGTGTTCAACTGAAAAAATCAGCGCGGGACAGTACCAATGATCCCGCGGCTTCGGTCATCGCGATATCACCTTTCACGCCAACCCGCCCGATGCACACCCCTCTCCGGGCATACCAGCAGGCTTTTTAGGCAGCCGCCGAATCACCTGGCAGAGGAGGGCACCGACAGGCAGCCTGAATGGCGTACGCGACCAAGATTGTCGCACTGTCGTTCAAGGGGGAAGAACCACATGCGCACACATGCTGCCATCGGGGCGGCAGCGGCTGCCGCCTTCGCCACCGTGCTGGTCAACGCGCCCGGCGCGGCGGCCGAGGCCGATCCGCCGGGCTGCGGAAAGGAATACTTCTGCGCCTACAGCGGGGAGAACCAGACCGGTCAACTCGTGCTGAAAACCAAGGGAAACTGGAGCGGAAGCGTAGCCTTCCGCTCCGCGTTCAACAACGGGGTGCGTTTCCCTGGCGCGGACCACGTCGACGTGACGTACACCGTCGAAGGCGGGACGGAAACCGCGTGCCTGCACTACAACCCCGGTCCGGGCGCCTACAAGGCGAACGCGGTCCCGGGCACCCGTGTCGTCAAGGTCGTATGGCGCGGCGAGTGCTGACGGAAAGGGGACTCACCGTGCTGACCGGAAAGCGACTCACCGCACTGGGCGCCGGAGTTGTGGCGGCTGCCTTCGCCGGAGTTCTGGCCGTGGCCCCGTCGGCGTCCGCCGAGCCCAATCCCGCCGGGTGCGGGAAGGGCTACTTCTGCGCCTACAGCGGCGCCAACCAGTCGGGCCGGCTCCTCCTCAGGGTGGCGGGCAACTGGTCCGGGAATCTGGCCGTCGGCTCCATCTTCAACAACGGGGTCGCCTACCCGGGCGCCGACCACGTGGACGTGACGTCGTATCTCGGCGGTCAACCGTCGACGGACTGCTTCCACTACAACCCCGGCCCGGGCCGGTACAAGGCGAACGCCGAGGCGGGGCTGACCATTACGAGGGTCGTGTGGAGGGGTGAGTGCTGAGACCCTGAACGACCCACCGACACACGCCGCCGGCCGGTGCGAGGTCCCACCGGTCGGCGGCGTGCTGCCAGTGCGCCCACCCTCGAGAGGTGTGGGGGATGTGCGCAGGTAGGGTGCCCGCATGTACATGCAGGGGCGCGGGCCGAGATCCCTCGCGGTGTCGGCAACGGTCATGGTGAGCCTTACGGTGTTGTCGACAGGATGTGCCGCGGGAAGTCAGACCGCGGGCGCCTCCAGCACCGCCTCACCGAGCAGTGCCGCGGCGACCATGGAGCCGAGCGCCGGCAGCAGCGTCAGTACGCACACCTCGCAGGCGCCCTCTTCTCCCACCTCCACCGAGGCCGCGGAGCCGTTGAAAGACGGATCGGCGGTGCTCGTGAGCTGCGCGAGCCCGTCGGACCCGAGCGCCACCGTGAAGATCACGAATCCCAACCGGAGCGACGGCGTCTTCACCGTGAAGATCGGTTTCCTGGACGCCGAGGGCTTCAAGATGGTCGAGACCGGTAACCAGGTGCCGGTGCCCGCGAAGGAGACGACGACCTACCGGGTGCGCGTCACGACCGCGGGGGTCGTGGACAAGATCGATCGATGCGTGGTCGAACCCCGGGCCGCCGCCGCTGGGTGACGGCCCGCCACCAGCGTCGTCAGGGGCGTCATCGCGGGGTCAGTCGGATTGGGCGTGCAGCGTCGAGGCATGCCGTCGGCCACGGGTCAGCCATGCCGCATCCAGACGTTGGGCTCCTGGTACACGCCCTGGTCGGCCTCCCGGTCGATTGTCAGGAGGCTGAGCCCGTCGGGGATCACGTAGTCACCGGACTCGGGGAAGGCCATGCCGGTCCACCGTTCCCACTCGGCGACCGTACCCGTCATGGTCTGCGACGCCGGGGCCGCCGCGAGTATCGTGGCGCCCAGGCGCTGGTGGGTTCGGATCCAGGGGTCGAGGGCGAGCCCGTCCTCGCGGCTCCACCGCATGAAGGTCTCGATCGGCGTCAACGGGTACCGGGCCTTCGTCGTCGGACGGACCGGGGCGATGACGTGCGACCATCCGGCGTCCTTCGCAGTCTGGCGCAGCGCTTCGAGGGTCTTCCCCGCCAGTCCTCGTCCCTTCAGTGAGGGCGTGACGATGGCTCCGCAGATCACCAGAGTGTTGGGGGCGATCCCTGCCTCACGGCCTTCGACGGCGCGGACGAGTGCCTGCGTGTAGCCCGCGGGGAGGGACCCCGGCAGCCCGTCCCAGTGGAGCGGCACGCCCCAGCCGGAAGCCACCGGTACGTCGCGGTCGTCCACCAGCATGAGGTTCAGGTCGGCGAACCACTCACCGACCCTGCCTATGTACTCCTTCACCAGCCGATCGGCGGTGATGAAGTCCGGGAACCCTTCGCTGAAAAGCTCCTTCAGCTGCTCGTCCCGCCATGTGCGCGCGTCGGTACGCTCGACCTTCAAGATCATTCCCTGTTCCTAGCACGCCGACGGTCCGTGGGGACCCCGACCGGTGGGAATACCGCGTCAGATGTGGGCCCGGACCTGCTTCACGGGATGCCCGAGTGCGGCGGCGAAGGTGGCCAGGTCGTCCTCGTCGAACCAGTCACGTGCGGGGTTCCAGAACGCGATCTCGAAGCGGGCGAAGCCGCACGGCCAGTCGTAGGTCAGCACGTCCAGCGCGGTGGCGGCACCGCAGCAGGGCACTGTCACCGCCAGGGTGGGAAAGCCCTCCCCGGCGTGCTCTTCGAGCAGGTCGGCGTACCACTCCGTGTCGATGGAGGCACGGCAGTGCGGACAGCCGATCGGTTCCAGGTTGCCGCCGCAGTCGATGGCGGTGAGGGCGTCGTGCCAGGTGACGTCGATCCCGCTTGCCACGCCGTCGGGAAGGCCGGGTGCCATGCCGGCGGCGAGCGCGGCCGCACGCTCGCCCGCTGCCTGGTCGGGCTGCCACTGGGGATCGGTCGGAATGACCGACAGGACGTCGTCGCTCATGGGCTCACTCGATGTCGTCGGATGGGTGCGTCCGCCCGGCCGATGCGTTCTTGGCGCCACGTGGTGGCGGGCGGGCCATGTGCCCGGCACCGCACTGACACCCGCACGGTCGGCGCATGCCAGTGGCTCCAGCGGATCCAGGAACTGCTTCAGGGCAGTCGGCCGCGTGTGGTTCGCTGCCGGGGTGACTCAGGACTTGGAGATCGTAGCGTTCGAATCCGCCGAGGCGTTCCTGGCGTGGCTCGGTGAGAACCACGCCGTCTCGCCCGGCATCTGGGTCAAGCTGCGCAAGAAGAGCCCGGGAGTCGTCGCGCTGGACTACGCCGGGGCGCTCGACGTGGCTCTCTGCTACGGGTGGATCGACGGGCAGAAGGCCGGGCTCGACGACCAGTGGTGGCTGCAGCGGTTCACCCCGCGCACGCCGCGCAGCAAGTGGTCCAAGGTCAACCGGGACAAGGTGACCGCCCTGATCGAGCAGTGCCGCATGCGGCCGCCGGGGCAGGCCGAGGTGGACCGGGCCAAGGCCGACGGCCGTTGGGACGCGGCCTACGACAGCGCCAGGACCGCCACCGTGCCGGACGACCTCGCCGCGGCCCTGGCCGCCGAACCGGCCGCGGCGAAGTTCTTCGCGACCCTGGACCGGCAGAACCACTACGCGATCCTGTACCGCGTCCAGGACGCCAAGAAGCCGGAGACCCGGGCACGGCGGATCGAGAAGTTTGTGGCGATGCTCGCGAAGGGCGAGAAGCTGCATCCGTAGGCGCGCGGCGTCCCGTCGCGTCCTACTCCTCCGGTTCCCAGGCGCGGAGCAGGTCCAGCAAGCCCGCGTCTCCGTCGAGTTGCAGGGAGGCGGCCGGGATACGGTCGTAGAGGGAGAGGATCAGTTCACTGGCGGTTCCCCGGACGGAGACGCCGGGGGCGTCCGAGCCCGCGCCGGTGACGTCGGTGGGCAGTCGGGTCGCCCGTGCCCCGTCCCCGTCGAGCGTGAGGCGCCAGGAGGGGCCCTCGGTCGCGTGGAAGTCGATCGTGGTGGGCTTGTGCGGCCAGGCGGCCGGCGTCGCGCAGCAGGTGGACAGGAACTCGTCGACGCCGTCGAGCGCCACCTCGTCCGGCAGCGGCCGCGGGGCTCCCAGGGTGACCTGGACGTCGTAGGTGTGCACCGCGGTCTCCTGGACCCGGTGCCGGGCGACGCCACCGGCGGTCCGCGGCGACTGCGACGCGCCCCACCACGTCCAGCAACCGCGATCCGGACCCGCCTCCCCCAGCGCGCTCAGCAGCAGCTGCGTCGACTCGGCCAGCCAGGCCAGCAGCGCCTCACGTTCCCGCGGCGCGGCCACGGCGGCGCGCCGGGCGACGGCCTCGGCCGGTGGGGCGCCGGCGGGCCCCGCGCCGACGATGGCGGCCCAGAAGCGGTCTCCGCCACCGAGGTGCTGCACCAGGTCGAACACCGTCCACTCCGGGCAGGTGGGCACCTGCACGTCGAGACTGGGCGCGGAGGCGACTGCGGCCCGGAAGGCGGTGGACCGTTCGTCGATCAGGCGCCGCAGGTCGGAGAATTCCAGTGTCATGGTCACATCGGGTGTCTATCACCGTCCCCGGCGGACGGACAGCGAATTTCCTCACGGTTGGACGCCGTGGCCCCGGGCACCCGGCGCGACGTGAAGTGGCTGAGCCTGCCCGTGGGGCGACAAGACCGGTCATGTCGCCATGCACATGGGAGGAGCACTGACGAAGCTGTGGTCGGCAGGGTCACCAGGAGCGGCCTGGACGGCGAGGCGGTGCGATGACGGACCGCGTCTACACGATCGGGCACTCGACCCGTGGCTTCGACGAGGTGGTCGCGATGCTGCGCGGCAACGGCGTGACCAGTCTGGTCGACGTCCGGTCGTTCCCCTCGTCCCGGAAGTATCCGCAGTGGAATCAGGCTGCCGTCGTCGAGTCCCTGCCGCCCGACATCGGCTATCGGTGGATCCGTGAACTGGGCGGCCGCCGGCACACCCCCGTGGGCGTGCCGAGTCCGAACGGCGCGTGGCGGGTCAAGGCCTTCCGCGACTACGCCGACCACATGAGCACGCCCATGTTCGCCGAGGGGCTCGGCGAGTTGAGGGAGCTGGCGGCGCACGAGCGGCCCGCGATCATGTGCAGCGAGGCGGTGCCGTGGCGGTGCCACAGGCGGCTGATCACGGATGCGCTGATCGTCGCCGGTGTGGAGGTCGTGCACATCATGTCGGCCACGTCGTCCGCACCGGCCGTGCTGAGTCCGCATGCCCAGGTCGTCGATGGCACGCTGATCTATCCCCCGCCCCGCTGAGCCGGCCTGCGGCATCGCGAGCCGTGGGCGTGGCTCATTTGCGGGTGACCGGGTGTGCACGCCGTAGGTCCGGGGAACCGGGGACGTGTTCGGCCGGGCCGTGCGAGAGGACTCCATGTGACAGCGTCGGCGTCAGCGGCGGGCGACCGGGACCCCGGTGGCCAGACGGACGACCATCAGCCGGACCCGCGCCGGTGGCGAGCGCTCTGGGTCACCTTGGTGGCGGGCTTCATGAGCCTGCTGGACGTCACGATCGTGGCGGTGGCCCTGCCCACCGTGCAGCGCGACCTGGACGCCTCCCCCGCGCAGGTGCAGTGGGTGGTGTCGGGCTATACCCTCACCTTCGCCCTCGCCCTCGTCACCGCCGGGCGGCTCGGCGACGCCCTGGACCGGCGCCGTATCTTCCTGGCGGCGTTGTGCGGCTTCGTCCTCTTCAGCGCGGCCTGCGGTGCCGCTCCCGACATCACGCTGCTGGTCGTGGCCCGGCTCGCCCAGGGCCTGGCGGCCGGATTCATGGCGCCGCAGAACTCCGCGCTCATCCAGCAGATGTTCCGTGGCGCCGAACGCGGTCGCGCCTTCGGCTACTTCGGGGCGACCGTCGGCATCTCGTCCGCGTCGGGCCCGCTCATCGGCGGGACGATCCTCGCGCTGGCGGACGGCCCGCAGGGGTGGCGTTGGATCTTCTACGTCAACGTCCCCATCGGCGTCCTCGCCGTTCTCCTCGGGCGGCGTCTGCTGCCGCGCACCCGGCGCTCCGGGCGGGGGCACGTGGACCTGCCCGGTGTGCTGCTCCTCGGGCTCGGCGTCCTGGCCCTCATGTATCCGCTCGTGCAGGCGGAGGCCGGCGGGCTGGGCCGCCTGTGGTGGCTGTTCCTCGTCGGCGCGGCGATCCTGGTCGTCTTCGTCCGCCGGCAGTGCCGTCTCGTCGCCCGGGGGACCAAACCGCTGCTCGATCCACGGCTGTTCACCACGGTGCGCGGGTACGCCGTGGGCGCCGGTGTCGGCACCCTGTACTTCGTCGGGTTCAGCGGCGTCTGGCTCGTCTTCGCCCTCTTCTACCAGGAGGGGCGGCACTTCTCGCCCCTGGAGTCCGGGCTCGCCGTGACCCCGTTCGCCCTCGGCTCGGCCGGAGCCGCCGTGATCGCGGGGCGGCTGGTGGACCGCTTCGGCCGGCTGCTGACCGTGTGCGGGCTCGCGGGAGCGATCTGCGGGCTCGGCGGAGCCGCCCTGCTGCTGCGGTTCGCGCCCCCTGACATGGCTCCCTGGCTCGCGGCCCCCGTGCTGTTCCTTGGTGGCATCGCAGGGGGCTTCGTGGTCTCGCCGAATATCACGATGACCCTGCGGGACGTGCCCGTGCACATGGCGGGCGCGGCCGGAGGCGCGCTGCAGACGGGGCAGCGGCTGGGTGCCGCGGTGGGCACCGCCGCCCTGCCCGGCCTCTTCTACCTGGTGCTCGGCAATGGCGGCGACTACCAGAACGCCCTCGTCGTCGCCCTGGGCGCCGGCATCGTCGGCATGCTGGCCTCGCTCGCCCTGGCCACGTCCGACTGGGTACGCGACCGCCGTACGCGGGCCCCGCACCACAAGTGCCCGGAGGAGGTCGCGAACAGCCCCGTGCACTCCCGGCAGAGCTGACGTCCGGCCGGGCGAGCCGACGCTCAGATCACCGCGAGGCGGTCCACCAGCAGTTCGATCCTGCGCTCCGTGTCCTCCGGTGGGAGGCGTCGCGCCCGGGTCAGGGTGGCCAGTCCGTGCAGGGACGCCCAGAACGTCTCGGTGAACAGTCCCGGGTGGACGCCGTCACCGGCGACCTCGCCCAGGGTCTCCAGCAGGGCGGCGAAGGCGTCCTTGAGCTCCCCGGGGGTGTCCTCCTGGGCGAACGCCAGGCCGCCGTCGAGGTCGAACAGGGCGTCGTAGACCGCCGGGCTGCGTTCGGCGAAGTCCAGGTAGGCGCGGGCGAGGGCGGCGACCCGGTCCCGCCGGGTGTGCGCGGTGGACACCGCGGCCCGCACCGCCGCGGCCATCTCGGCCGCCCCCTCCCGGGCGACGGCGCCGATGATCTCGCGTTTGCCGCGGAAGTGGCTGTACAGGACGGGCTGGCTGTACTCGATGCGCTCGGCGAGCCGGCGGGTGGTGACCGCGTCCCACCCTTGCTCCTCGGCGAGTTCCCGGGCCGTGGCGACGATGAGGCGCTCGCGCTGTGCCCGCTCGCGTTCCTTGCGTTCCTTGACCGACATGACCCGATCCTAGCACCGCTAGACAATCGAGCGTGAGCAGAGTTAGCGTTGACCCATCAGCTAGCAACGCTAGATACAGGAGGGGTCGTCATGCTCAGTGCCCTGGAGGTCGTCACCACCGTGGTCGTCGGACTGATGGTCGGGGTGGAGTTCGCCGTCGCCTTCGTCATGAACCCGATCTTCAACGCGCTTCCGGAGGACAGCGACCAGCTCGCCCGGTCCCACGGCGGCCGGATGCTCGGCGCCTTGATGCCGTTCTGGTACGGGGGCTCGCTCGTGCTCACCGCGATCTGGGCCGCGGCCACATGGCACGACGACGGCGCCGGCCTCCCCGTCATCGCCGCCGCACTGCTCGTCCTCAGCGTCGTCATGTCGGTCCTGCTGCTCGTCCCGATCAACAACCGGGGCAAGACGTGGACGCCCGAGAACCGCCCGGCGGACTGGAAGGAGCAGACGAACCGCTGGAACCGCTATCACTACGCCCGCGTCGGCGTCATCGTCGCCGCTTTCACCCTCCTGGTCGCGGCCCTCGCCTGAGGCCGGAACGGGCAGTCCCCGGTGCCCTAGGGCACCGCTTCCCGGGCGGTGTCGCGGACGGTGCGCGACACCGTCCCCGGGCTCTCCACACCCTCACGCTGGTGCCAGCCCCTCCCCCGCCTGGGGGGCGACCGCCATTCCGGGATCGGTGCACGGTTCAGATACTTACCGTCATGACGCATCCCACGGTTCTTCCGGCAGACCCGCCCACGCAGCGAGGGCGAGACGAACGGCGCGATGGAAGCGACTTCTCCGAATTGTCTCGCCGGATATCCGCGGCCGGACTTCTCCGGCGCCGTCCGCTGTATTACACGGTGCGTTTCGGTGCGGTGGCCCTCGCTCTCATCTGGTCCATCACCGCCTTTTTCAGGCTGGGGGACAGCTGGGGGCAGTTGCTCGTCGCCGTCGCCCTGGCCGTGGTCTTCGGCCAGCTCGGGCTCGCCGCTCATGACCTCGCCCACCGGCAGGTCTTCTCCCGCCGGCGGCCCAGCGAGGTGGGCGGCCTCCTCGTCGCCGACCTGCTGCTCGGCATGAGCTACGGGTGGTGGATGAACAAGCACACCCGGCACCACGCGCATCCCAATCACGAAGGCAAGGACCCCGACGTGGCGCCGGACATTCTCGTCTGGTCGCGCCGTCAGGCCCGCGAGGCGAAGGGTCTCCCGCGTTTCGTCGGAAAGCATCAGGCGGTGCTCTTCTTCCCCCTCCTGACCCTGGAAGGACTGAATCTCAGCTTCAGCAGTTTCCGGGCGCTCGGAAGTCGCTCGGTGAAACGTCCCGTGCTCGAGGGCACGCTGCTCGTGATGCATTTCGGACTGTATTTCGGCGCCTTGTTCTCCGTCCTCTCGCCGGGCAAGGCGCTGGCGTTCATCGCCGTCCACCAGGGGCTGTTCGGCATCTACCTCGGGTCGGTGTTCGCGCCGAACCACAAGGGGATGCCGATGATCGAGGAGGGCACCCGGCTGGACTTCCTGCGCCGCCAGGTCCTCACCTCACGCAACGTCCGCGGCGGCGCCCTGGTCGACGTCTTCATGGGCGGGCTGAACTACCAGATCGAACACCACTTGTTCCCGAGCATGCCCACCCCGGCCCTCCGCCGTGCTCAGGCCATCACCGAGCAGTACTGCGTGGAACTGGGCATCCCGTACCACCAGACCGGTCTGATCGACTCGCACCGGGAGGCGCTGCGCCACCTCAGGAGCGTCGGCGAACCGCTTCGCGCCGCGCGAGGGTGACGCGAGGAGTGCGCTGGACGCCGGCCCGGCCGCCTGACCGGGCCGGCGTACGGACGTTCAACGCAGGTCCGGCCATACGGGGGAGGTCCGGCCATACGGGCGCCCCGGCCGTCGGTGCGCGCCGCGAACCATTGAGTCAACGAATGTTGGCCAACGCTTGTTGACTTAGCTGCCGCGATGGAGCACTCTGCCTACAAGCGATGGCCAACTCTCGTTGACACCCTCGATGGAGCAGGAGACCCTCATGGACCGGAGCGCACTCCCCTCCCGCACCCACGTCGCGATCATCGGCGCCGGACCCACCGGGCTGGCACTGGCGATCACCCTCGCTCAGGCCGGCATCGATTTCGTCCTGGTGGACCGGCAGGCGGAAGGTGCGAACACCTCCCGGGCCGCGGTGGTCCACGCCCGCACCCTTGAGGTTCTCGACGAGCTCGGCGCCTCCGCCGAACTGCTCCGCCGCGGCATCAAGCTCACCCGCTTCTCCGTCCGTGACGGCTCCCGCACCCTGATGACGATTCCGTTCGACCGCCTGCCCACGCCTCATCCGTACGCGCTGATGGTGCCCCAGAACGAGACCGAGGACGTCCTGCTCACTCGGTTGCGGGCGCTGGGCGCCGACGCCTTCCGGCCCCACGAGGCGGCGTCCGTCGTGCAGGACGAGACGGGGGCCACGGTCACGATGACCAGCGGGGAGACCGTACGGGCCGACCACGTCGTGGGCGCGGACGGCATGCATAGCACGGTGCGCGAAGCCGCCGGCATCGGCTTCACCGGCCGCGCCTACGCCGAGTCCTTCGTCCTCGCAGACGTGGACATGCGCTGGGCGCCGGGCCCGCGAGAGGTGTCCCTGAACTTCCACAGCGCGGGCATGACCGTCGTCGCGCCGCTGCCCGGCAACCGCTACCGCGTCGTCGCCACCGTCGACGACGCTCCCCAGACCGCCGACCTGGCCTTCCTGCAAGGGTTGCTGGACGAACGCGTCCCCGGGCAGGCCACCGCCCACGAGGTGCACTGGTCCTCCCGGTTCCGGGTGCACCATCGCGTCGCCGACTCCTACCGGGCGGGGCGGCTCTTCCTGGCCGGCGACGCCGCGCACGTGCACAGCCCGGCCGGAGGGCAGGGGATGAACACAGGCATCCAGGACGGCTACGCGCTCGGCCGGGCCCTGGCTTCGGGAGCCCTCGACACGTACGAGACCACGCGCCGGCCGGTCGCCGAACAGGTGGTCGCCCTCGCCGACCGCATGACGCGTCTGGCCACCACGCGTCGCCCCGCCGCCCGCGGAGTCCGCAACATCGCCCTGCGGGTACTCGGCCACACCCCGTTCCGCACCAAGCTCGCCACGGAGCTCGCCGAGCTGAACTACCGCTGAGCCCACCTCTTGTTCCGGCCCCCGCACCGACGCGGACAGAACCCGCACCGACCCGCGAACCACTCCCGTCGCACAGGGTTTTCCCTATGTCCCCTGGCGTGGCGGGGAGTTGGTCGATTGACTTGCACCTCGGGTTGAAGCCCGAGGATTCTGGCCTTCCTGACCGGTTGCTGTGCCGCTACGCGGCACGGTTTCCGGTGGGGATTCCGTGGCTTCCTGTTTCTTCGCGCTGTGCCGGGATTGCTCCTGGTCCTACCGGCGCTCCGCAGGCTGATAC
>NZ_JBHTWG010000062.1:0-18773 GCF_042792555.1 Streptomyces sp. NPDC056628
ACGCGGACGACCCTCCGCCTTGCGATGCACCGCGCCAGACGCCGCGGACCCCGCCCTTCGGGCGGACGACGCTACTTTCGAAACACGCCCTAGAGGGGTGCCGTGTCGATCGTGCCGGGCTCCCGGCGTGATCGACACGACACCCCTGGGGGCCGACCGCGAGGTCTGGCCAGGTCCTAGACGTACCGCTCCAGGATCGAGCTCTCCGCCAGGCGCGACAGGCCCTCGCGGACGCTGCGGGCGCGGGCCTCACCGACACCGTCCACGGTCTGGAGGTCGTCGACGCTGGCGGCCAGCAGCTTCTGCAGGCCGCCGAAGTGCTCCACCAGCCGGTCGATGATGGCGCCCGGCAGCCTCGGCACCTTGGCCAGCAGCCGGAAGCCGCGCGGCGAGACCGCCGAGTCCAGCGCCTCCGGGGAGCCGGTGTACCCCAACGCCTTGGCCACCGTGGGCATTTCGAGGAGCTCGGCGTGGGACAGGGCGTCCAGCTCGTGGAGCGCCTCGTCGACCGTGCGGGAGCGCTTGGCGGTGGGCTCGGGGACGTAGTCGCGCACCACGAGCTCCCGCTCGGGCTCCACACCGGCGATCAGCTCGTCCAGCTGGAGTGCCAGGAGCCGGCCGTCGGTGCCCAGCTCCACCACGTACTCGGCGATCTCCGTCGCGATGCGCCGGACCATCTCCAGGCGCTGGGCGACCGCCGAGACGTCCCGGACCGTCACCAGGTCCTCGATCTCCAGCGCCGACAGCGTGCCCGCGACCTCGTCCAGGCGGAGCTTGTAGCGCTCCAGGGTCGCCAGTGCCTGGTTGGCGCGGGACAAGATCGCCGCCGAGTCCTCCAGGACGCGGCGCTGACCGTCCACGTACAGCGCGACCAGCCGCATCGACTGGGAGACCGAGACGACGGGGAAGCCGACCTGCTTGCTGACCCGGTCCGCCGTGCGGTGCCGGGTGCCCGTCTCCTCCGTGGGGATCGTCGGGTCCGGGACCAGCTGGACGCCGGCCCGCAGGATCTTCGACAGGTCGGACGAGAGCACGATGCCGCCGTCGAGCTTGCACAGCTCACGCAGACGCGTCGCCGTGAACTCGACATCAAGGACGAATCCACCCGTGCACATCGCCTCGACGGTCTTGTCGGAGCCGAGGACGATGAGTCCGCCCGTGTTGCCGCGGAGGATCCGCTCCAGGCCGTCGCGAAGCCCCGTGCCTGGTGCCACGGCGCTCAGTGAGGCGCGCATCAGGCCATCGGCACCGGAGCTCCCACCGGCCTTTCCGGGAGCTGCTGCCCGGTCGTTGGCTGCCACTGCACTCCTCCGGTCGCAGGTTCCAAGGCGCTCCCGTTTCGCACACTCGGTTCGTACGGACGGGCGAGACCTGGGCAAAGTCTACCGGCGGTCCTCGTCGTCCCGTGGGGCCTCTCGCCGACGCGAGCGCGGAAGGACCCTGAGAGCGTCCCCCATGTCGGCCACTTCCAGCACCTTCATGCCCGACGGGACTTTCCCGGGGTCGCCCGGGACGAGGGCGTGCGTGAAGCCCAGACGGTGCGCCTCGGCCAGCCTGCGCTGCACGCCCGTGACCCGTCTGACCTCGCCCGCGAGGCCCACCTCGCCGATCGCGACGAGATTCTTGGGGAGAGGTGTGTCACTCGCGGCGGAGGCCAGCGCGAGGGCCACCGCGAGATCGGCCGCGGGCTCGGAGAGCTTCACCCCGCCGACCGTCGCGGTGTAGATGTCCCGCTTGCCCAGCGCGCTGATCCGGCCGCGCTGCTCCAGCACGGCGAGCATCATCGACACCCGTGAGGTCTCCAGCCCGGACGTCGTACGCCGGGGCGAGGGGATCTGGGAGTCGACGGTGAGCGCCTGGACCTCGGCGACCAGGGGGCGGCGGCCCTCCAGGGTGACCGTCAGGCAGGTGCCCGGCACCGGCTCGTCACGGCGGGTCAGGAAGAGGCCGCTCGGGTCGGTCAGGCCCGTGATGCCGTTGTCGTGCAGCTCGAAGCAGCCGACCTCGTCCGTCGCCCCGTAGCGGTTCTTGACGCCTCGGACGAGCCGCAGACGCGCGTGCCGGTCGCCCTCGAAGTGCAGCACCACGTCGACCAGGTGCTCCAGGAGGCGGGGCCCGGCGATGGCACCGTCCTTGGTGACGTGTCCCACGAGCAGGGTCGACATGCCGCGCTCCTTGGAGGCGCGGATCAGGGCCCCGGCCACCTCGCGGACCTGGGCCATGCCGCCGGGGGCGCCGTCGATCTCCGGGGAGGCCACCGTCTGCACGGAGTCGAGGATGAGCAGGGACGGCTTCACCGCGTCCAAGTGACCGAGCACGGCCGCCAGATCGGTCTCGGCCGCGAGGTACAGGTGCTCGTCGAGGGCACCGATGCGGTCGGCGCGCAGCCGCACCTGGCTCGCGGACTCCTCGCCGGTGACATAGAGGGTGCGGTGCTCGTCGCTCGCGGACTTGGCGGCGACGTCCAGCAGCAGCGTGGACTTGCCGACGCCGGGCTCGCCCGCGAGGAGGACGACCGCGCCGGGCACCAGGCCGCCGCCGAGCACCCGGTCCAGCTCGGGCACGCCGGTGCTGCGGGCGGTCGCCGTGCGGCCGTCGACCTGGCCGATCGGCAGCGCGGAGCTGGTGACCCGGCCGGGGGCCGTGGTGCGGACCGCGGGCGCGCCGTACTCCTCGACCGTCCCCCACGCCTGGCACTCGGGGCAGCGGCCGAGCCACTTGGCCGTCTGCCAGCCGCACTCGGTGCAGCGGTAGGACGGGCGGTCCTTCGTGGACTTGGTACGGGCAGCCATGCGAAGAACCGTAGCCGAGGCCACTGACAACGCCCCGCCCGCCGGTCGGCTCGGCATGCACAGGACATGGAATCCCGGGGCTTCTGTACCCCATTGAGGGATCGTTTCACCCGTATGGATTAAAAGTGCTCAAGCAGGCAGAAGGTGCCGGCGCCGGCCGCCTACGGTCCCCCAATGACGAGCAGCAGTCCGGAGACCCCGACCCGCACCACCGGCGCGCACAGGGCGCATCGGGAGGCGCGTGATCGTGCGGCGGCGCGAACGGTGGCGCAGCACCCGTCCGCGCGCTACGAGCCGTATCTGGACGGGTTGTTCACCTACTGCCTGTCCGTGCTGTGCGACCACGACGCCGCGACCGCCGCCCTCGCCGACGTCCTCGCGCTCGCCGAGCGCCGCGGCCGGCGGATGCCGGCCGGCGCCGCCGACCGCCGGCCCTGGCTGTACGCGGTGGCCCGCTGGGCGTGCCTGCGCAAGCTGGCCGAGGCCAAGCAGAAACGTCAGGGCAGCCACGCGGCGGGCCGGCACGGCACCCACCGGCAGACCGGGCCCGAGCCGGGCCCGTCCGTCCCCGAGGACGTCCAGGAGCAGCGGCGCCGCGAACTCGCCCTGCTGGCCTGGCCGGAAGCCGCCGGCACCACCCCGGAGCAGCGCGAGGCCCTCGAACTCGCCGTGCGCCACCACCTCGCCGCCCACGAGGTCGCCGCCGTCCTCGGCCTCGGTCTCGCCGCCGCCCGCGAACTGCTCGCCTCCGCCGCCTGCGAGGTGGAACGCACCCGCGCGGCCCTCGCCGTCGTCGAGACCGGCACCTGCCCGGGCGTCGCCCGGCTCACCGGCGACCGCCAGCTCGTCCTCGGCACCGCGCTGCGCCGCGAGCTCGTCCGGCACGTCGATGACTGTCCGCGCTGCCGCCGCACCGCCGAGCGCGCCGTCCCCGGCCGGTGGCCCGGCGCCGCCGTCACCCCCGCGGAACTGCCCGTCCTGCCCGCTCCGCGCGCGGCCCTGCACATGGCGCTCGCGCACTCCCCGCGCGTGCGTGGCGCCGCGACGCCCCGCTTCGACCGGCGCGGCTTCCCGATGGACCCGAAGGACCGCGCGGCCCGCCGGGACCGGCTGCGCTCGCGTGCCGTCACCACGACCGTCGTCGCCACGGTCGTCGCCGCCCCGGTCATCGCCCTGTGGGCGGCCTACCGGGGCACCACGACCGGCGAGTCCGTCGACGGCCACTCGGCCACCGCCGGCGAGGCACAAGGCCCGGGCGCCCTCGACGGACAGGGCGCGGACGGCGGCTACGAGAACGCCGGCAATGCCAGCCCCCGCCGGGACGACCACTTCGCCGGCGGCGACGACGATCCGGACGTCTCCGTGGAGGTCGTCAGCGTCGGCGGCACGGGCGGCAAGGGTGCCGCCCGGCTGGAGGTGTCGGCGGCCACCAGCGGCGACACCACGCTGGTCACGCTCCGGGCGACGGGCCGCGCACCGGTGCGCTGGTCCGCGAGCACCTCCGCGTCCTGGCTCTACCTCAGCCGGTCGTCGGGCACGCTCGCCCCCGGCGAGTCCTCGACGGTCAAGGTGTACGTCGACCACCTGCGCGAGCCGTCCGGGTTCTGGAGCGCGCGCCTGGCGATCTCGCCCGCCGGGACCCTCGTCACCATCCAGGGCTACGGCCCCGCGCCGGCTCCCTCCCACCCCGGCCGGCCGACCGACCCCGGGACGCCCGCCGATCCGCCGCCCTCGTCGTCCGGTCCCGATCCGACGCCGACCACCCCGGCACCGACCGAACCGACGCCCAGCGACCCCGGCACCGGCGAGCCGCCTCCGTCGACGGACCCCTCCTCGCCCGGCCCGACGGACCCCTCCGGCCCGGCGGACTCCACTCCGCCGGCCGACGGGAGCGGCGAGCCGAGCCCGTCGGACTCGTAGGGAGCGGCCGCCGTGGCGCGGCGGTGCGGCGGCCCGCGGCTAGCCGGCCGGGTCCGCCGGGTGCGGCGCCACCAGCGGCAGCTGCGAGGCCAGCCGCTCCTCGCACAGCTCGACCAGGCGGTCGTAGCCGGCCTTGCCCATCAGTTCGATCAGCTCCGGCCGGTAGGTGACGTACACCGGCTCGCCCGCGCCGTGCGCCGAGGTCGCCGAGGTGCACCACCAGTGCAGGTCGTGGCCGCCGGGGCCCCAGCCGCGGCGGTCGTACTCACCGATCGAGATCTGCAGCACGCGCGTGTCGTCGGGCCGGTCGATCCAGTCGTAGGTGCGCCGGACCGGCAGCTGCCAGCAGACGTCCGGCTTGGTCTCCAGCGGCTCGCGGCCCTCCCGCAGGGCGAGGATGTGCAGCGAGCAGCCCGCGCCGCCGGCGAAGCCGGGGCGGTTCTGGAAGATGCACGAACCGTTGAAGGGACGCGTCTGGCGCTCGCCGTCCTCGTCCTCGGACACCCAGCCGTTCCGCGTGCCCTCGTCATGGTGCTGCCAGATGTCAGGAGTGAGCCGCGCCACGTGCCCCGCGACCCGCTTCTCGTCGTCCTCGTCGGAGAAGTGGGCGCCCAGCGTGCAGCACCCGTCGTCCGCGCGGCCCGCCTGGATGCCCTGGCAGCCGCTGCCGAAGATGCAGTTCCAGCGAGAGGTCAGCCATGTCAGATCGCAGCGGAAGACCTGCTCGTCGTCCGCCGGATCAGGGAACTCCACCCATGCGCGCGCGAAGTCGAGCCCCTTCTCGTCCGCTTCCGGGGCCCTCCTGGGAGGCTTCGCCACCGCGGCTGCCTTCGCCTGCGAAGAAACCCTGGCTGATTTGGCCGTCTTGTCGTCCTTCGCCTTTTTCGTCTTTGGCACGGGTCCAGGGTACGGCGTGCGCATCCACGCCTTCGAGGACGGAGCGGCGCCCGGCTGGCAGTAGCGTGCCGTACATGAGACTCGGTGTCCTCGATGTGGGTTCCAACACGGTGCATCTGCTGGTGGTGGACGCGCATCCCGGCGCGCGCCCGCTGCCCGCGCACTCGTACAAGGAAGAACTGCGCCTGGCCCAGCTCCTCGACGACAAGGGCGCCATCGGCACCGACGGCGTCGACCGCCTGGTGGGCGTGATCCACGACGCGCTCCAGGCCGCCGAGGACAAGGGGGTCGAGGAGGTCCTGCCCTTCGCCACCTCGGCCGTGCGCGAGGCTGTCAACGCCGACGAGGTCCTCGCGCGCGTGAAGGCCGAGACCGGCGTCGAGCTCCAGGTCCTCGCCGGGGACGAGGAGGCCCGGCTGACCTTCCTGGCCGTCCGGCGCTGGTTCGGCTGGTCGGCCGGGAAACTCCTCGTGCTGGACATCGGCGGCGGCTCCCTGGAGATCGCGTACGGCATCGACGAGGAACCGGACGCCGCGGTGTCCCTGCCCCTGGGCGCGGGCCGCCTCACCGCGGGCTGGCTGCCGGGCGACCCGCCGGACCCGGAGGACATACGCGCGCTGCGGCGCCACGCACGGGCCGAGATCGCCCGCACGGTCGGCGAGTTCAGCCGGTTCGGGGCGCCCGACCACGTCGTCGCCACCTCCAAGACATTCCGCCAACTGGCCCGTATCGCCGGTGCCGCCCGCTCCGCGGAGGGCCTGTACGTGCAGCGCGAGCTGAAGCGGGAGTCCCTGGAGGCATGGGTCCCGCGGCTGGCCGGGATGACCGCCGCCCAGCGCGCGGAACTGCCCGGCGTCTCCGACGGCCGCGCGGGACAGCTGCTCGCCGGGGCGCTGGTCGCCGAGGGCGCCATGGACCTGTTCGGGGTGGAGACGCTGGAGATCTGCCCGTGGGCCCTGCGCGAGGGCGTCATCCTGCGCAAGCTGGATCACATGACCCCGTGACGGCGGGCCTCCCGGGTGGGCCGCCGGCGGCGCCCGCGTCCGCCCCACGCGCCCCGGCGGTCCACCGCACCACCCGCGTGAAGCCCGCCACACCCCGGCCCGGGCGCCGGCCGCCTCCCGACCCGTAAACGTCCTGTTCGCACAGGTGGCCGGTTGTGTGCGAAGGCGCCGGGCACATGGTCATCCGTTCCCGCGGGCCGGGGGAGTCCCCGTACGCTGTCCCTCGTGGCAGATCCAGTGGTGCGCATCCCGGATGCGAAGGTCGCCCTGTCGACGGCCTCGGTCTATCCGGAGTCGACGGCGACGGCCTTCGAGATCGCCGCGCGCCTCGGGTACGACGGTGTCGAGGTCATGGTGTGGACCGACCCGGTCAGCCAGGACCTGGAGGCGCTGCGCCGGCTCAGCGACTACCACCGCATCCCCATCCTGGCCGTCCACGCCCCCTGTCTGCTGATCACACAGCGCGTGTGGTCCACCGACCCCTGGACCAAGCTCAAGCGCGCCCAGGCCGCCGCCGAGAAGCTCGGGGCCGGCACGGTCGTCGTGCACCCGCCCTTCCGCTGGCAGCGCCAGTACGCCCGGGAGTTCGTCGAGGGCATCTGGCGCATGGCCGACGAGACGGACGTGCGCTTCGCCGTCGAGAACATGTACCCCTGGCGCTACCGCGACCGCGAGATGCTGGCCTACGCCCCCGACTGGGACGTCACCCGGGACGACTACCGGCACTTCACGATCGACCTGAGCCACACGGCGACCGCCCGCTGCGACGCGCTCCAGATGGTCGACCGCATGGGCGACCGGCTCGGGCATGTGCACCTCGCCGACGGCCGGGGCTCGGCGAAGGACGAGCACCTCGTCCCCGGCCGCGGCACCCAGCCCTGCGCCGAGGTGCTGGAACGCCTCGCCCAGACCGGCTTCGACGGGCACGTCGTGATCGAGGTCAACACCCGGCGCGCCCTGTCCGGCGCCGAACGGGAGGCCGACCTCGCGGAGGCCCTCGCCTTCACCCGCCTCCACCTGGCGTCCCCGGTGAAGGTGCCCCGGCCGTGACCGACGCCGGACCGGCCCCGGACGGGCCGGGCACGCGACGCCGCGGCCGCCCCCCGCGCACCGAGTCCGCCGGCACCCGCGAGCGCATCCTGGACGCGGCCCGCGAGGAGTTCTCCGAGCGGGGCTACGAGAAGACGTCGGTACGCGGCATCGCCAAGGCCGCCGGGGTCGACCCGGCCCTCGTCCACCACTACTTCGGTACCAAGGAGCAGGTCTTCGAGGCGGCCGTCGAGGTCGCCCTCGTCCCCGCCCTGAAGGTGCGCGACACCGTCCTCGCGGCACCGCTGGACGACGTCGGCGAGCGGATGACCCGCTTCCTGTTCGGGCTCTGGGAGAACCCGGCGACCCGTAAGCCGCTGCTCGCCATCGTCCGCTCCGCGGTCACCAACGAGGTCGCGGCCACCGTGTTCCGCCGCCTCGTCGCCAGCCAGCTGCTGCGCCGGATCGCCGGGGAGATCGACGCGCCGGACGCGGAGCTGCGCGCCGAGCTGGCCGCCGCGCAGCTCGTCGGGATCGCGATGATGCGGTACGTCATCAAGATCGAGCCGATCGCCTCGGCCGACCTGGAGCGGATCGTCGCGCGCGTGGCCCCCGTCGTCCAGGGGCACCTCACCGGCCCCTGAGGCCCGCAACGCCCTCTCCGCGAGACATCTGTCCCGTATTGCGGACGCCTCGTCCCGCCCACTGGATGACCGGCGTACGCTCATTGAGAGCCCCATCCGTCTGAAGGAGCGAGCGACGATGCCCGAGCTGAGGTCCCGCACAGTCACCCACGGCCGCAACATGGCGGGCGCCCGCGCCCTTATGCGCGCCTCCGGTGTACCCGGTGCGGACATCGGCCGGAAGCCGATCATCGCGGTGGCGAACTCCTTCACCGAGTTCGTGCCCGGCCACACCCACCTCCAGCCCGTCGGGCGGATCGTCAGCGAGGCGATCAGGGAGGCCGGCGGCATCCCCCGCGAGTTCAACACGATCGCCGTCGACGACGGCATCGCCATGGGCCACGGCGGCATGCTCTACTCCCTGCCCTCCCGCGACCTCATCGCGGACAGCGTGGAGTACATGGTCGAGGCGCACTGCGCCGACGCCCTGATCTGCATCTCCAACTGCGACAAGATCACCCCGGGCATGCTGAACGCCGCCCTGCGGCTCAACATCCCCACGGTCTTCGTCTCCGGCGGTCCGATGGAGTCCGGCCGCGCCACGCTCGTCGACGGCACGGTCCGCACCCTCGACCTGGTCGACGCGATCTCCGACGCCGTGAACGACAAGATCTCGGACGAGGACATCCTCCGTATCGAGGAGAACGCCTGTCCGACCTGCGGGTCCTGTTCCGGCATGTTCACCGCCAACTCGATGAACTGCCTCACCGAGGCCGTCGGCCTCTCCCTGCCGGGCAACGGCTCGGTCCTCGCCACGCACACGGCCCGCAAGGGCCTGTACGAGGACGCCGCCCGCACCGTCATGGACATCACTCGCCGCTACTACGAGCAGGACGACGACACCGTCCTGCCGCGCAGCGTCGCCACCTTCGCGGCGTTCGAGAACGCCATGGCCCTCGACATCGCCATGGGCGGCTCCACCAACACGATCCTGCACCTGCTGGCCGCCGCCCAGGAGGCGGGCGTCCCGTTCGGCCTGGAGGAGATCAACGCCGTCTCGCGCCGCGTCCCCTGCCTGGCCAAGGTCGCCCCGAACGTCGCCAAGGACCGCACGTACTACATGGAGGACGTGCACCGCGCCGGCGGCATCCCCGCCCTGCTGGGCGAGCTGTACCGCGGCGGCCTGCTCAACGAGGACGTCCACGCCGTCCACAGCCCGTCGCTGTCCGACTGGCTGAAGACCTGGGACGTGCGCGGCGGCTCCCCCTCGCCGGAGGCCGTCGAGCTGTGGCACGCGGCCCCCGGCTGCGTCCGCTCGGCCGAGGCGTTCTCCCAGTCGGAGCGCTGGGCCGCCCTCGACGAGGACGCCGAGGGCGGCTGCATCCGCAGCGTCGAGCACGCCTACTCCAAGGACGGCGGCCTCGCGGTCCTCAAGGGCAACCTCGCCGTCGACGGCTGTGTCGTGAAGACCGCGGGCGTGGACGAGTCCATCTGGACCTTCGAGGGCCCGGCCGTCGTCTGCGAGTCGCAGGAGGAGGCCGTCGAGAAGATCCTCAACAAGCAGGTCACCGACGGGGACGTCGTCGTCATCCGCTACGAGGGCCCCAAGGGCGGCCCCGGTATGCAGGAGATGCTGTACCCGACGTCCTTCCTCAAGGGCCGCGGCCTGGGCAAGACCTGCGCGCTGATCACCGACGGCCGCTTCTCCGGCGGCACCTCGGGCCTGTCCATCGGCCACGCCTCCCCGGAGGCCGCGTCCGGCGGCACCATCGCCCTCGTCGAGGACGGCGACCGTATCCGCATCGACATCCCGAACCGCACGATCGAACTGCTCGTCGACGACGCCGAGCTCAGCCGCCGGGAGCAGGCGCTGGACGGCGTGTACGCGCCGAAGAACCGCGACCGCAAGGTGTCGGCCGCCCTGCGCGCCTACGCGGCGATGGCCACCAGCGCGGACAAGGGCGCGGTGCGCGACGTCTCGAAGCTGGGCTGACCCGCCCGGCGCGAAGCCGTGTCGAAGGGGCCGTCTCCTCGGGAGGCGGCCCCTTCGCCGTGCGCGGGCCGGCTCACCAGACGCCGGGGGAGCGTGCGTCGACGGCGAAGACCGTGCCGTCCGGGGCGCCGGCGTGGACACGGCCGCCGGCGAGCGCGGGCACCGGCAGGTCGGCGGTGGCCGCCGCCGCGTCCGGGTTCAGCCGGGGGTCCGTCTGGCCGACGAGCCGCCCCTTGGCCGCGTCCACCGCGAGCAGCCGCCCGTCGGCCGCGCTCAGGTACACGCGCCGGCCGTCCGAGACCGGCGCCGAACCCTGGCTGACGCTCGTCTGCACCGACCACCGCTGCCGTCCCGCGCGCAGGTCGACGGCCACCAGGGAGCCGCCCGTCCCCAGCAGGTAGACGGTCCCGTCGTGCACCCCGGCCTGCGCCTGGGTGAGCGACTCCGACAGGGCCACGCGCCGCGTCGCGCCGGACGCCGGGCTGTAGCGGACCACAGCCGTCGCCTCGCCGTAGCCTCCGTCGCCCGCGACGAGGAAGACCTCGCCGTCGGTGGCGCCGACCGGTGTCAGGGCGCCGTCGAACGGCGCGTCCCAGCGCACCTTGCCGTCCCTCGGGTCGATGGACCGCACGCGGGTACGGGTGCCGTCGGCCGACGTACCCGCGACGAAGAGCCAGGGGTTCCCCGGGAACGAGACGGCGTACGCGTCACCCAGACCCGGTATCCGCCGCTCCCACCGGGTCTCGCCGGACGCGCTGTCGACGCCCCGCGCCGTGCCGTCCGCGCCGATCAGCACCAGCATGTCGCCCGCGAACCGGAACCCGCGGTACGCCGACACGTCCAGCTCCCAGCGGAGCTCGCCGGACGCGGGGTCGATCGCCTCCACATGCCGGCCCGCGTGGGTCAGGACGTGCGCGAGCCCGCCCGAGACCTCGGGCGCGCGGCCCGGCACATCGCCCTTGGCCAGCTCGTACCGCCACAGCACCTGACCGTCGGCCGGGTCGAGCGCGCTGACCAGCCCCGGCTGCGCACACAGCAACCGCCGGTCCTCGTGCGCGCACCGGGGCAGACCGCCCCCCTTCGGGGACGGCTTCACGGCCCAGGGCCGGACCGCCGACGCGGCGGCGGGCCTGCCCGCACCCGCCTCACGCTTCGGCCCGTCGCCGCCCCCCGGCCACAGCACGGCACCCGCGGCGACGCCCAGCGCCACCACGGCCGCCGTCACCAGGGCCAGCCGCCCCCGCCTGGCCGTCCGGGGCCGCCGCGACCCGGCGGCCCTTCGCCCGGACCGGGGACCGGGCTCGGGGTCCCGCTCCTCGCCCGTGCGCTGCGCCGGTATGAACGCCTGCGTGTCGTACGACGCCGCCACGGACCGCAGCTCCCGCATCAGCTCGTCCGGAGTGGGCCGGTCCTCGGGCTCCTTGGCGAGACAGCGCAGCACGAGCGGCGCCAGGTTCTCCGGCAGCCCGGTCAGATCCGGCTCGTCATGGACGACCTGGTAGGCGACGACGTACGGGCTGTCCGAGTCGAACGGCCCGCGCCCCGTCGCCGCGTGCACCATCACCGAGCCGAGCGCGAAGACGTCCGCGGCGGGACCGACCTCCCGGGGCCGCCGGAACTGCTCCGGCGCCATGAACGGCGGCGTGCCGATCAACTTGCCCGTCTCGGTCCGCAGTTCGCTGTCCTTTGGCCGAGAAATGCCGAAGTCGATGACCTTCGGGCCGTCGTCGGCGAGCAGGACGTTGCTCGGCTTGAGATCGCGGTGCACGACGCCGACCCGGTGGATGTCGCGCAGCGCCTCCGCCAGCCCGGCCATCAGCCGCCGCAGCTGCGCGGGGTCCATCGGACCGTTCCGCTTCACATGGTCGGAGAGCGTCGAACCGGGGATGAACAGCGTGGCCATCCACGGCCGTTCGGCCTCCGGGTCGGCGTCCACCACCGGTGCCGTGAAGGCCCCGCTGACCTTGCGCGCCGCCCCGACCTCCTGCCGGAAACGGCCCCTGAACTCGGGGTCCTTCGCGAACTCGGCATGCACGACCTTGACGGCGACCTGCATGCCCGACGTGCTCCTGGCCAGGTGGACGACACCCATGCCCCCGGCACCGAGGGGGGACTCCAGGCGGTAGTGCCCGGCGTACTCGGGAAGTTCCGCTTCCGCGCCCGCCCCGATGTTGTGCCGTGACGCCATGGGACCACCCCCGTGCTGTTCGTCCACGCGCGCGACGCACGGAGCCTAGTCGATGATGCGTGCGAGACAGAGGCGGCTTGCTAGTGTTCGCGTTCGATGTGAGTACGCCTGTTTCGTGGCGTGATTTGGGGGAATCATCGGGGCCCCACGAACGTCGTGGGTTCCAACGGGGGGAGTACCTATGTCTGTCGACCGTGCCGAAACGACGAACCGCGGCGAGGACGACGCCGTCACCATGCTCGAGGCGGCCGCAGCCGTGACCTACTACCCGGTCGCGCCGGGCGTGCGCCTCAACGTCCGCAGCGGCCCCGGCACCAGCTACCCGATCGTCAAGGTCCTGCCCGAGGGCGCGCAGGTCGCGATCTACTGCCAGCGGCCCGGCACCAGCGTGACCGGCCCGTACGGCACCTCGACCATCTGGGACAACATCGCCAACGGCGAGTACGTCTCGGACGCGTACATCAGGACCGGCAGCGACGGCTACATCCGCCCGCGCTGCTCGTAGCGAGGGCTTGGGCGCGGGTCTGGGTGAGGGCTCGGGCGAGAGGCTGGGCGGGGGCTGCCGCAACCAGGTGGCCCCTCCCCGGCCCCCGGCCCCGCCCGCCCACGGGCCCGCGCCCGGCCGGGGCGATAATCGACGCGTGAGCGACACCAACGGCACCCCGGCCACGCCCGCGGGCTCCCCGGGCCCCCGCCCCGAGCCCCTGCGTTTCTTCGGCACGACCTGGGTCGACCACGACCACGGCTACGCGCTCCGCCGCATCGGCGTGGCCGCCGGCTCCCTGGCCGCCGCGGCCGCCGCCTGCCTCGTGCTGCGCTTCGCCTACGAGGGCATCGCGATCGCCGGCAGCGGCAGCTTCGTGACCGTCCTGGTCGTGGGCATGTTCGCGGTCTGCAGCGCGCTCGCGTTCCGGCACACCTGGGACGGCTTCACCAAGAGCCCCGACCCGGACCGCCAGGCCGGCCTGCGCGGCCTGCTCACCATCGGTTTCGTCGGCTCCCTCCTCGCCTACTTCTTCCGCTCCCTCGTCGAGGCCCCCGGCGAGAAGCTGCACCGCCAGGAGTACGAGGCGGCCCGCAAGCGGCACGAGTCCCGTACCACCCGCCGCACCGGCAACCCGTCGAAGCGCAAGCGCCGCACCTGAGGACGCCCGCGGCGCCTCGACGACCTCGAGGTCGTCGTAGCCCACCGCGTTCGCCGCCCGGCCCGCCTCCCGCGGTCGTCGGCGAACCTCCGGCCGCCCTGCCCGCGCCCCGCCATCAGGGGGACCATGGCCCTATGACGGCCCCCTCCCACGCAGCCCGCGCCCACTCCTTCAACGCCGCCGCCGCCCAGTACGCGGCGAACCGCCCCTCCTATCCCCCCGCCCTCTTCGACGCGGTCGAGGAACTCGCGGGGCGGTCCCTGACCGGCGCACAGGTCGTCGACGTCGGCGCGGGCACCGGCATCGCCACCGCCCTGCTGCGCGACCGTGGCGCCGAGGTGCTCGCGGTGGAGCCCGGCGCCGGCATGGCGGCCCAGTTCCGCCACAGCCACCCCGGCCTCCCGCTCGTGCGGGGCAACGGCGACGCCCTTCCCCTGGCCACCTCCTCCGCCGACTTCCTCACCTACGCCCAGGCCTGGCACTGGACCGACCCCGCCCGCTCGGTGCCGGAGGCCCTGCGGGTGCTGCGCCCCGGCGGCGCGCTGGCCCTCTGGTGGAACATCACCCCGCTCGACATCCCCTGGCACGTCGAGCAGGCGGTCCGCATCGAGCGCCGCTTCGGCCTCCACTCCGGCGGCCCCGCTCCCGCCGTCGAGCAGCAGGGCAGGGGCGACCGAGCCGCCCGGACCGACCCCTCGGGCCGCCTCGCCTTCACCTCCCGCAGGGTCCGCTGGAGCCGCCGCGTCCCCGTCGACACCCACCTGGCCAACCTCGGCAGCCACTCGGTCTTCCTGGTCCACGGCGCCGAGGCGAGCACCGCTTTCTTCGACGAGGAGAGGCGCCACCTCCTCGACGCCTTCCCGGGCGGGACCGTCGAGGAGACGTACGACGTGGATCTGGTCGTCGCCGTCACCCCCGCGTCCGAGCACTGAGAGCCCTCACGGCGCTTGACGCTCCCGCCCCGGCGCGAGCATTATTCATCGCATGATGAATTACGACGCCGCCCGCACCGACCCTCCCGACGGCACCCCGGACGAGCCCGCCGTCCGGGCCGACTCCCTCCACGTCGTCCGCGGCGCCCGCCAGGTCCTGCGGGACCTCGCCTTCACCGTCCCGCGCGGGCAGATCACCGGCCTGCTCGGCCCCTCCGGCTGCGGCAAGACCACCCTCATGCGGGCCATCGTCGGCACCCAGGCCAAGGTCACCGGCACCCTGGACGTCCTCGGCCACCCCGCCGGACACCCCTCCCTGCGCACCCGCATCGGCTACGTCACCCAAGCTCCCTCCGTCTACGACGACCTGACGGTCCGCCAGAACCTGGACTACTTCGCGGCGATCCTCGACCCCGGCCGCTCCGCCGCCGACCGGCGCGCCGACCACGTCACCCGCGCCATCGCCGACGTCGACCTCACCAGCCACGCCGACGCCCTGGCCGGCACCCTCTCCGGCGGCCAGCGCAGCCGCGTCTCCCTGGCCGTCGCCCTCCTCGGCGCCCCCGAACTCCTCGTCCTGGACGAACCGACCGTCGGCCTCGACCCCGTCCTGCGCCGCGACCTCTGGGCCCTCTTCCACGACATCGCCGCCTCACGCGGCGCCACCCTCCTCATCTCCTCCCACGTCATGGACGAAGCCGAGCGCTGCCACCGCCTCCTCCTCATGCGCGAGGGCCGCGTCCTCGCCGACGACACCCCCGAGGCCCTCCGCGCCCGTACGGACTCCGAGACCGTCGAAGCGGCCTTCCTGCACCTGGTGGACGAGGCGGCCGCCGCCGCCCGCGCGAAGGAGACCACCCGATGAGCACCACCGCGAGCACACCCACCCCGCTCCGCCCCGCCCCCACCGGCGCCCTCAGCCCCGCCCGCACCCTCGCCACCGCGGCCCGCGTCCTGCGCCAGCTCCGCCACGACCCGCGGACCATCGCCCTGATGCTCCTCGTGCCCTGCGTCATGCTCTTCCTGCTGCGCTACGTCTTCGACGGCAGCCCGCGCACCTTCGACACCATCGGCGCCTCCCTCCTCGGGATCTTCCCGCTGATCACGATGTTCCTGGTCACCTCCATCGCCACCCTGCGCGAACGCACCTCGGGCACCCTCGAACGCCTCCTCGCCCTGCCGCTGGGCAAAGGCGACCTGATCGCCGGCTACGCCCTCGCCTTCGGCGCCCTCGCGATCGTCCAGTCCGCGCTCGCCACCGGACTCGCCCTGTGGTTCCTCGACCTCGACGTCACCGGCAGCCCCTGGCTGCTCCTGCTCGTCGCCCTGCTCGACGCGCTCCTCGGCACCGCCCTCGGCCTCTTCGTCTCGGCGTTCGCCGCCTCCGAGTTCCAGGCCGTCCAGTTCATGCCGGCCGTGATCTTCCCCCAACTCCTCCTCTGCGGACTCTTCACTCCCCGCGACGCCATGCACCCCGCCCTCGAAGCCCTCTCCGACGTCCTCCCCATGTCCTACGCCGTCGACGGCATGAACGAAGTGCTCCGGCACACCGACATCACGGCCACCTTCGTCCGCGACGCCCTGATCGTCGCGGGCTGCGCCCTCCTGGTCCTCGGCCTGGGCGCGGCGACCCTGCGCCGCCGGACGGCCTGACCGCCCGCCCCCCCACGTCCCGCCCACCGGACACTCCGCCGCGCGCCCCGCCCTCCGGTGCGAGGATGAACCCGGACGACGCAACCCCCGGAGGGCACCCCAGCCATGACCCAGAAAGTCGCAGTCCTCGGCACCGGCAAGATCGGCGAAGCCCTGCTCAGCGGAATGATCCGCGGCGGCTGGACCCCGGCCGACCTCCTGGTCACGGCCCGCCGCCCGGAACGCGCCGAGGAACTCCGCTCCCGCCACGGAGTCACCCCGGTCAGCAACGCGGAAGCCGCCAAGTCGGCCGACACCCTGATCCTCACCGTCAAGCCGCAGGACATGGGCACTCTCCTCGACGAACTCGCCCCGCACGTCCCCGCCGACCGCCTCGTCATCAGCGGTGCGGCGGGCATCCCCACCTCCTTCTTCGAGTCCCGCCTGGCCACCGGCACCCCGGTGGTCCGCGTCATGACGAACACCCCGGCCCTCGTCGACGAGGCCATGTCGGTCATCTCCGCGGGCAGTCACGCCGGCGAGGCCCACCTCGCCCACGCCGAGGAGATCTTCGGCGCCGTCGGCAAGACGCTCCGCGTGCCCGAGTCCCAGCAGGACGCCTGCACCGCGCTCTCCGGCTCCGGCCCGGCCTACTTCTTCTACCTGGTCGAAGCCATGACGGACGCCGGCATCCTGCTCGGACTGCCCCGCGACAAGGCCCACGACCTGATCGTCCAGTCCGCGATCGGCGCCGCGACGATGCTCCGCGACAGCGGGGAGCACCCCGTCAAGCTCCGCGAGAACGTGACGTCCCCCGCCGGCACCACCATCAACGCCATCCGCGAACTGGAGAACCACGGCGTACGAGCAGCCCTCATCGCCGCCCTCGAGGCCGCCCGCGACCGCAGCCGCGAACTGGCCTCCGGCAACAGCTGACACCCCGGGGCCGCCCGGCACCGGGCGGCCCGACTACACGGTCACCCCGATATCGGCGACGGCGGCACCGTCATCCGCAGCCGCCGGCAGCAGCCCGATCGCCCGATACGCGGCATCCACGGTCGGCCGGGCCATCGCCCGCGCGCGCTCCGCACCATCGCGCAGCACCCCCTCCACATAGCCAGGATCCGCGCACAGCTCCCTGTGCCTCTCCTGCACGGGCCTCAGAGCCTCGACCACGGCGTCCGCGGTGTCCCTCTTCAAAGCACCGTACGTTTCATATACACCGCTCAGCTCGGATGGGTTCCCACCCGTGCACGCCGCGAGGATCTCCAGCAGGTTCGCCGGACCCGGCCGCGCCTCCGGGTCGTACACGACGTCCCGGGCGCTGTCGGTGACAGCCCGCATGATCTTCCTGCGCACCGTGTCCGGCTCGTCGAGCAGATAGACGATCCCCGGTCCCGAGTCATCGCTCTTGCCCATCTTCGAAGTCGGGTCCTGAAGGTTCATCACCCGCGCCGCCACCTGCGGCGGCGTGGCCCGCGGCACCACGAACGTGTGCCCGTACCGCTGGTTGAACCGCACCGCGACATCCCGCGCGAGCTCCACGTGCTGCGTCTGGTCGTCCCCGACCGGCACCTGGTCGGTCGCGTACGCCAGGATGTCCGCCGCCATCAGCACGGGATACGTCAGCAGCGACAGCCGTACGCTCCCGCCCCGCACCCGCTCCCGCGCCGCCTTCTCCTTGTACTGGATCATCCGCCGCATCTCGCCGTCCGTGGCCACGCACTCCAGCAGGTACGACAGCCGCGCGTGCTCGTCCACATGGCTCTGCACGAAGACGGTGCACAGCCGGGGATCCAGCCCCGACGCGAGCAACAGCGTCGCCGCCTGCCTGCTGAGTCTGCGCACCCGAGCCGGATCGTGGTCGACGGTCAACGCGTGCAGATCCACGACGCAGAACAGGGCGTCGGACTGGTGCTGGTCCACGGCGGCCCACCGCCGCATCGCACCCAGGTAGTTCCCCAGCGTCAGGTGCCCGGTCGGCTTGATCCCGCTGAAGACCCGCGTCATCTTCTCCACCTCCTGGTCGAGGCCGCCGTCCCGGCCGGCCGACCCTCAGAACCTCAGGAGGGAGAAACGAGAACGGCCGCCGGGGCGGCGGCCGTGTGTGCGCACGTGACATCGGCCGCCGTCAGGCGGCCCACCAGAACTGGCTGTACGTGCGCGTCGTCATGGAGGTCAGAGTACGCCCGCAGGGTGCCGACCGCAGCGAAGTTGACACGCTCCACGCCCATCCGTAGTGTTCTCCGAGTTGTCCGACGTGAGCGCCGACCTCGGTCGGTCCCCGGACAGCCACTCCATAAGTACCAACCATTCTCCCGACGACAGTCGTCCGGCTGCCGTCGTGTCATTGGTGCGCGTATTTACGGAATGAGGAATCCGCGTTCGAAAGGACGCCGGCCCCCGATTAGATCGGGAGCCAGGAATCCGCTAAAGTCTCACTCGTCGGAACGGCCCAACGGCCGGGAGGACGAACCCCGCTGACTGGGGATCAGGTCGGAAAAGGATCTGGTAAAGTCGGATCCGCTGGAAAGGGAAACGCGGAAGCGGGAACCTGGAAAGCACCGAGGAAATCGGATCGGAAAGATCTGATAGAGTCGGAAACGCAAGACCGAAGG
>NZ_JBHTWG010000063.1:0-16136 GCF_042792555.1 Streptomyces sp. NPDC056628
GCATCCCTGGGCCTTCCGATCCTACGAGCGACCGGAATCAGACCCAGGAACAACGTAAGGAGACACGCCCCCACCGCGGCCGCCACCTCAAGCCCAGCGCCTCCACGCGGACAAGGCCTACGACCGCGCCGAGCTGCGGAAATGGTGAGGTGGCGAACGCATCGGAGTATGGATCGCGCGCAAGGCATCGAGTCCGGCGAACGATCGGGCCGCCGACGCTGGGTCATCGAGCGGACGGTGTCCTGGCTGTCCGGCTACCGACCTCTGAGCCCTCGCTACGCGCGCGATCCCCGCAACCACCTGCCCTTTCTCGGACTGGCAGCCGACCTGTGCCGCAACGAACGACTCGTCCGCCTCACCCCGTAGGACACCGTCTAATCGGACGTAGCGCACACCGCGTCGTGTCACAGGCAGAAGCGCTGTCTCGTCTCGGGAGGTGAAGCGCACCGACGACCCGAAGGAGCCCACGATGGACGCGCGACTGAACCTCTTCGCCGGCCCGACCGCCGGCAAGGCGCTCAAGCACTTCATGGCGGTCGGCCGGGAGCTGAAGGAATCGCCGCTGCCGGCCGCGACGCAGGAACTGGTGGCATTGCGCGTGAGCCAGATCAACGGGTGCGCCGCCTGCATCTACATGCACACCAAGGAGGCCGCCGCGGCCGGCGAGAGCCCGGTGCGCCTGCACCTGATCGCGGCCTGGCGGGAAGCGACGGTCTTCACCGAGGCCGAGCGTGCGGCGCTCGCGCTGGCGGAGGAGGGGACCCGCGTCGCCGACGCGGCCACCGGGGTCAGTGACGACGTCTGGGAACGCGCCGCCCGGCACTACGACGAGGACCAGCTCGCGTCCCTCGTCCTGCTGGTCTCGTTCATGAACACGGCGAACCGGCTGAACATCATCACCCAGCAGCCGGCCGGCGACTACCAGGTCGGCCGGGCCCACTGAACAAAGCGTCGGCCGTGCCGTCGACACAGCGGATGATCTTCGAAGGATGCCTGGCCGGCGCCGGTCCGGCCAGGGACACGGAACGCAAGGGGAAGCAGCGTGAGCAAGGTCGAGGAGTTCGAGGAACTGAGGCCGCTGCTGTTCTCGATCGCGTACCGGATCCTGGGTAGCGTGGGCGAGGCCGAGGACGCCGTGCAGGAGACCTGGCTCCGCTACGACGCCTCGACCACGCGGGCCGTGTCGCCCAAGGCGTTCCTGTCGGCCACGGTGACCCGGATCGCGATCGACGTGCTGCGCTCCGCCCGGATGCGGCGGGAGGAGTACGTCGGACCGTGGCTGCCCGAGCCGCTGCTGGACGACCCGTACGAGGACCCGGCCCGCGCGGCCGAACTGGCCGACTCGGTGTCTATGGCGGCGCTGCTGCTCCTGGAGCGGCTCAGCCCGTTGGAGCGGTCGGTGTTCGTGCTGCGGGAGGTCTTCGCCTTCGGCTTCGACGACATCGCCGCGGCGGTGGGGCGCTCGGAGGCGGCGTGCCGGCAGCTGCTCGTACGGGCCCGTCGGCACATGAACGAGGGACGGCCCCGGTTCGAAGCGGACCGGCGGGAGCGGCAGGAGCTGGCGAGACGCTTCTTCGAGGCGCTGACGCAGGGCGACGTGGACGGACTGCGGAATCTGCTGTCCGCCGATGTCCAGCTCGTCGGGGACGGTGGTGGCAAGGCGCCGCAGCTGGCCAGGGCCGTCGCCGGTGCCGAGAACGTGGCCAGACTCCTCGCCGCCGTCCACCCGCTCATGGCCCAGGTCGACATCACCTTCGAAACGCGCGAGGTCAACGGCGAGCCGGGCGCGCTGTTCCGCGACCGCGACGGCAAGGTCCTCCACATCCTCGTCCTCGACGTCCGCGACGGGGAGATCCGGACGATCCGCACGGTCATCAACCCCGACAAGCTCGGGCACCTCGGCCCGGTCGCCGATGCCTGGGCCGTCGACCAGGAAGTGAGGCAGGCCCGCAGGCACACACGCTGAACGTCGAGACCAAGGAGTGTCCCAGGGGTCGGCGAGGGCAGGAGGCAAGAAGGCAGCGGAAGGCCAGCACTCGTCGGCCACGGCGATGTTCAGGCGAAGTAGGGGAGGTTCGGGCCGTGTTCGAGGGCTTCGAGACGACGCGGGTTCAGCTCGGCGAGGCGTCGATCCTCGTTCGCCACGGCGGGGCAGGGCCGCCCGTGGTGCTGCTGCACGGCCACCCCCGGACATCCGCGACCTGGCACCGGGTCGCCCCGCTCCTCGTCCGACGCGGTTTCACCGTGGTGTGTCCCGACCTCCGGGGGTACGGCCGGTCCACCGGACCGGCGCCCACCGCGGACCACGCGGGGTACTCCAAGCGGGCCGTCGCCGGTGACGTGGTCGAGGTGATGCGCACCCTCGGTCATGCCCGGTTCGCGCTCGCCGGGCACGACCGTGGAGGCACGGTCGCGCTGCGTCTCGCCCTCGACCACCCCGACGCCGTCTCGCGGGTGGCGCTGATCGACTGCCTCCCTCTCACCGAGCACCTGTCCCGCATCACAGCGGAGTTCGCCACGCAGTGGTGGCACTGGTTCTTCTTCGCCCAGCCGGACATCCCCGAGCGCGTCATCAACGCTGACCCGGACAGCTGGTACCGCGGTGACCCCGAGACCATGGGGCAGGAGAACTACGACGAGTGGCGCGCGGCCACGAGGAACCCGGACGTGGTGCGGGCGATGCTGGAGGACTACCGGGCCGGTCTGACCGTCGACCGGCGGCACGAGGAGGAGGACCGCGCGGCCGGGGCACGGTTGCGGTGTCCGGCGCTGGTCCTCTGGTCGCTCCGGGACGACCTCGAGGACCTGTACGGCGACCCGGTCAGGATCTGGCGGCAGTGGGCGCCGGACGTGCGCGGTCACGGCATCGACTCCGGCCATCACGTGGCCGAGGAGGCCCCGGAAGCACTCGCGTCCTCCCTCGCGGACTTCTTCGCCGTACGACCTGAGTGAGGCCCCTCGGAGAACGGCTCACCGCCTACGCGACATCGGGCCGTGTCATCAGGGGCGACCGTATGTGCGGCTCCGGGCGGGGCCCGGTCAGGGGCACGGTGCTCCACTTGGCGGCCGCCGTGCCCGACTCCCTGTCGACGACCGTGCGGCACCCGCACCCACAGAGCGTCGAACACGGTGTGACGCTGTCCCGGGAGCGGCCGGGCTCCGTGCCGCGCGGTGGCTCAGTGCATGAGCTCGAGATGACGGTGGTGCGCTGAGGCCGGACAGATGTAGAGCTGCTGGTCGTATCCGCTGCCGATCTGGATGCTGGTGGGCTGCCTGGGAGCGTCGGGGACGGCGGACCGGTCGTCGGAGGGCTCGTACGGCTGCCAGCTGCTGTGGGCGTTGTCCTCGAACGTGGCGATGGTCAGCAGAGCGTCCATGTCGTGGCCGCAGTCAGGACACGTGCGAGGACAGGGGTCGGTGGCACCCCAGCGGGGCCGGCCGCCGACCTTCCACCCGGGTGCACCGGCGAGCTCGTTGTCGTAGTACTGAGGCAGGAATGATGCGAACTCGCTTTCGCGGGCCTCTGGCAGGCCCGAGGCGTAGCGGTGTTCGAAGGACTCCTGCAGGTGGGACATGGCGGAGTCGGCCGCATCCGAGGTCTGCCAGGCGGTCCAGTCCTTGAGCCGGCCCTGGAGTTCCCGGCTCAGCTCGAGGTGGTCGGGGTAGTCGGTGACCTGTTCGGGGTGGAGCAGGCAGGGCTCGGGCAAGTAGTCGGGGAATTGCATCGCGGGCGGCTCCGGAGGCATCGTCAGGACGTCGGTGACGGTCGCCGCATCGCGCCAGAACAGCGCTGTCCTGGGCATGATCGGATGGTCGAAGGGACACCACAGGACCTGGAGCAGGTCGGCTCCTTGCGGCGAACGCAGATCGGGCACGTCCCGCGCATACAGCTGCGCCACCGGCAACATCGCTATGGGCCCCTCCGGAGGGCCGACAGGCGGCTGCCCCGGCCCCCCGCCACAACGGCTCATGCGCAGGAGGACCTCCCGCTCCTCCTCCGTCAGGCTCCTCACGTGCTCGGCGGCGAGGAGTTGCCGTCTCAGTCGCACGTCGGCCGGGGAGAGGGCGGGATTCAAGCCGTCCACCACGTGCGGTTCCCCGCAGTGCGGCCACGGCTCGTCGGCGGGCCACAGCAGGGGACCACCGACGGAGCTGTCCTGCGGAGTGGGCGATCCGGGCCGGGGATGCAACCGTGTCGCCGTCCGCGCCAGCGGGGCCAGTTGAGCGAAAGCCTCGGTGACGTCGAAGGGCCGCGGCGGAGTGGTTGGAGCAGGCGAAGGGTTCCTCATGACCCTGATGGTGCCAACTGCCACTGACAACCGGCCGGGACGACGCAATGATGGGGGCACCGCACAGGGCGTCCGGACGACTCAGGCTGCCGCCGCGACGCCGACACCGATGGCGATGAACAGCCAACCGGTCGTCAGTTCCCAGCGGCGGCGGATCTTCGGGCGGTCCAGGAGTGCGCGCAGCCGGGCGGCGACGGCGACCAGGGCGAACCAATATGCGACGCCGACGAGCACGTCCAGGATGCCGAGCAGGAAGATCTGCCGTGTCATGGAACCGCCACCGTGGACGAACTGGGGCAGAACGCTGAGAAAGAACAGCGCCGCTTTAGGGTTCAGCACGTTGGTGAGAAAGCCTTGCGCGAACCCGGACCGCCACCTGTTGCGGGACCCGTCGCCACGGGCCGCCGGCGCGCCGATCGCACGAGTCGTCTCGCGTCCCGCTCGCAGTCGGCGCGCCGCGAGGACCGCCCGGATTCCCAGATAGACGAGATAGGCGGCGCCCGCGAGCTTGATCGCGGCGTAGACCAGCGGTGAACGTGCGGCGATCACGGACAGCCCATCCGCGGCGGCCAGCCCGCCCCGGCCCGTGAGAGCGTGGAAAACGCGATCCCCGTGCTCGAGTTGGCGAGCCAGCGCCTCCTGGGAGAAGCCGTCGAAGTCGGCACTCTCCCTGTCGGCCTCGATCGGGGCGCGAAGCGTGGCGGCTTTCACGCGCCGGAGTTGACCATCGGCGTCAAGCCGAAGTCTTCGAGGACGATGAGCTCAGGAATCGCTTGCTCACTAAGGGCCGGACCACGACGAGGATATGAAGCAGCGGCGCCCGCGAGGATGTTGGTCGGAACCCACGCGCTCAGTCGGCCGAAGCGTTCTGCGTCGCGGCGCTTGCCGCCGTTAGTGCTCGCTGCCTGAGGTCACCGCCCAGCAACTGGATCGTAGTGGCGGCCAGGATGTCATCCGTGCGAATGATCCGGCGGGTGGACGAGACCGGGAGGGAGCCCCGGATGAACGAGGGCGCGGCAGCATCGCCTTGCGCAACCACGCGGACGGTACCCAAGCGTTGAACTCCGGCCTCGCGGACCACCATGGCCGCATCCCGGGCCAGATCCGTCAGAAACACGCTCGCGATCCCGTCCAGATCCCGGACCATCGGCGGGACGGCCGTCACCTTCTGACTGCGCAACAGCCTCTTGACCCCCGCCTCGAACCTGTGGGCGCCGGCCACGGCACTCGGTTTGCGCGCCCCTCTGCGCTGACGCGTCGACACGATGACGCCCCCGGCGTCGTACAGGACGCCGGTCAGGCCTCGGAACGTCGGGCTGAAGTCGTACCACTTGGTCCCCACCTCGAGCTCGACGTTCCGGTCGATGGCCGCGACAAGGTCCCGAGGGAACAGCTTCTTGCGGCCTTCAGCCGCCGCCGCGTTCCTGGCGCCGCCGATGATCTCGGTCAGCACCGTCCGCGTCACCGATGCGGCGGCCCACGCAGCGGACCGAGAGATGTGCATCGAAGTCACGTCCCTGAACACCGCTTTGACGAGCGAAGGCTTGAACGTCCAGCTATCCAGGACCGAGGGCATCAGAAGAACCGCTCCCCACTATCGGAGTTGTCAGAGGCTCACACTGCACCACGCGGATCCGCAGATCGCTAGGGCGTTTCCGCTGTGCCGTGCTTCTCTGCACTTCACTCCCGTAGGTGAAGGCAGGTATGTGACTCGTCCAAGGGCTCCGAGATGGAGGGGATGAGGTCAAGGGCGGTGATGGATCCGGCAACCGCCGAGCAGGTCGGCCAGCGTCGGTATGATCAACGCTCTCTTCGGGGGTGTGATGGGGACATCAGGGCGGGGCGGCGAGGGGCGGAAGTACGCGCTGAGCTCGGACGAGGACATTAGCGACTTCTGGGGCTTCGTTCACGAGGCCGATGGGTTGTTCACGCCGCTGCCGGATGAGGAGTCGGACCATCTGCTCGTCCCGCTGGCCGAGATCGAATCGCTATGACGGGGAAGCAGGCAAGCGGTGGCGGCGGAAGCACGGGAGGAAACTTCCACACATTCCTGCGGATCAAGACTTCCTCGGGCCACGCTTCACAAGGGGACGAACCGCCGTCCGGCGTGTGCCGTGCCCGCCTCAGGTGAAGTCCGCGGGCGTGATGCCGTCGGCGTGTCCGGCCGGCCACTCCACCAACTCGATCCGGTAACCGTCCGGATCCGTGAGCCACGAGGTCGTCGGGCCGTCAGGACCAATGGGGTATTGAAGAGGCCCGGGCCTGAGCCCGGCCTCCATGAGCTTCGTCAGAGTGAGGGTCAGTTCCTCCACTTGGATGGCGAGGTGATCGAAACCGCTGCCCACGTCGACCGGTTCGTCGCCGGGCCGGTGGACCAGTTCGAGCGAGGCCGCCGGTTCGTCGGGGAACTTGAGGAGCACGAGGTGAGCGCCGCCGCCGAGAGGGACCTTGCCCAGTTCGGCGTAGCCCAAGGCGCTGTAGAAGCCGAGCGAGCGGTCCAGGTCGGTGACGCGGTAAGAGACGAACAGCGTTTTCATGCGGCCTCCTCGGGCTGACGCACCCGGAAACGAAGGTGCGTGACGTCTCGGTCCTCGAGGCGGCGGACGAGGTCGAGCTCGATACGATCGCCACCCAGGTGGTTGAACGACCGCCGACCGTCCCCGAGGAGGACCGGAACGAGATGGATCTCCATCTCGTCCAGCTGTCCGGCTCGCAGCAGTGCTTGGGCCGCCCCCGCCCCGTGGACCATCACCGCCCGGGCCCCCGCCGCTGCGCGGGCCTGACGGGCGCAGTCCTCGACGTCGGTGACAAAGCGCGTGTGTCCGGGGGGCACGTCCCCGTCGTCCACCTCGTGAGTGAGTACGAAGATCGGGACGCCGTCGTGGTGATCGCCCTGCCAGCGCCCCGCGAGGTCGAAGGTGCGACGTCCGGAGATCACCGCGCCGGTCGCGAGCGCCTCGCGGTAGACCTGACCGCTCGGCCCGTCGGACTCCCGGTCGTAGAGCCAGCCGAAGAGACGTCCGCCGCCGCGTCCGAGCTCCTGCCCTGGGCGGTCTTCCGGACCGGCGATGTAGCCGTCGAGCGACAACGACATGTACAGCCGGATCGGACCGTCCATCGCTGCCTCCATCCGTCTCCCCGATGTCTGGCGCTTCCTGCGGCGTCTACGCGTCGGGCTTGTCACAAGGAACTCAAGGAAGACCTCAGGCAGCCGGCGAACTCATCGCACACACGATCTCCAGCGCCGCACCTTGTACCTGAGATGCAGCACCCGGTCGCCCGGGATGACCACGTGAGGATCCTCCAGCAGGAGCTGCCTGTCGATGTTCCCGAAGTACCGCCTGCCCGAGCCGAACAACACCGGCGCCCGAGCCGAACACCACCGGCACCACGTCGATGGCCACCTCGTTCACGAGACCCGCCGCGAGGATCTGACCGCCGGCCTCGCCGGCGTTCACCGCCACGACTCGCTCCCCGGCGAGCTCCTGGGCCTTGTCGACCGCAGCCGTCACACCGTCGACGAAATGGTAGGACGCCTCCGGATGCCAGCCCTCGGGCTTGGGCCGATGCGACACCACGACCACGTGGTCGCTGGCGGGCTGATGGCGCTCCCAGCCATTCGTGAGGTCGATGAAGGGGCCGCCCATGACGATCGCGCCGATCGACTCCCACATCGGCCCGACATACTGCGCCGACGCACGGGAGACCTTGAAGCCACGCCCGACGCTGCAGTGGTCGTACTGCTGGTCGCCCCCCGCGTCGATCGGAGTGTCCCCGCTGAAGTACCACTCGTGAAGTCGCCCTACGTCGTCGTGGTCGTCAGCGATGAAGCCGTCCAGCGACCCGACGTTGTGCATGATCACTGTGCCCACGAGATCCTCCTCGACTCCGCCTGCGTGTGCACATCCGTGTCTGCGCACATCCCTGCACACCCGATCTTGTCGGGGCGAGCCGTGAACAGGCTTGTAGGAAATCAATCAGCGGGCATCGGACCGGCGTCCGGCGGAAACCTCGGCGTTGCGGGGAACCGACGTCGCAGGGCCAGGTACTCCGTCGGGGTGCGGCCGCTGACATCCTTGAACTCCCGGCTGCAGTGGGCCTGGTCGAGGTCGAAGTACCCCGCCGTATGGGCGAGCTCCGGCCAGCCGGTCGGACACCGGGCGTCCGCGGAGAGGATCAGCCGTGCGAAGCGGTAGATCCGCGCCAGCCGCTTCGACGGGACCCCCACATGGGCCTTGAATTGCGCGGCCAGGTGGTTGCCGCTCACCCCAGCGCCCGAGGCCAGCGCACCGACCGGAATGGCGCCGCCTGACGTGACCAAGCGACGGCCCGCGTGAAGAACGAGATCGAGTCCGCGCGGCGGTGTCTCGGCGAGCCGCGACAGCAGCTCCGCTACCAGCACTCGCAGTGTCCCGGTCGCCGACGTGGTGTCGCCGATCCGGTTGCGGATACGGTCCACCGAGCGTTGCCACACGGTGTCGACCGGTAGCCACTGGTCTCGCAGCTCAGCCGCCGGCACGCCGACGAAGGGCGACATCCCCCAGGGCTTGAAGTGCACCCCCACGAGCCGTACCCAGGCGGGGTACTCGACGACGAAACGCCTGGTCCACAGGCCCATGAACCACCCGTCGGCCAGCACAGCCGGTGGCGCCCCCGGGGCGGAGTCCCGCAGGAGAACAGGGGCGCCGAGGTTGAGGAACAGGTGGGCGGACGGCATCGGAGGGATGTTCATCCGGCGGTGACGCGGCATCCCGCTCAGGCAGTAGATGTCGTCGACGAACCGGTCGAGGGGAGGACAGGGCACCCGGCCGACGTACTCCATAGGCTCAGTGTGCCCGACAACCGTGACGTGTGCGCGGCACCCGCGCGGGCTCCGGGCGAACCGGCGCCGGGAGCGCTCAACGGCGGCGCGCCGATGAGTTCGCGGCGGTCGTGCCGTCTACCCCTCGACGAAGGGAGCGCACCATGCGCAAGATCATCGTTTGCACGTTTCTGACGCTGGATGGCGTCATGCAGGCGCCGGGTGGTCCGGACGAGGACACACAGAGCGGTTTCGAGCACGGCGGCTGGCAGAAGCCGGTCGACGACGACGAGGTCGGCACGGCCATCGCCGGCTGGTACGAGGACTTCGACGGGATGCTGCTCGGCCGCAAGACATACGAGATCTTCGCGTCGTACTGGCCGAACGCCGACCCCGGCAATCCCTTCACCGACCGGATGAACCGCATGGACAAGTACGTGGCGTCACGGACCCTGACGTCCGTCGACTGGCAGAACTCCCGCCTGCTGCAAGGCGACGTCGTCGACGCCGTGCGCGAGCTGAAGGCGTCCGACGGCGGCGACATCGCCGTCGTCGGCAGCGGAGACCTCGCCCAGACCCTCATGCGGCACGGCCTCGTGGACGAGTACCGGCTGACCATCCACCCGGTGATCATCGGCACCGGCAAGCGCCTGTTCGCCGACGGAGCCATCCCCACCGCGCTGGAGCCGGTCAGCGTGACGACGTCCAAGGGAGGCACCGTGGTCGGCGTCTACCGCACGAATGGACAGCCCACCTACGACAGTTACTAGGGGCGTCGGGAGGGGCGGAGCCCTGTGCCCTGGGCCGACTTCCGGTCACGGTGACGCGAACAGCGCGACGGCTTCGGCATCTCGTTCGTGCCGCCGGCCCTCGTCGTGGCCGTCAGCGGCGCCGCTCCGACCGGCACCGACGGCTCGGGCGGCGGCCCGCTCAACAACGTCCGCCAGATCGGCGCCACCTTCGGTGTCGCCGATCACGGGTGCCGCCGCGAGCGCCGACACGGGATCGCCCTTGCTGCTGTCGGACGGCATGTGCGCCGTCGCGTGACTGGTCTTCGCGCTGACGCCCGGGAACGCACCGGTCCGAGCGGCGCACGCTCCGGATGCCGGCCGTGCACCGTCCGACCGGAGCTGACCGCGCAGCCCAGGGCAGCACCTTGGCGACCGCCTGCGTCCCGCCGTGGAGGGTCCCAACGGGGTGGCGGTCAGCCACAGGTGCCCTCCGGCCAACCGCCGCTCAACCCTCGGCTTGAGACCCTGAGCGCCCGAACGAGACAGGAGTGGCTGTGCGCGTGCCGGTGGTGGAGGGCGAGGAGGACCTCGCCGAGATGATCGCCGACGGGCTGCGCTCCTCGGGCAGGTCGTACCTCCTCTCCACCGACGCCATCACCTCCTACGGCCAGGACGGGCACCTCTTCGGCGATCCGGTGGCTGACCGCCGAAGAGGTGCTCGAGGAGGCGGAAGACGTACTCGACCCCCACATGCACCGCTTCACACACAAGCTGCAGCACGCCCGGGCCACGGGGCGCTGCGGGTAGCTGCTCCCGTCCGCAGCGGGCGCGTTGGCGCTTCGGTGCCTCCCGCCATCTCGCGTGGGCGCCCCCGCCGCACCAGCCCTGCCCCTGCTCCGCGAGCAACTGGCCAGCCCGGGCGCGGCGACAGGTTCCAGACCACCGCCCACGACGAGCAACTCCAGCGTGTCAGCCGTAGTCCCCTCACCCGCTCGACCCGCTCGACCCGCTCGACCCGCTCGACCCGCTCGACCCGCTCGACCCGCACGCCTCGGAACTCCCGGCCCCGCGATGCCGGCCGAGGGTTCCGTTCCCAGCGCCTCGAGACCGCCTGGGCCTCCCGGTTGCCGTCGGACGGCGCGGTCGGCATCGGGTACCTGCTGTAGGAACGAGTCGCCCGCACCTCCGAGTTCGGGCGGAGGACGCGGTCGATCGTGCCCGCCGCCGAATCCACGGTCCGGAAAGCCGTCCTCCGCAGAGCGCGTCCGTGCCGCGCGCTATCGACCGGCGTCTGGATCGACTTCGGGATGTGTGAACCGCACGGGCCTGCCCAGCGACCGGGCGTAGGCGATTTCGGCCCGGGTGCTGTCTCCGATGTAGTCGCCAACCACGAGCACGTCGTCAGCGAGCCGGATCTTCGCGCGGTGCAGATCGTCGAGTCGAAGCTTCAGCGCCTTGGCCTCGTCAGGATCCGACCAGAGGTCGTGCGGCGACTTCAAGTCACAACCCGGTTTGACGACAATCCGTCCGGCTTCGGTCTCCCGCACATCGGCCTCGTTCATCTCGGTCATGAAACGGGTGGAGCCGCAGATCACGACGATTGGGGGGAGGCCCACCTGCTGCTTCGCGTCCGCGAGCTTCTCCTCGGGGGTGACCGGTATGGGGCGGGACACTGATTCCTCCTGGTGGTGCGGTCCTTCTCGGTGGTGGCCGGACAGCGTGGGTTGCGATCATGGGCCGTCCGGCCTGCGATTGTGTGAGGAAGTCGATCGAGATGTCAGCCGTCCCCGCCGATCCGACCGTAGTGCACCCGATGCCGGAGCAGCCTCGTGTCGTTCTGCTCAAGCCGCTGATCACGTCGGCGCTGATCGAGGTGGGAGAGTTCTCCTACTACGACGATCCGGATGACCCGACGGCGTTCGAGACCCGCAATGTGCTCTACCACTACGGGCCGGAAAGGCTGGTCATCGGAAAGTTCTGCGCACTCGGCGACGGGGTGCGATTCATCATGAACGGCGCCAACCACCGCATGGACGGGCCCTCGACGTTCCCCTTCCCGATCATGGGCGGATCCTGGGCCGAGCCCTTCGATCTGATCACGGGGCTGCCCGGCCGTGGTGACACCGTGGTCGGGAATGACGTGTGGTTCGGGTACCGCGCCATGGTGATGCCCGGCGTCCGTATCGGACACGGAGCGATCATCGCCTCCTGCTCCGTCATCGACGACGTTCCTCATTACGGCATCGTCGGCGGCAACCCGGCCCGCCTCGTCCGCCGTCGCTTCGCCGACGAGGACATCGCCCGCCTCCTGGCCGTCGCCTGGTGGGACTGGCCGGCCCAGCACATCACCGAGCACATCCGCACGATCATGTCCGGCAGCATCGAGGAACTGGAGGCTGCGGCCCCGAAGGGCCGGTGGACAAGCCTTCGCACGTACGGCGACGCAGTCAGAACCAGGCCCTGCACCCGGCGCCGGGGCTGGACTCGTGCGGACGGTACGACAGGGGCGGGGCCACTGGGCGCGCCCCCAGTAGCCCCGCCGCCTGCTGTCCCGTTCAGACGGCCAGTGAGGCGACCTTGTCGGGGGCCTGCTCAGGCTCCAGGACGCGTTCGGCCAGGAAGCCGAACAGCAACCCGAACGCGGCCCACAGGACGGCCTGGATGCCGATCGAGGCCACACGGAACTCCCACAGATCGGTCGCCGGGAAGCCCTTGGGGGTGTTGTCTCCCTGCGGCAGCACGGCCATCGCGACCGCCACGACCGCGACGAAGGCGACGCCGGCGGCGATGGAGGCGTTCCAGTTGCCCCACGCCGGGGCGAGCCTGCGGCCCAGCAGGATCGCCGCCACGCCCAGCAGGACACTCAAGGCGATCATTCCCACGAACAGGATGGTGCGCTTGCCGATGGTGTCGGGGTTGCCGACGGCAGGCGGGTTCGCGGGGTACTTCAGGATGGGCAGCAGGTAGAGGAGCAGGAACCCCGCCAGCGCGGTGAGCGCCGCTGTGGACCGTGCCCCGAACCGGCCGATACGGCCCAGCACGAAGCAGAACGCGAGCGCCGCGATGCCGCCGATGGCGACGCCGAAGACGAGCACGCCCGTGGCGAGGCCGGCGGTCGACTGCACGGTGCGGCTGACGAGTTCCTCGCCGCCGTGTTCATGGGAGCCGGCCTCCTCGAACGCGATGGCTGCGTCCACGGGGCCTTCCCCGAGCAGGAAGGCGAAGACGAAGGCGAGCACGCCGGCGCCCAGGCCGGCGAGCATGCCGCGCACCAGCAAGGTGCGTACGGTGACGGAGTTCATCGAGGACGGCTCCGTCAGTGGCAGGGGAAGCCGAGGAGGTGGCGGGCATCATGCACCCACTCGTGCACGCCCTCACCGGAGACCAGGGCGGTGGCGCCCTGCTCGGCGCCGACGAAGTACAGCAGGACCAGCATGAGGACGCCGACGAAGACGGCCCAGGGGGCGACCGCCCGCAGTGGCAGCGGCGCGAGGGTCTGGGTGGTGGGGGTGGGGGTGGGGGCGGCAGTGGACTGCGCCATGGCGAGACCTCCTCGGGAACTACGCGTCCCGCATCGTGTGGAGCACTCGACGACAGCGTTGGGTCTGACTCACCGCCCCGCCTGGCTGGCGGGGTGGCACACAGTGGCGCGACCGTGCCGGGCTTGCACCGGACTTCCGTGGCGCTGTCGTCCTTGTCGCCCCAGATGGTAGGGGCAATGGGCTCTTCGGCCAACATGGCGTACGCCACCTACGATGAACCGACCTCGCAGAAAGGCCCGTCATGACCATCCGGCTCACGCTGCTGTGCGCCGCGGCCCCAACGGAACGCGACGTGCGATTCGGCGGCGACACGCCCTTGGACGAGAGGGCCCTGGGCCAAGTCCGAGACGTCATCGGATCGTTGCCGACGGCCGGCGCCTGGCTCGCGGCGCCTTCCCAGCGGTGCCGGCAGACGGCGCAGGCTCTTGGTCTGAACACCGTCTCTGTTGAGCCGGCCCTGAGGGACATGGACATGGGCACCTGGCAAGGACGCACCCTGGACGAGGTCGCGGCCGGTGACGGGACCGGGCTCGCCCTGTGGATGTCGGATCCCGAAGCGGCCCCGCACGGTGGCGAGTCGGTGGCGCAACTGTGTCGTCGGGTCTCCGCCTGGCTGGACGGGCTGTCCGAAGGCACGGGCCGGGTCCTGGCCGTCGTCGAACAGGCCGTGGCCCGGGCCGCGTTGCTGCACGCGGCAGATGCGCCGCAGCAGTCGTTCTGGCGAATCGACGTCCCGCCGCTTGCCGCCTTCCAGATCACCGGCAGATCCGGCCGCTGGAACCTGCGGATACCCGTCGTCGGGAGCAGCGAGTAGCACTGGGGTCCGTCTTCAAACTGATCTTGCCCAGAGCAGGAGCGCCGCGCGTGTGACCGCTGTTTCGTAGGAAGTGGCGGTCTTGTCGTACCGGGTGGCGATGCCGCGGAAGCCCTTGAGCTTGTTGAAGCAGCGTTCGACGAGGTTGCGGCGGCGGTAGATCTCCCGGTGGAGCCTGGCGGCCGGCCACCGCGGCTCCCGCGATGGTGTTAGTGCCGCTGCTGGTCGACCTTTTCGGGGATCGTGTGCGCGATGCCGCCTTGCCGCGTTGCCGCAAGCAGCTGCGGAAGCCGCGAGAGCTGTATGCCTTGTCCGCGATCACCTGGTCAGGTCGGCGGAGTGGCCAGCCCGGGCCGGTGCGAGGAACACGGATTCTGTCCAGCCGGGCTTGTGCGCAGATCCGGTCGCGACGTTGGCCTGGTGTGATCAGGAGGGCGAGAGGGCGGCCCTTGCCGTCGCAGGCAAGGTGAACCTTGGTTGTCAGTCCTCCTTGGATCGGCCGAGTGTTTGATCGCCCGGTTCGTCCGGCCGGTGCCTCCCCCTTTTCGGCCGATGGCGGCGGCGTGTTGGTGGACGCGGACGATGGTGTAGTCGATCTGGACCAGCCAGTCGATTTCACCGGCCGCGTCGGCCCGGGCCTGCGCCTGCTGCAGGGCCCGGGTGAACACGCCGTCCAGGGCATAGCGACGGAAGCGGGTGTAACCCTTCTGTCACGGTCCGTAGCGTTCCGGCAGATCACGCCAGGAGATCCCGGTGCGGATCTTATAGACCATCCCGTTGATGACCTGCCGGTCTGCCACCCGGAGCTGGCCTGTCGTGGCCTGCGGTATCAGCGGAGCGATCAACTCCCACTCCGGATCGGTTAGGACTTGTCCGGCCGATCATGTGACTGCTCTGGGTCCGAGTCGTTGATGTGAGCATGGGGCGGGGCGATCTGACGGATGCCGAGTGGGAACGGCTGCAGCCGTTCCTGCCGGTCAGTAACAGGCGTTGTGGCAGGTGGCGGGATCACCGGCAGGTGATCGACGGGATTTTGCACCGGGTGCGGACCGGCGTGCAGTGGCGTGACCTGCCCGAATGGTTCGGCCCCTGGAAGACTGTCTATGAACGCCACCGCCTGTGGTCGGCCGACGGAACCTGGGAACGCCTGCTCCAGCAGGTTCAGGCCGAGGCCGACGCGACCGGGGAGATCGACTGGGACATCTCGGTCGACTCCACGATCGTGCGGGCACATCAGCATGCCGCAGGCGCCCGCACCGACCCGCCGCCGACTCCCGCCTCAAGGGGGGATGCGGCGGCAGAACATCAGGGCGAAACGCCGTGGCAGAGCCTGCTCGCCCGCCTGGTGGAGGTGGTGCTGGAGGTGAGGACCTGGGCCGCTCGCGGGGCGGCTTCACCAGCAAGCTCCACCTGAGCGCAGACGGCCGCTGCCGCCCGCTCTCCCTGATCGTCACACCAGGGCAGAGGGCGGATTGCACGCAGTTCACGCGCGTGCTGGAAAGGATTTGCGTCCCGCGGATCGGGCCGGGCAGGCCGCGCGCGAAACCCGACAGCCTCGCCCGATAAGGCCTACAGCAACGGGCCGTGCCGCGAGTACCTGCGGCGTCGGGGCATCCGGCACACCATTCCGGAGAAGACCGACAGCCAGGCCGCCCGTCTGCGCAAGGGCTCACGCGGCGGACGGCCAACCAGGTTCGACGACGAGCGGTACAAGAAGCGCAACACCGTCGAACGAGCGATCAACAAGCTCAAACAGTCCCGGGCCGTGGCCACTCGCTACGACACACGCGGCTACGTCTTACTCGGGACCGCGACCGCAGCAGCCCTCGTCATCTGGCTCCGTGCATGATCGGCCGGACAAGTCCTAGTACTCCAGCAGGATTTCGCTGCCTGACCAGGTCTTTCCGCCGGGTGGCGGGAGTGTAGCGGGACTTCGATCGTGCGGGGGCGGTCTCATGG
>NZ_JBHTWG010000064.1:0-15794 GCF_042792555.1 Streptomyces sp. NPDC056628
CGCCAACACCGGGGAATGACCAACATCAACTGACGCAGTGGGGGTCAATTTTCACCCGCCGGAACCGGCTCACTATTCAAGCGTCGCCGACAACCGGACCCTTGGCCGTGGTTGACGATGCTGCGAGGGGAGAACGGGCGGCGAGCGGAGTGGCAGTTGCGGGCGGACCCGGAACCGCCGGAGTCTCCGGAGGAATGGCCAGATGCGGGGTAACGGTCAGTTGGGGCGGACGTGCAGCCGGCGGGCATCGACTTCCAGGTGCCCACCAGCCTCTCGTCGTGTGACCACCTCAGGTCAAAACTGTCCGCGTCCGTAGAACAGCTCACCGAGCGGGGAAGGTGCGGCGCAGAGCGATCTCGCCGTCGTCGGTCTCCCCGGTGGGCTCGAACCCGAACTTCTGGTGGAAGGGCCACGGCTCGCCGCCGCCGGGCTCGTAGCTGGTCAGCAGCTCGGTGGCGCCGTCCGCGCGCTCAGGGTGGCGGCCTGCCTGAGCGCTTCTAGGCCGATCCCTCGCCCCTGGTACCGCTTGTCGACGAGAAGGCGCAAGAGGACGTGTCGCCCTTTGTGTGCAAGGACCGGCCGGCGGTTTCCACGACAGCATCACGAAGCCGACTGGCTCATCGCCGCGGTACCAGGGATTGGCCTACGGTCTTCGCCGCCTCCTTGAGGGAGTGGGACACGGAGGCGACGAATCGCTTCTGGTCACGTCTGACGCGGAGGGCACGGACGGCATCGCGGTTGGCATCGGTGATCTCCTGTAGGTACACACTCGGGGATCTCATGCCACACCCCTCCCGCATCCGACAGCTCCGCCGTCCCGGCCTACGTGAAGAGCCGATACCGGGCGGCATTCCCGCGTATCCGCGTTGTCGAGGCCGCCAGGTCGGACGTCTTCGCAGCGTATTCGGCGATCAGGAGCGGGACTGGCAGGCCGGGCTGCGACCGCGCCCAAGCAGATCCTGGGAGAGCAATGTGGCCTGACGCGGCGATGCGCATGCGCAGCCCCTTCGGCCGTTGGATGGGCTGACCTGGGTAGTCGCTCGGCCGCGACCGGCTCCCCGTCGACCCGCGGACGAGCCGGACGTCGCAGTCGAAGGTGATCGCGAGAGGTTTCCTTCGAAACTACCGAAAAACTATTGACTTACGGCTCCTGGCGTGCATCGTGGTGAGTAGGCCATAACACCGAAAGAGTCGCAAAGTCGATGAGGACGTCTAGCCGGCTGGAGTGACTTGGACAGGATGTGGTTCAGGCCCCCAGCAAGCCGGCGCGATACCGAGGCGACAGTGACGACTGAGACTTCAGGACACGAGCAGTACTACTGGGGACTGTTTTTTGCCCTCAGGGCGCGGCCACTGCGCTGTGCTCTACCGTGACGGTCAGCCAACCGAGACCGGCTACTGCGGGGTACCCCCGATCAACTAAACCTCAGGCCCCTGGACTCGTCCCGGGGCCTTGCTGTTTGCCGAGGCTGACCTGGGCAGACGCCTCAAGATCGCGTCCAGGAAGAGCACAGACGCCAGCATGTGGCCGTTCCGGGCGGCATACGCCCGCACAAACACGAAGACCCCGCCTTCAACGTTTGCGCTGGTGGCGGGGTCTTTTGGCACCTTCTTCGAGGTGCCCCCGGCAGGATTCGAACCTGCGCACATGGCTCCGGAGGGGGCTTGATTACCGGGCATCATTGCAGGCCAGGGCATTATAGGCCGCCCTTGGGCGAGTATGGGTCCACGCATAGTCCACTGCTCGTGGCATGCGCGTTGAGGCGTTCACCTGCCCAGACCGACCGGGGCCAACCATCAGCTGTCAGGCGATTACCGACATCGCCCGTCAAGTTCAGCGGCGCTCGCAGGCTGACGTACATCTGTGCGTGCTCGAGGCTGCCTGAAGGTTCCGCCTCCAGCCGCACAGCCGTCTACCGGTTTCCCGCTGTCGGCCCCCTCGGGGCTCCTGTGGTCTTGCGCCGCCGCCTCACGTCGTCGTGCTCCGGGCGCCGTCTCCCCACAGGCACATCACGGCGTCCCCGACTACGTGCGCGGCATCAAAGCCGGGCTACCCGGCTGCCGCGTCCGAGCTGGCTACCATCACCAGCGTCTCAGACGCGAAGGTGTGGACCCCGAGCGGCTACAAGCTAGACACCGATCTCTCCGCCATCTAAGCCTCCGGGGAGGGCCCCGCCTGCCATATGTCGTCAGTTCGACGATTTTGACCTCCAGGTGGAGTTGCCGGTGGGAGGCTGGCCTCATGCACGCCTTCATCTCTCACAACCACCGCGACAAGCCTGACGTGAAGCCGCTTGCTGCACGCCTGCGATTGCTCGGCGCCGACGTCTGGCTCGACTCCTGGGAGATCCACCCTGGGGACTCAATCCCGGGCAAGGTCAACGAGGCGCTGGGGCTGTTGGACACCGTGATTGTCTTCTGGTCGGCCAACTCCTCAACGTCTGCTTGGGGTGAACACAGAGTGGGAGTCGCCCTCAGCCGGCGCCTCCGGGACAACTCTGTCCGTGTGATCCCGATCGTCCTCGATGACACCCCCCTCCCGCCTCTTCTTGAGCCGATCATGTGGGTTTCTCTAGCCGATGGCGATGTCGATCGAGCTGCTCGGGAACTCATGGGCGTGGAGTCCCAGGCACAACTCCTGAAGCTGATGCAACAGACAGTCGAAGAGTCCGGACTCGCATACCGCTACTTCGAAGGGTTCGGCGTCATGGTCGGTTGTCCCCGCTGCGGGGCGCCGAGTTCAAAGCTGGACGGCTGGAGCGCGCTTGATCACCGCAGGGACGACACGTACGCGGGAGTTCGTTGCGGCGGTTGCGGGTGGGAAGAGGGTGGCGAGATCTGACGACACCACGGCACGGGAGCAAGGAGATCACTTCGTCATCCTGTCTGTCAGGCGCTCCAAAGAGCGCGCTTGGGTTGCAGGGAAGCAGGGGGAACACTGGGAGCATGGACTCCCTGGTGCCCTCGTCCTCTGCCGTCACGAACCGCATGAGCCGACAGCCTCGCCGTGACACACCGCAGGAGCTGGCCGTTCGACAGATCCTTCATCGGGCAGGGTTGCGCTACCGTATCCACCTTCCTGTCCCGGGCATGTCTCGGCGAAGCATTGATGTCGCCTTCACCAAGCAAAAGGTCGCTGTCTTCCTTGACGGATGTTTCTGGCACAGCTGTCCCAACCATGCGACCAGCCCAAAAGCAAACGCGGCTTGGTGGCGAGCGAAGCTGGACCGAAATGTCATGCGAGATCGGGAGACCACTGAGCACCTGAGCGCCTTGGGTTGGGTTGTATTGCGCTTCTGGGAACATGAGGTGCCGACTGCAGTCGCTGAGCGGGTTCGCGATGCAGTGATGACCCGTAGGCAGGCTGGCGCAGGGTGATCCCCGAGGCGCACTGAGGAGCGCGGGGGAACCTCCCCAGTGGACGGTCCACCGGTGACGTGGGCTGGGTCAGGGGCCGGCTAGTTTCAAGCTTCCCAATGGAGAACTTCGAGTTGGTGAGTGAAGTGCCGCCCTCAACGCGGCGGTTGGGGCCGCCGGGTGACGTCTCTCGACGAAAGGTCTAGGGCATCCCAGGCGGGAGAAGGCACACCGTCCTACGAACCCCGATGGGCAGTAGCTGTTACTCCCGGAGGGTCGGTACGCCCGGCTGTATTGCCTGGTCAGAGTGCCGGGCCCCTGCTCAGTAGGCATGCTCGTCCATGAATGGTGCGCTGAGCCACCTCTGCCGTCTTGACCAGAGGGCGAGGTAGTCGTTCCAGGCTGCGGCATCAAGCGCGTTGCCGTTCGTGGACTGGTACGGCGAGCGCGTCCTCGCTGAATGAAACATGGTCGGTTTGGTCAGCTCCCGTCGTAGGCCACCTGCACTCGTATGGTGCCCTTGGCGGTGTGCAGGAAGGCGTCGCCCTGTCCGGCCAGAGCTTCGGCTCCGGTCTCGTCCAAGATGATGCGGCTGTCAGTCGCTGTCTTGACCCGAAGGGCGAGTTGGGCCGGGAAGTTGGAGCGGATGGTCGTCGAGATGACGTCCGCGCTTGGACGCTGTGTGGCGGCGATGACGTGGATGCCCGCAGCGCGGGCCTTCTGTGTGAGGCGCTTTAGCAGCGCTTCGATTTGCTTTTTTTCCTCTGGATCGCTGGTGAGGTCGGCGTACTCGTCCAGGACGATGACGATCCAGGGCTTTCGATCTGCTTCGTCGACCTTGGCGTTGTAATCGACGAGCTTGCGCGTGCGGATCGCCTTCATGTCCTCATAGCGCACGGCCATCTCTTCAACGGTTTCCTCAAGAATCTCGATGGCGTCGGCGGCGTCCATGCCGATCACGCCGTCAAGGTGAGGGTCGCCCTCGAAGTCGACGAGTTCGGTGCCCTTCGGGTCGACGAGGCGGAGTCGCAGGGTGCTCTTGTCGTACCGGATCAGGCCTTTGAGGATCGTCTCCAGGGCGACGGATTTTCCTGATCCGGTAGTGCCCGCCACCAGCAAGTGCGGTGAGTCTGCGGAGGACAGGTCGATGGAGACCGGGTTGCCTTCGATGTCGGCGCCTATGGGGGCGATGAGGCTCTCGGGGTCAGCCGGGCACCGACGCCACAGTGCCTTGGCGTCGACCCCATACTTTTCGTCGTCGATCTTGGGGATTTCGAACAGCACGGAGCCGCGGTCGCTGCGGGTGCGGATGCTGAACCCGGAGGGCAGCGCCAGGGCCAGGAAGATTTCGTCGCGCCGGTTGGTCAGCTTGTCCACGGTGACGCCAGGATGGGGGATGAACCGGAAGATGTAGAAGCCTGGTCCTTCCTGCCACGCGCCGATCTCCGGGGCGGTGACCGCGACCTTGTGGCGGTTGAAGACATCGACGACCTTGTTGTATCGAAGTCTCAACTCATCCTCGCCGAGCCCACCGCGGTGAGCATTCAGAGTGACAGGATCTGCCTGTGCTGCGACGTACGGGGTCACTACCTGGCTCGGTACGGCCGGCGGAGCTGTCCCTCCGACGACCTTGGCAGATGCCGCCGGTTCGCCCGAAGCAGAAAGTTCGGCGGGGGCGTCTGCTGAGGGGGACTTGACGACAGCATCTTGGAACTTCTCTGTCCCGTCGAGGCCCCTAGAGAGGGCGAGGGGGTCAGCATCGGTGGGGTCCTGGTTGGCACGCAGAGCGCCGATGAGGTTCAGCAGCTCCTGCTTGTTGAGCCTCACCAGAGTGTGCTTTCCGAGGCTTCCAACCGCGGGAGCCGGCTGGTCGTCCTCGGCTGCGATGGCCACGGCAACGCCCAAGACTTGACCGAGCTGAACATGCTCGGACCGCAGGGCGTCAAGGACTTTCGCTTCGACCTGACGGTGGTCGCTGTCGCCGATGATGGTGCGAGCTGGAAGGTCTGCGGCCTGCAGGGCGTTTCCACTGGTCTGAACGATCGCGGCGGCAAGCTCGTCCAGCCAGAAAGGACGGTCATGGCGAGCCTCGCCGTCCGAGCGGAAAGCGTCCTCACAAAGGTCGGTGGTGCGGTTGAGCTGCTCTTGGGCCGAGCCAACGTCGAAGGTGCGGCGGAACTTGGACTCGGCGACCAGGACGTCCAGGAGAACCGTGCCGTTGTCCTGGACGGTCAGTACGAACCGGCCGAGATCGGCCCGGGTTTTGTGACCGCGGCCGAACCATCGGTGGTGCTCGTCGAAGCTGATCCAGGTGACCAGACTCGTGCCCTGCCGAGAGACCGGAAACTGTTGGTCGATGACAAAGCGTGTGGCGACCAGGCCGACGACTTCATTGACCGTAGTGCCGATACCGAGGGAGCGCAGCACGGCGCCAGGAGCCACGTTTCGGCCGACCTCGTAGATTCTCTTGGCGGTGCCTTGCGAGTCCTGCGGGGTGACGACGCCGATCTGCTCCAGGCGGCGTCGCAGTCGCTGGACGACGAACTGCTGGCCGGTCTGGGAGCTGACAATGAGGGTGTACGACTCGTTCTTGCCGACACTCGGCTTGACGAGAATGACGTCAGGACGGTTGCGCAGGGCATCGATCTGTTCACGGCCGATGAAGCTGTCAAGGGTCACGACCCAGTGGGCCACGCGGTGCAGTTCGGCGAACAACTTCTGGTGCTGGTCGAACTGCACCTGCATCTCGAAGTAGTCGATGCCGTCGACGCTCTCCCGGGAGACTGGGGAATGGCGGTGGTAGCGCACGCACAAGGTGGACCAGGACTCAAGGGTCTCGTCGGCGGTCTCGGGCAAAAGTGCTCTAACGACGTTCTGGCTGGTCTGAGCCAGGTTGTGTGAAGCCGGGTGCTTCCACGGGTTGTAGGAACCCGACAAGGATTGCTTCTTGGTGCTCTCCTTGATACTCGTCTGGGTACCGAACAGTGCCGGAGCCAGCGCGAGGTCTACGGTGTCTTCCAGCCCTGACAGGTCTGCTCTCTGGTCGGGCTCCCATGTCTGCAGAATGAGTTGAACGTCGGGCAGAAAGCTGTCCTCGGACATCTCCGTGCTGGAGAACTGCAGGTCAAAACCCTGGATGATCTCGTGATGGGTGGCCTGGGGAGCCAGGACGACCAGATCAACCTTCGCACGAGGGTTCTTGGCCCGTACCTGCTTGGCCACACGCATGGGCAGGATCGGGTCGCCGTTCCGGTCCAGGAGCAGCACGCGAAGGCCGTCAAGCTTGTGGGGGTAGGTCGTCAGATAGTCGGTGATGACGCGGACCATCTCGTCGATTGCGGTCTCGTCGACGCTGGAGAGCCAGTCCTTGGACTCGTTACCGCCATGACGTACCGGGGCGTACTCCTCGTGCCCGGCCGATTCCCGCATCGGAATGGCGATCGTGCCGCGCGGCCCGACGAGGACCGCGGGTGTTCCGTGTGGGGAGATGCGGTCGATAGCGTCGAAGAAGAGATCTTCGTTCTCCTGGTTGAGACGCAGACCCCCCTCTTTGTTCAAGGCGGTCTTGATGCTGGAGGCGGTCTCTGCGTAGTTCCTTGCCAGCCATCGCAGCTTCAGCGGGTGAGTGGCCAGCATCATCATGCGGTGATTGGCCAGACCGACGACATCGGTCAGGACGACGGCCTCAAGGTCTGCGTCCGGAGCGTTGTCGGGAACAAGAGTGGTGCGAGCTTCGCGGAGGAGGGCTTCCCACTCGCCTACGTAATCGTTGATGTTCCCGGCGTCGAGCCCTTCGGAGAACCGCTCGAAGTGCTTCCGCTTCAGGCGCTCCAGCCGGCCGGCGAAATGAATCTCAGGGACAGGTGCGGGCTCGTCGACCTCCCACTGCCGGGGGTCGTGGAACTTCTCGAGGAAGGTGTCGAAGGTTAGATCATCCGCATGGCCAGGCGGGTTTCGCCGGCTGTCCATGAGCGCTGCCAGGGCTATCTGCCCGGGGATGCCCACGGGGTCCCAGCGAAAACGTCGCTGGGCGGCGCCGTCCATCTCGACCAGGATGCGTAGAGGGGCCCACTCGGTGTTCAGGTCGAACGGCTCTTGGTCCTCTCGCACCTCCGGCAGGTCCGGCTTCGTAACGTCCAGCAGGCACTCGTCCACCTCCAGAGTCAGGCGAAGCCCGGTGGAGTCCTGAATGTCACGCAGGGTGCGTGCGTACAGGAAAGCGAACAACCAGCGGCTCCACCGCCCGGCTTCCTGATTGCCTTCAAGTCCGACTAGGACGGAACCTTCATCTTCCTCGGAGAAGTAGGTCAGCTCGCGCAGCAGGGCACGCAGCGGGTCCTGGACAGACTGAGAGTCCGGGAAGGCAAGCTTTTCAACTTTGCGGCGCAAACGCGTGTTCAGCAGGTCGGCGAGTGGTTCAGCGTCACCGATGGGAGCCTCGTCAAGGAAGCGCTGTGCCGACTCTTGGTCTCCGCGGTCGAGCGCATCTTCGATCATCATGGCGTCGAAGTCGTCAACCCGGCTAGGGGCCTTCTTCTCGATCTCCTGCCGGACCTGCTGCCCAAGGCCAATCTTCTTGGACTTCTGCTCGAAGACCTCAAGCCAGAGGGTCAGGTCCTGTCCGGAGCGCAGATGACGACGATCCTGCAGGACAGGCCCACTGAGGTTGAGGTTGAGGTTGAGCACGAGGTCGCGCATGCGGGTTTTGACAGTCTCTGAATCCGCTCCAACGTGAGACAGAGATTCCTCGCTGAACTCAGTCGTGGTAATGCGGTCTATCAGGTCTTCCGCGGTGATTTCCTTGCCAGTGGGCTGCTTGAAGGCGCTGACGCAGACGTTCTTCTTGATCCGGGCAGGCAGCGCCGCAGGCTTGACGAATAGGCCTCGGTCCGGGAAGAGGTCAAGGGCGGGCAGGGCTGCAGAAATCTCGGAACAGACGACGTCAGGCGTGTGGACCCGAGTTGCTGCGACCTTCTGCGCCGTCTCGACCAGGAAGGCTGCCCAGCGGTGCAAGGATCGGGAATCTTCGTCGGTGACCGCACGCCAGATCTCCCGCAGCGCGTCGGCCATCAGGGCCGGAACAGTGCCGCTGCCACCCGCGTCCCGCCACACCTCTGCCATGAACCTGTCGAAACTGTGCTCGCCGGAGGTGTCATGTTGGCCTCCCAGGATTGTGGCATCGTCAAGGACGTTCATGGCCGCTAGGCCCTGTGCGTCTGGAGACTGCCCCCACTCGAACAGCAACACTGCCGTGCCCTGCACAGAATTACGCCACTTGGTCAGCTGGTCCCCCGGATCCAGCAGGAACTCAACGGGCACGCCGTCGATCTGCTCCGATGTGCCGACCTTGACGACGACCTGAAGTTCCGGCGACTTCGACAGCCTCTGGGCCGTGCGACGGAGGGCCTCGGCCACGGTCGGCTGATCGAACCCGCTGACGCGCAGGCCGGCACTGGTCCCGCTGCTCTCAGTGACCTTGCGCCAGGCTTCATCGGCGACGAACCGGCCGAGCGCTCGGATGCTGCTGTCGGTCACCGGGGCTCCCCTCGAACCATGCTGGTTGCGTCTGAATACTGAGTGAGTAGACCGATAGCGGCCAGCTTCTCCCGAAACGCCTTGCCGTTGTGGGCGAGGACCGACGAATCGACCTCGTGGGCCAATGGGCTCTCAGCCGCGATCTTGTTCTCCGTCACTAGGCCGTACTTCTTGTACAGCAGTGCACAGAACTGGTCGAACTCCATCTCCACGTCCTGCGGGACAGTGGCGGACACCAGTGCCTCAAGCATCGGGGGCTTCATGGTGAAGTGTCGGCGGCCGCCCGTCGCGTTCAGGGCTCCCACAGCGGCGAGGGTTTCACTGAAAAACGCTCGAGGCGAAGCGACCGCGTTGCCGGCCTCTTTGGTGAATCGCTCGTATCGGCCTTGCTTAGCCTCGTCTCCTTCGGCGTCGTGGATCATTTCTCGGGCCTGGACGTTGATCGCGTTGGCGATGTCGTTGCGGAAACTGGCGAGAGTCTTTTGTGACTCGCTGCGTAGCGGGGTCGACTCGTTGCCGAAGTCCAACAGGATCGACTCGCCGTCAGCAAAACCCAGCTTCCTGCGTGCGAGGTGAAGCTGGTGGCGGGCCAGGCAATAGGGGACCCAGTGCATGAGGCTCTCGGTGCGTTTGGCTCTGGGTGTCGTAGTACGGGCGACGATGTTACGAGCCCCATTTCGCAACAGGCCAGGCCACGGACTGAGCTCCTCGTACAGGTCAATGTCTCTTTCTGAATCGTCTTCGTATGGCTTTTCGTCGTAGTCGAAGTCATGGGCGCTGAGGGCCTTGGCGAGGTTGCCCAGCGGGGTGCCGCTGTCTCGGACGAGGTCGGCCAGGCCCTGTCGGGTAGCCGCCTTGCGCTCAGAATCGGGGTCACTGCGCAGGACCTTGTAGGCCCAGCTCCCACCACCACGGAAGAGATAGCGTTCGATGCTTGGAGCCTTGACCTTGACCTGGCCCTTTAGCTTGCTGGCCTGTTCCTTCTTCTTGGGGGAGGAGCTGCGTTGATGGATTCGCCGGTCGACCGCGTCGTAGTGAATGAGTTCACCGACGAATGGATAGATGTGCGCGCCAAACCAGCTGGGCTGACTGCGGCGCCCCGGGATCTCGACCAACAGGGACGAGAACAGGGCATGGAGCGTCTCCAACGTCTCGGGAGAATCCAGCTCGACCGCTTTACTCAGTTCTTCGTTGCCTTCAGCGATGAAAGCTTTGGTTGCGATCCGCCGAGCCAGATCGTGTGACGTCCGCTTGTAGGCGACCCTGTCCCCGTCGTCCAGGAGGCCTGCGCACTTCTCTGCATCTTCCTGATGTGCCAGGTACACGCCGCGGGCGATCGCGAGCATCTCAAGCGGTACGTAGAAGCCGCGGCCCTGCTGTTCAAGATTCACGCCGAAGAGACGATGGATGACCTCTGCCTTGGAACGATCAGCCATTACGCCTGCACCGACCTGATCTTGTCACCGACGTCGATCATGAGCTTCCTCATGACGTTGCCTACCAGTACTTGGATCTCGTCGTCCTTGTTCGAGGAGTCAGCCAGCTCTGCCAGGGACCCGCTGAGTCCGCGGATCTCGGCCTCGTGCTGGACCTCGCTGCGCAGACCTGCGGCCCACCGTGTCAACAACTCGAACCGTAGAAGATCGACTTCGACCGAGACAGCGCTTTGGTCAGGGACGACGGCCGGGATTCGGATGAAGATGGAGCGGTTGAGCCACTCGACAGCAGCCCGCATCCCTGGGGTGTCGCCCGTGCGGTCTTCCTTCTGCCACTGGGTGACCTGGTCGACCACTTCGACGCCTTTGCTGGACACCCGTCGGGAGATCACGGCCGCCCGGGCGCGCTGGGTGAAGAAGGCTGGGTCAAGCACAAGGAAGTCAGGGTTGCTTCCAGCTCGGTGGATACCCTGGACGGCTTCCAACCCTTTGAGGAAGCGGTCGCGCACTGTGGTGTCGGCCGGGTCCCCGTTCCCCTTCTGGACACTGACGAAGTCGTCGCCGGCCTGCAAGCCCATGCGGGCGAACCGATCCTTGTCATCGATGCTGTTGAAGAAGTCGGCACGACGCAGGAACGTGTACAGGCCCCGCAACTGTTCCGCCTGCTTCTGCGCGTCCCGGGTCGTACGGGCCGTCTGCAGGTAGCTTCTGGGATCCCTGGGAGGAAACCGGCCGGCTGTGTCCGGGTCGAGACGGTCGTCAACCTGGCGACGAGAGACCTTGCCCGGGTCCAGCTTGCGCAGCGCAAGGAAGGCAGGAACGCGATTGCGCTGTTGCTGGGTCAACCGGTCGCCGAAGAGCGCCTGGTGGTACAGGTGGGGAGCCTGCCACAACCTGTTCGAGTGCGACCACCGGTACTTGGCGTGGACGTCGTCACACGACAGCCCTCCGGTGAGCATGTAACTGGTCACCGTCAGCGCCTGGCGGGTGGTGACTACGGCTCCGGTGCGCTCGGCCGCGGCGAACAGATCACGGATTGCGGCTCGGCGCTGAGGCCCGTGGGTGGCGTCGTGCAAATCGTTGCGGTTGGCCAGAATTGGGCAAATCTCATTGGCATCACAGGTGTCGCAGGGTTTCCACCGCGACCATTGCGGGGTCGTCCACTGCTTTAGGACCCAAGTGACGAGCCCGCCGTTGCGACTGTCGGTCGCCACGGACTGGTAGTTGAGGTTGATGACGGTGACTCTGCCAGCAGGGTCGCTGACCTGTCCACGAGCAATGCCATCCGTGAGGGTCTTCACCAGAATGTTGGCGCGCCCGGTTCCGTTGCTGTCGCGGCTGTCGTCTTCGGCGACGCACTGACGTAGCTGGCCCTCATTTGCACAGATAATCGCGACGCCCTCGTCAGGGGGGTCGAGCAGCTCCACGAGCTTGCGGGCGCCCGCCTGCAGGCTTAGCTCGCTGAGGTCCCTGAGGATGTACAGCGGGCGCCCGCTACGGGTCTGGGCGAGGGGGCGGCTGGCGTCTCCGGCGATGAGCAGCTCGTTGAAAACCGTCTTCCGGACATCCTGTGGGATTGGTTCGCCACCAACCATGAGTTCGGCCAAAAGGTTGGCGCATAGGCTCGTCTTGCCGTGCCCGGCGTCCCCAGTGAGGACGATGGTCTTCGTGGTCGGTTGCTCAATGACGCTCAGCAGGTAGTCCAGTGTCACTACGCGGAACGGCGACTGCGTCCGGTCCGTCTGATCCGCCCGCTCGTAGATCATCTCTGATGCGTCGACATCGAACGGCTGGTAGCGACGTATCCGTTGGACGTGCTTGTTGACCTCTAGCGGCATGTTGCTGTCCTTCGTCACCGAGCCGGGAGCGCTGCCGAAGTCTAGCTCTCACGTCGCTGGCGGTAGATCAAAAAGTGCGAGTCACAGCGCTGGAGCGTACCTGGGGCATTAGCGTGTGATGTCTGAAAACGTGAGGATTCGTGACGATTGCCCTTGCCGCTGAGGCATCCGACGTTGCCTGTGATCACAGGGGACGCGCGGGACATAAGGTGCCACGTCGACTCGGTAGCAGCAGCAGCGGCGCAACTGGTGGTCGTTGAGGCACCCGTTTGATGGTGTGTCCCTAATGCCCGGAGGTGATCACGCGGAACCATCGATCAGCACTTCAGACGGTACTCAGGTGCAGGGTCAGCCACTCGAGTCCGATCGTTGATCGAGTACTATGCGCTCGTTCCACCAGTTCGACAGGCAAGCGCAGATGGGGGTCACACGTGGGTGAGAGGCACCCGTTGCGGGCCAAGCGGCGGCCGAAGTTCGAGGAGGGCGTCGGCTCTCTGAGAGTAGTGGACCTCTTCGCCGGCTGCGGTGGACTCACTCTCGGTGTCGCCCAGGCAGCGCACAAGCGTGACGTTGCGCTTGATGTTCGTCTCGCGGTTGACTTTGAGGCAGCTCCCGCCAAGGTCTTCAAGGCCAATTTTCCCAAGGCCAACGTCCAAGAGGGAGCCGTCGAGTCGTACTTCGACGGTGACCTTGGTGCCCCGTTGACTGCTCGGGAGACCGAGATTGTCTCGACGGTGGGTGAGGTGGGGCTCCTGATCGGCGGGCCGCCGTGTCAGGGGCACAGCAACCTCAACAACCACACACGCCGCACTGACCCCAAGAACCGCCTGTACCTGCGCATGGCTCGCGCCGCAGAGGTTCTGCTGCCCCGTGCAGTCGTCATCGAGAACGTGCTGGCGGTCGTCAATGACAAACAGCAGGTGGTCTCCCGTGCCATCGCTCATCTTAAGAAGCTTGGATACGACGTCGCCACCAGCCGTATCGACCTGCTGAAGCTCGGGGTCGCCCAGACGCGCAAGCGCCACATATTGCTGGCCATTCGCGAAAATGCGCGCGATTTTGGCGTTTCGGCTGCTGATCTACTGCAGATCGAAGACCACGGTATCGCACCGCACGACCTCCGTTGGGCGATTGGTGACTTGCTCCACGTTCAACCGAAGAGTTTTTTCGATGAAGCTGCTGTACCCAGCGCGGATAACCAGCGGCGTATGAACTATCTTTTCGAGAACGACGAGTACAATCTGCCGAACGAAGAGCGTCCCGAGTGTCACCAGGGCAACCACAATTACACGTCAATGTACGGCCGCCTGTGGTGGGACCGTCCGTCTCAGACCATTACCAGCGGTTTCGCGACGATGGGCCGCGGAAGGTTCGTCCATCCTGCTGTCCCACGATGCCTGACGGCCCACGAGGCCGCGCGTATCCAGGGTTTTCCGGACTTTTTCAAATTCGTCGACGAGCGGGCCAAGCCTCGCTATGAGCTGACTCGCACTGAGGTTCAGGTCATCATCGGCAACGCCGTTCCTCCACCTCTGACCGAGGCGCTGACCTCCAATCTTTTCGACGCCGAGGTTCTGCAGACGAAGGACGAAACTTCCCGGTTGCTCGAGGACGATTTCGCTGCGCCTGCTATCGGCCTCGCCTGCTGAGCCTGCATAGAGCTGTTCCGTCAGAGGGCATTTGAGGCAGGCGGATACCCTGCTGGTGTTCCGGGAGTTGGCCGGGCATCAACCTTCGCCGCACCCTGGGGCGGGTGCCCGATTTTCAAGTCTGTTTGTGCCGGTCGGGCGGCCCTTCCGTGTCATTCGCCTGCGTGCATGTGCGGCCGCAGCTTTGGAACTCGGCTCGCCCTGGATCTGCAGCTGGGGTTGGGTCGCGGCGTTCGAGCGTGGGCGACCGGTGCCCGCTTGCGACCGCTGTGGCAGGCTAGGCGCATGCTTCGAGAACCCGTGCAACTCACCATCGGCGATGACGGCGCGATCCAACTTCCCCTCGGACTCTTGGCAGAGGCGGGTCTAGGTTGTGGCTCCGAGATCATTGCCTACAGCCTGGGGGACGGTCGAATCACTCTTCGTCGGGCCGAGGACGCGACCAACGAGCTGCTATCCACGGGCGAGCTCACATAGACCGAGATCGACTCGGTCCGTGATTTCATACTGAACGGAACACTGACACTGACAGGTCGCTAGAAAGTTCGTGAGGCAGATAGGCCAGTGCTCTATGCGCTGGCCACCTCGGCGGGGGCCTGCTGGGGAAGCATGGGTGCCTGCGCCTGCGCGCGGTGCATACCCCAGTGCTTGGTTAGCCACTTGAGGTGATCATCTGTCACGGGCACGGTCAACGGGGAGTCGTTCAACTTGGCGTAGTCGGGGTACGCCTTGAGGGCATCGGCCACGTGCAGGGTCTTGGTCTGGGGACTGACGGCGATCAGGCCGAGATCGAAGAGTCGGTGAAGGTCCCGACGCAATAGCAGACCACCGCCCTTGTGGTGCCGGCCATTGGCCGCGTAGCTGTACAGATGTGCCGCTTCCAGGGCTTGCACCGGGGCCGGCCCGGTGAAGGCGCACACCTCGCCGAAGACCTCCAGCAGCTGCTTACGGAAGGCGGGCTGCCCCTTACGCACGCGAATGGTCGCGGTGCCATGCCCGTCGGCGATCACTTTCTGTGTGGTGTCCACGACGCGAAGAGGCAACGGCACGTCGCCGTGCGTGATGGAACGCCGGAAGTCGTCCCAGCGCAACTCACGCAGGCTGTTCTGTGAAGCGGGCTGCATACACAAGGCGCGCAGCTCCGGTGCGGTCAGGGTGCCGCGTGCGTCAATCCAGCCAGCCTCATGCCGGCTGCGGTAGGTGGTGACCCTCTTACGCTTCCAGCCGGCCTGATCACTCTCGTGCTTGCACTCCTGGTTCCAGCACACGAAGCGAGGCAGCTTTTTCTTCCGTTCCGCTACATCGGCCTTGCCACACTTCAGGCAGTACGGGGTGTCCTTCTCACCCTGACCGACCTCAATGTTCTCGATCACCGACAAGCCCAGCAGCTCGGTGCCATCCCACAACGCGATCACGTCACCGACCTTCAGCTTGGCATGGTTGTTCACCGTGCTGTCCCAGCTGTAGTGAGTGGCCGGATTGTCGTCGTAGCCCTCGCTGATCCGCTTGCTTCCGGCCTTCGCCAGCACCAACCACGTCGTCATGAGACCCTCTCCGAGGCACATCGAACCAAGACGCTCACGCGCCATCACGCCCCCGCGTAAGCGTCTGTGATCAATGTAGTGGGTGGCACTGACAACCTCCGGTCGCTCCCTGTCGGAGGATGCTCGGAGAGAGGTCGGCGGAACAGCACCTTTTGCATTCCCAGCAGCATGCGCGCTGCGGAAGGGTTCGAGGCAGTTCCCCTGCTACCGACTGCGTGGACATCGCTATGCATTGGCCTGCGACTACCCTAGTGCCGGCGGTGCAGTTGGCGGTTCCCCGGTTGCCGTCGCCTTCAACGAGGCTTGCGGCCCTCGCCCGCGCTTGCTGTGCGCTACCCCACTACTGAACTTGATTGAGTGATGTCGGGGTCCGGCGGAGGGTGGCAGGGGCCAGCTCGCGCCTTCCCCGGGTGGCCGGAGCACGAGGATGATGCT
>NZ_JBHTWG010000065.1:0-15480 GCF_042792555.1 Streptomyces sp. NPDC056628
CCTCCGAAGGCTGCTGGATCGTCAATTGTCCAGCAACCCGACTCCATTAGAACCGGGGCATACCACTCGATTCCCTGAGAGGATCGAGTCATGGCCCGTCCGTCCCCCTACCCCTGCCGAGCTGCGTGAGCGTGCGCTGCGCATGGTCGCGGAGGTCCGCCCCAACTACCCAGCTGCGTGGTCCGCGATGAAGGCGGTCGCTGCGAAGCTGGGCATCGGTTCGGCTGAGACGGTGCGGACGTGGGTCCGCAAGGCCGAGGTCGACACCGGCATGCGTCCCGGGGTGACTTCGGAGGAGGCCGCGAAGATCAAACGACTGCGGGCTGAGAACGCCGAGCTGCGTCGGGCGAATGAGATCCTCAAGGCGGCCTCGGCTTTCTTCGCGGCCGAGCTCGACCGGCCGTCGAGGCGCTCGTAGCGTTCATCGACGCCCACCGGCGCGTGTTCGGAGTCGAGCCGATCTGCAAAGTCCTGACCAGCCACGGACTGAAGATCGCGACGAGCACCTACTACGCCGCCAGGAACCGCACCCCCAGCCCGCGGTCGGTCCGCGACGTGGAGCTGAAGACCCAGATCAGCCGCGTCCACGCCGACAGCTTCGGTGTCTACGGAGTGCGGAAGGTCTGGCGGCAGCTGCACCGCGAGGGCGTACCCGTGGCCCGCTGCACGGTCGCCCGGCTGATGCGCAACCTTGGTCTTGAGGGTGCCCGACGCGGGAAGAAGATCCGCACCACCATCCGCGACAATGGCCATGAGCGGGCCTCTGACCTGCTCGGACGCGACTTCACCGCATCCTGTCCGAACGAGCGGTGGGTCGCCGACTTCACCTACGTCGCCACATGGTCCGGCATCGTCTCCGTCGCCTTCGTCGTGGACGTGGTCTCCCGGGCGAACGTCGGCTGGCCGGCCGCCACCAACAAGCGGGCCAAGCTCGTCCTCAACGCCCTCGACCGCCGCCGGACGCCGCACGCGAACGCCAGCAACGAGGAGTAGGGGCGCCGCTGGCGCGCTGCGGGGTGGGTGGCCGGGTCGTCCCCGGCCACCTTCCGGGCCTGGTGGGGGTCGAGCCTGCGGCCGAGCTCCCGCCGATCGAGCAGCTCCCTGCATGGCCGTGGCCGGAGTGGGTCACTGCCCCCTTGAACGACGGTGTTGAGGTGTTCGCTCTGCCGCCGCGGTTGATCCGGGCATTGGCCGACGCCACCTCCGTTGAGCTGGAGGAGCTGGCAGATCGCTGCACCGCGAGGCTCAGGTCCGCCGACGGGGACGAAATGACCCGACGATGATCTGCTGGCGGTCCTGCAGGCCGTGTCCCGGCTTGCGGCGTCTGCGGTGACCACGGGCGGCGGCCTCTACAGCTGGAGCTTCTGACCGTCCGGTGAACCTCTTCTTGGGCGGCGTCGCCATTTCTGGCTGGGCAAGCCAGGAAAATGACACGGCGCTGGGAATCCAGCACATGACATGGCGTGGGAAGTCCAAGAACCGTCGAGGTCACAGGTGCGGCAGATGACACGGGTCACGGGAACCTACACCTCTTTTCGGCGCTGACCCACACCGGCCGAGGCGATGAAGCTGCCGCAGGCACCGCTTGCGTCCGTTGCCGGCTGAGTTGTGGTCCGGCCTGTCGGGGCCTGCCATCGAGTGTGGAGCGGTTGCGGACTGCACCATCCTCATCGAGCCGGTCACGTTTCTCCTGATAGCGCTCGGGCGCCGGGGCCAGTGGGGTCCCCTCGCTCAGGGCCGCATCCTGGTCGGGGGCGCAAGCCCTGGCTCGCTCCGCGTTTCCCGGATCTGTTCAAGGCGCCCTGAGCACGACGGGCCGCGGCGGCCCGACGGTGGCCGGCTGCCTGTGGTCGTACGGGCTCGGTGGTCACCCGGGTTCGGGGGCGGTGACGGCCGGGGCGACGCCGAGGAGGCCGGAGGGTCTCTCGGTGGAGGTCCGCGATCAGGCCGAGGAAGTCCAGCCGGCCGGAGCCGCCGGGGCCGAGCAGGTCCAGCAGTTCGGCATCCAGCGCGGTGGGGTAGCGCAGGGCGGCGGCGATGGTGGCCGCATGGCCTGCCTGGGCTTCGGCCAGGGCCTGGTTCAGCGGGCCGGTGGCCGGGGGGAAAGCTGCCAGCAGCCAGCGTGCGCAGGCGGCGATGACGGGCGAGAGCGCGGTGGGCATGGTGGACCGTCCTGTGCGTATGCCCGACTGTCCTGGGTGTTCCGGTGCGGGTGATCCGGTCGCGGGCACTGGGATGACCCCCTGGCCTTCGGCACTGGCTTCCCCACTCCTTCACCGGGGACGCCCGGGCCACCCGGGCGCAGGTGACGTCGATGGTCGCCAACACGCCGGCACGCGAGACGCTCCGAGAGGCATCGGTCGCCACCTACATGTGGGGGAAGGGAAAGAGCGGCTCCCCCGGCGGCAGCGGACCAACCACCCTCCACAAGATCCTGGCCGCCGAGGACCTCCTGGACGAGGCCCTGGACGATGCCGTCACCGTGTTGAGCAGGCACGGCGCAGAAGCGTCCCGAGGGGCTCCGCGGCCGGATTCCCGGGTTCGGGCCGTTGGACGCGGGCATAGGTGTACAGGTCGATCGCGTCGGTGAGGTGGTCTCATTCCTCGCCGCGCGGGCCCACCGGGCGCGGGCCGAGCACGTCGGGGCCGGCACGGTGGTGGCGGTGGCGGTAGTCGTCGATGGCGGTCAGCAGCCGGGTAAGGCGCGCTGTTCGTCCTCGTCGTCCTCGCCGGGGGCGGTGATCTCCTCCATCGGGGGGTTGGCGTTTAAGTGCCGAGCCACAGCCGCGCGCCGTACGGGGGTGGGGGTGCGATGCTCCGCCCCGCCGCGCCACCGTCCGAGCACGTGTCCGTCCCCGACGAAGGCCTGGGTGGGAGCGAACACGGCCAGGGAACGCCATCTGGTGCCGCAGTACCGCGCCCCCTACAGCGCCGTACCGGCGGGCTCGGACGGCACCTTCCCGGCCGCGGCCTCGCGCCAGGGGTGGCTGTCCCATCCGGGCATCAGCACGGCATTGAGGAGTGTGCATCTTGAATTGCTGGTGCCGGGTCTGGCGTGACTGGTCTTCGGTGTGCTCGTAATGGTCGTGGACGGCAGTCTGCTGTGTTGATCGCCGGGCGGGGTGGTTTGCCGGTGCAGAAGTCGTGCCACGCGCCACAACGGTGAGTTTTGTGCTGGCCTCCGGTCTACCTGCCAGACCGTTCCATCCGCGTTCGCACCGGAGTCATCTTGAAGCTTCTTCTCACGTCGGCGGGTATTACCAACGCGAGCATAAAGGACGCGCTTGTGCAGCTGCTGGGCAAGCCGATCGCCGAGTCCGATGCCCTATGCATCCCCACTGCGGGGTACGGGCACCCGATGGGTAACCCGGCTGCGGCCTGGCGTTTCATCAGCGGACAGTCCCGCCTGCCCATGTGCGACCTGGGGTGGAAGTCCTTGGGGGTGCTGGAGCTGACCGCGCTGCCCAGCATCGGTGAAGAGCGCTGGATCCCGTGGCTCCAGGAGGCGGACGTCCTGCTGGTGAACGGCGGCAACGCGCTGTATCTGGCCCACTGGATGCGGCAGTCCGGGCTGGCGGACCTCCTGCCGTCGCTGCCCGAGAAGGCCTGGGTGGGGCTCAGCGCCGGGAGCATGGTGATGACACCCCGCATCGGGGAGTACTTCGTCGAGTGGAAGGCGCCCACCGGCGACGACAGCACGCTGGGCGTCGTCGACTTCTCGATCTTCCCTCACGTGGATCACGTCGACCTGCCGGAGAACACCATGGCCGCGGCGGAGAAGTGGGCGACCGGTCTCCCGAATCCGGCGTACGCAATCGACGATGACACCGCCATTACGGTGGTCGACGGTGCGCTGGAAGTCGTCTCCGAGGGCACATGGAGACACTTCCCCGACTGAGCGAGCGGCGCCCGGCGTGACCGGCCAGCCCCGTCCCTCACCACCAGCGCTGCGTTCGGGCCCAGGCGGCTCCTGGTGACCGATCGCCCGTTATCGGCGCCTCGCCGAGCAACGCAACGGAGGAACTCAGCCTGTCTATTGTGAGGATCGCCGGTCACCTGATGATCTCGTGCTGGTTGAGGACCAGCAGTGCCCGGACGAATCGGGTGGCCCACTTCACGTCGAGGCGGAGCTTGGTAGATGTTTTTTTGAACATCGTCTTCTCAGCTTGCCGCGCCCTCTGCCGAGTCCCCGCCCTTACCTTGGACGTGTCCGCGATTGCTGACGCCGCATGATCAGGGCGTCTTCTTCGTCCAGTGGCTGGTGCGGGGGCTTTTGCGGGTGAGGCGTCGAGTCATCATGGTGATGAGTGCCCAGTTCAGGTGCACTTCGGAGTGCTGGGGTAGGCGTTCGTAGTCGCATGCGTTGCGGCGGGCGTTCATGGACCAGCCGATGGTGCGCCCTGTCCGGGACCGGCCAGACGCCGTCCTCCACGTGGTACCAGTGGAACCAAGCGGGGACGAGTCGTAAGAGCGGCTGCGGTTCGAATCCCTCGCGGCGAGGCCGGCCGCGCGGAGTCGGCCGACCAGGCCGCCGCAGTCGCCTGCAGCACCGCGTCGGCCTGCTCGTCCCACGCCTCTCTATCCCGCCCCGGACAGCAGCGGCGCCCCGCAGGAGGACGCCCCGGGGGAGACGTCTCACCCACCATCGGGGAGCCGACCCCGGTGGTGCTGACCTGCCGCACCGCCCACCTCCACGCACTGGCTTTCAGCAGCCCGGGGAGCCCGGTCCGGGCCTGGGTATGTCGTCCGGGAGTTACGGGTGCAGTGGCGAGGTGGGCGGCAGTAGGGCGGCGCGTTCGGCCGTGGTGCGGGCCCGGATCTGTTCCAGACGGCGTTGGACGCGGGCATGGATGTACAGGTCGATCGCGTCGGTGAGGTGGTCCCATTCCTCCCCGTCCAGACCTGCCGGGCGCGGGCCGAGCACGTCGGGGCCTGCACGGTGGTGGCGGCGCCGGTAGTCGCTGATCGCGGTCAGCAGCCGAGTGTAGGCGCGCTGTTCGTCCTCGTCGTCCTCGCCGGGAGCGGTGATCTCCTCCATCCAGGGTTCGGGCAGGGGCTCGCCGGCGAGTACGGCGGCCAGGGCGCGCCGGGCGAGGCGGGCATCGAGCGCGGCGTAGGACTGTGGGGCGATGCCGAGGGGGTCGCGCAGGGCGGGGTGGTCGGGCAGCAGGCCGCCGGGCGGCGGCGCGTCGAGGTGGCTGAGAGCCGCTTCGATCACGACGGAGGCGGGGGCGTCCGGCGGCGGGAGGTGCACGGGGCGGCGGCGTGCGGTCAGGGCGCGGATGCGGGCGTCGAGGTCGTCCCAGCCGGCCGCGTCGTCCGGGTCGGCGGGGCGCGGGCCCAGGCCGGGTGCGCCGGTGATGGCGTGGCGGCTGCGCCACAGTTCGACGAGGGCTGCGGTGATGGCCCAGACGTGGCGGCGGCGCGGGGCGCTGGTGGGTGGTGGATTGCCGAGCGGGCGGGCCCAGGCGGGCGGGATGGTGGCGAGGGTGTGGCCGCGCGGTGCCGGTTTCTTCCGCGGCGGCGGAACAGCAGACAAAAGGGCCTGCCGCACCGTCCGGCGATGCACTCCGTACTTCTCCGCCAGAACCCGCTGCGACACTTCCGGATCAAGACGCTTGTCCCTCCGGATCGCAGCGAACAGCTCCGTCCGCGACAAACCCATCCCGGCCTCCCGGCACGACCGTGATCAAGCAACACGGCCTCCGACATGACCGTGATCAACGCACAAACCCTGCCGTCGCCGGGCGGACGGAGCAGCGCATCCACTCCAAAGAGGGCACGTCGTCGGTAGGCTGCCGCAGCCTCACTCTGCTCCGGAGGCCCAGCACTCACTCAAGTTCGCTCATCGAGTGCAACACCGCGAACTCGTCGGCGAGTATGCCCATTACAACGAGATCATGGTGTCGGCTGGCAAAGAACACGTAATCGCGCAGGCGCCCCTCCTCGTCGAAGCCAAGACGGCGATGCAGTGCCAGCGATGCCTCGTTGTGCGCGAAGATCCGCGCCTCGCACTTGTGGTACCGCCGCTCGGCGAACATGAATCGCAGCAGCATCACCACGGCTTCTGCCGCGTAGCCCTTACGTCGGTGCCCAGCGCCCATCGTGATGCCGTACTCGAACCGCCCCGCCCGCGGATCTGCGTAGTGGGAGCCGACAGCCCCGACGATCTGCCCCGTGTCCACGGATTCGACGGCCAACGTGAAGCAATCACCATCGGACTTCGCGACGGACTGTTCCTTCGCCCAGGCCCGGAACCCCTCGGCAGACCGAGGCGGATGCAGCAGGTCTCCCGACCGCTCCTCATCGACGGCGAAGCCCACGAACGCCGTCCAGTCCTCGGGCTCGATACCGCGCAGACGTACCCGCTTACCAGTCCAGAACGAAGTCATCCCCTATTCGATCACGCCGACGACGCGATGCACAGGCCCTCCTGACCCTGGCCGGACCTGCCTTGTCATACCGGCGGATCCAGATCAACTTCGTACATCATGGAGCCGCGAAACGCTGGTGCGCTGGTGCCCAAACAAGTGCTTACAAACAAGCTGTTCACCGACGACGCCGTCACCCTCATCCACACCACATCGCGCGGCTTCCCCCGCGCGGTCAACAACCTCTGCCTGCAATCCCTCGTCGCCACATTCGCCGCCGGGAGGTCCCTCGTCGATGAGAAAGCCGCCCAGTCCGCCGTCACCGAAGTCCTCGACTGACATTCCACACCCTCGAAACTCGATGTCGGTGGCGCCGGATACCTTGCATCAGACGATGCACACCACTGGAGGGGACATGCCGTCTCAAGGAACAGTTCTCGCCGCACTCACGGTGGTAATGCCGCCACATGACGGGGCCGATGAGCAGGTGGACTGGGATGCGGTCCGGCGGGCTTGGGGAGTCGGCTTCCCCTCCGACTACATCGCCTTCATGAGCGCGTACGGAGCCGGCGGCATCGACGGCGCGCTGAGCGTCGTGCTCCCCGAAGCGAGCACGCAGCCGGCCGACAGCCTTGGCCTCGGGGGCATGGCGACCGAGACAGCCAACATGCGGCACATGTGGGAGTCCGAAGGAGGACCGGACGAGGTCGATGCCGGACCTGATTCTGTCGTCGCTTGGGGCGTCAGCTGCGGAGCCGACATCCTCGGCTGGCTCACCGTTGACCACGACCCCAACAAGTGGCCCGTTGTCGTATGGGAACGGCACGGCTGGCCCCACTGGAAAATCTACGACTGCGGAATGGCGGAGTTCCTTCGCCGTCTGTTCACCAAGGGCTTCGACGAGTGCCCACTCAGTGACGCTTCCCTCTGGGGAGAGCCCTCTCCGCACTTCGTCCACTGGCGCGAGGAACGACGACGGTGGGAGTCCGGCGTCGACCCCTACACGGGCCAACCCGACCCATACTTCGGCATGTTCGACTGATTGCGCCTCGGCACCTGGCCGACGACCACGACACCTCGCCGACAATACGTGGCGAGTGACCGCCGGGGTAGAGAAAAGCAACCTCGCAAACGGTCCCGATCGGCGCTGCCCGCTCAACCCTCCCTTCAGAACAGCCCGCGCCTTTCCAGGACGGCCGCCCGCGTCGCCTCGGCCGCTTGCAAGTAGGCGGCGACGGCGGCTGGCTCAGTCCCGGCAAGCCGTCGGAAGAGCCGTACAGCTTCTTCAACGGCGGTCAGTGCCTCCTGCCACCGGCCCGCAGCAGACAGGAAGATGCAGAGGTTGTTCAGCGTCTGGGCGAGGCCAAATTCGTGGGTGGCGTTGGCCTGTGCCAGCCTTCGGAAGACCGGCACGGCTTCCTCCGCTACGGTGAGTGCCTCCTCCCAGCGCCCTACAGACGACTGGAAGATGCAAAGTCTGTGCAGCGAGTTGGCGAGTGCTGGTTCGTAGGCGCCCGGGTTGACCTTGGCTAGGCGTCGTCGGACGGCCACGGCCTCCTCGGCCGCGCTCAGCGCCTCCTGTTGCCGCCCGACACCCAACAGGCAAGCCCCGAGATTGTTCAGTGCCTGGGCAAGGCCGGGTTCGTGAGCGGCGGGGTTGGCCTCCACCAGCCGCCGGTGGGCCTGGACGGCTTCCTCGGCCGCGGTCAGTGCCTCCTGCGGCCTCAAGGTCATGGACAGGAACATGCTGAGGTTGGTCAGTGCCATGGCCAGACCGGGTCCGTGGGCGACCGGGTGGGCCTTCGCCAGTCGGCGCGAGAGGCGTACGGCCTCCTTACCCGGCGCCAGCGCTTCCTGCGGGCGCCCTGCGTCCGACAGGTACTTGCCGAGGCTGCTCAGCGCCAGGGCGAGGTTGGGTTCGTGAGCGGCGGGGTTGGCCTCCACCAGCCGCTGGAAGACCTGGACGGATTCCTCGCCCGCGGTCACTGCCTCCGCTGGTCGCCCGGTCTCGGACAAGAACTTGGCGAGGTTGCCCAGCGCCATGGCCAGGGCGGCTTCATGGACGGCCGGGTTGGTCTTCATCAGCCGCCGTCGAAGGGCCACGGCCTCCTCGGCCGCGCTCAGTGCCTCCGCCCACCGGCCCACCTCCGACAGCGAGGCACTGAAATTGCTCAGCGATTCGGCGAGGCGGGGTTCAAAGGCCACCGTGTTGGCCTTCGCCAGCCGCCGTCGAAGAGCCACGACCTCCTCAGCCGCACTCAGTGCCTCCGCCCACCGGCCCATACCCGGCAAGTACGTCCCGAGGTTGCTCAACGCGTTGGCGAGGCCAGGTTCATGGGCGGCGGGGTCGGCCTTCGCCAGGCGCCGCAGAACGGCCACTGCCTCCTTGGCCGTGCTCAGTGCCTCTTCCCGCCGGCCCACGTCCCACGAGCACTTGCTCAGGTTGTCCAGCGCCATGGCGAGACGGGGTTCATGGGCGGTGCGGTCGGCGTTCGCCAAGCGCCGCAGAACGGCCACTGCCTCCTTGGCCGTGCTCAGTGCCTCTTCCCGCCGGCCCACAGCCGACAGGAAGCCGCCGAGGTTGAGCAGCGCCTTGGCGAGACCGGGTTCATGGGTGGCGGGGTCGGCCTTCGCAAGCCGCCGGTAGACCCGCACCGCCCTCTTCGCCGCAGTCAGTGCCTCCTCCCACCGCCCCACGTCCGACAGGTGCGTGCCGAGGTTGAGCAGAAGGGTGGCGAGATCGCTCTTGTACTCGGAGGTGGGGCGGCGGAAATCGCGTAGGACCGGCAAGGCACCCTGTGTTGCGGTGAGTGCTTCATCGTGTCGTCCGGCGTTTCTCAGGCGTCCAGCGAGGCGGGTGAGGATCTCAGCGCGTAGGTGCGGATCTTCGGTGGTGGCGAGGCGCTCGTTGGCCAGACGTGCTGCCACGTGGGCGATGCCGGGGTCGAGGTCGACGTGCTGGTCCGGTGGGAAGAGAGCCTCGACGGCCTCCAGCGCTGCGCGGGAGATGCCGGGGACGCGGGCGAGCTCGGCCAGGGCGGCGCTTCCCGCGTCGATGGCGAGCTGCGGACTGCCGAGCAGGAGAGGGTCCAGATACCGCGGGCCTATGTGGGGCCAGCGCTGTGCGGCCGATGCCAGGAAGACGACTGTGCGTCCGGTCCACGACGGTGGCGTGGGGTGTGTGCCGTCGGGGGCCAGCAAAGCTGTGGCGGTGGCGTCGGCCCACGGCTGCGCCGGGTACTGCGCAAGGTGTCCGGGGAGGGTGAGAGCGAGGAAGTCCTCGGCGAGCCGGTCGGGATACAGGGGTTCCAGGACGGTTTCCTGTGCGCGGTCTGCCGGGGGGTAGCACAGGGCGTGGTCGGTGAGGACCCGCTCGGGGCGGAGTTGGAGCCGGACCGACTCAAGGGCCGCGGTTCCGGTGGGACGGGATTGCGGGCCGGTGAGGACGGCGGCGAAGACGGCCTGGTTCATCACCTCCGGCGGGGTCGCGTAGGCCCGCCCGGCGGAGCTCAGTGCGTGGGTGGCGTCGCCGTACAGGCGTGCCCAGTGGAGGTGTTCGCGGTCCAGCAGGTAGATGGTGAGGCTCTCCACGTCAGTCGGTGGGCGACGGTGGTTCGCGCGGGCGTCGACGGCGACCAGGGCGGCCATGTGCACAGCCAGAGTCAGGCCGAAGTCGCGGTGTTCCAGAGCCCCCGGTGGGCCGACAGCGGCGGCGGGAACGTCGTAGAGGGCGGCGAAGGCGTCGCGGGCGGCGGCAAACATCTCTAATCGCGCCGATTGCGCGGTGCCGTCGTCGCCGGGCAGTGGCGACAAGGCAAGTGCGGACGTGCCGGCCTGGTGGTTGGCCAGGACGGCGCGGACCGCCGGCCACGCATCGGTGCTGCGGGCGATCAGGAGAATGCGGGTGGCAGTGCCGGTCCGGTGGAGGAGAGCGTTGCTGAACAGCCAGGTCAGGTGGGCCAGCGGCCACTGGTCGGCGTAGTCGATCACTAGCAGCAGGCCCCGGGCGTAGCGCAGCCGCAGATCCTGGCTTCCCGGCGGAGGCAGGACGCTACCGGGTCCGTGAGTGGCGACGACAACCTTCCAGCCGCCGGTGGCCGTTATCTGGGCGAACTGGGCCGCCAGGCGGGTCTTGCCCTGGCCTCCTGCTCCGTGGAGCCATCTGACCGACAGCCGGGGGCCGTTATCACGCCAGCGATGCAGACTGGCGAGTTCTTGCGCGCGCCCGGTGAAATCGACGGTCTGGTACCGGGCGTTGAGCATCCTGCTGGGCAACTCCGTCAACCATGCCCGATCCGTGTCCGGCGCCGGGCGCCAGTTCTCCAGCACGTACACCGGCAGCCCGTCTCCGAAGACGTGGATATCCGCGCCCACGCATCCGTAGGCGAAACCGTTCTCAACACACACACTCTGACGCTCAGACATGGACGTCTGCTCCTCGTGTCCAACTGCACCCTATGGGGTGTCCGACACTCCGGGGTCCGGGGTTGGCGTGGGGGGCTGCACCTGGCCAGAGGCTGCGTAGTGGTGGACGTGGATGCTGCTGCCGGGACCCTGGGCTCCGACAGCCATACCGCCGTCGCGTGCGGTGACGTGCTGTATCCACTGCTGCTGAGCCGACGGGAGTTGCGGCTGGACTTCGTCGATCAGGGCCTGGATGTCTCCTGCGACTTCCGGGCGTTCGCGCAGGAGGTCCAAGAGGTCGTTACACCACCGCGTGGTCTCGCCGTCACGGGCTTCGGCGCACTCACCGGCGCTCGTCACACGGGCGGCGCTGCGGTCCAGTTGGGCTTCGACGGTGCTCTGGGAGTCTCCGCCTTGGTGGAAGAGTGCCGCGATTCGGGCACGGACGGCTTCCCAGGCGCTTGTGCTCATCGCGGCCACTACGGTCGTCGCACCGGTCATGGCCAAGGCCGTCAGATCCGGGTCGGGCATGGAACTCCTCGGGTCTTCAGCTGAGTCTCGGTTCTCCTTGGTGCGAGCAGTGGCCGGTTGGGCCGTGCGCGCGCTCGCCAGCCTACGTGCTCCGCACCTGTCGCTCAGTGAGATCCGTGCATCGTGAAACGTGCAGGTGAGGTGGGCTGGTGTGCGGGCGAGTTGCCGTGCTCGTGCCGGTCGGCGGCGGGTGTCCATGGTGAAGATCGTCTGCCCTGTCGGTTGAGGCGGTTCTCGGGTTCCGCTGCGCTCGTCTCGGGACCGCTCCTACGATCCGTGACCGGAGCGGTACGCGGTGAGATCGCGGGAGGGTGCAGGGCATGGGAGACCTGGAGCGGATCACCGCTCGCCGGAGCGAACTGGACGCGCTCGCCGAGGAGTTGGCCAAGCAGCAGCATGAAGTCCAGGCCGAGCGGGAGGAACTGCTGGTCGCCGAGCGGGTCCTGAACCGGCTGGCCGAGCAGGACCGGGCCGAAGCGGAAAGCGCCGTGGCCTCCTCCCCGGCGCACGCCCGGGTGGCGGGAAGGGCGGTCCTGCTGATCCCGCACCGCGGCGAGGGCCTCGACGAGGCCGCACTGCCCGGCGATTACCGCAAGATCCTGGCGATCGTACGGGCCGCGGACCGGCCGGTGCAGGTCAGGACGGTGGGCGAGGAACTGGGACTTGAGACGGCAGTGCGCGGGAAGCTGGAACCGCTGCGCGCGAAGATGACCGTTCGCCGATCGCGGCTGGCTGCACAAACGGCCCGACGGACGGTTCACCGCACGCCGGTAGCCACACCGGGACGGAGAGTCGGGGCGTAACCGGCGTGCCTCCGACGGCAGTTGACGTGTTTCGTGAAGAACAACACCAGCCCCGTCGAGGGCCCTGACGGCCTTGTCTACACCGCCCGCCTGCCGCTGTCGAGCGCCACCCTGAACTACCTCGCCACCGTGATACGCGGCCACTTGAAGAAGATCGGTTCGCGGTGGCGGGCCCTGCCCGCGGGGAAGATCGCCAGCATCGTGCTGGCGGTGCTGCGCTGTGACCAGCGGCCCGGTGACCTCGCCAGCGGGAACGCAGTGCACGGCACCACCATCACCCGGTGGGTGCGGGAGGCCGTCGGCCTGCTTTCCGGCCTGAAAGGTCTCCTCCGCCCGCCATCTCGATCCAGCGACGCGGACGAGCGTAGCCAGGGGCACCGGGGTCGGCGACCAGCAGCGGTAGTAGGCGAGTTCTCCGGTGGTGCGGTGGCGGCGGATCAGCAGGCGGTGACTGCCGGGCCGGGTCTCGTCCAGGTCGATGACGGCCCAGTCGTTGAAGCGGTGCCCCTTGGCACCAGCCCCTGCCGACAGCTTCTGCCACGCCTGCCTGGGCACCTTCGCGGCCAGGGTATCCGCGCGGAACTTTCCAGCACCGGTGGTGACTTCGGCTGAGCAGGCCACCGCGAGCGCGTACCCGATCCCGCGCTCTTCCAGCGCGGACCGCAGCTTCGGGTTGCCGCCGTAGACCTCGTCCCCCGCAACCCAGCCCACGCGGTGGCCGGCGTCGAGGAACCGGCCGATCATGCGGGTGGCCAGCTCCGGCTTGGTTGCGAAGACGGTGTGCTCATCGAGGCCCGCGGCCCGGCAGCGGTCCGGATCGCACGTCCACGAGCACGGGATGTACAGCTCACGGTCCACCGCCGCGTGCCCACGCAGTCCCGCGTAGACCAGGTAGACGGCGACCTGCGCGTTTTCGATCCTGCCGGCGGTGCCGGTGTACTGACGCTGCACACCGACGGTGTGCTTGCCCTTCTTCACGTCCCCGGTCTCGTCGACCACCAGCACCGCATCCTCGTGCTGCAGATGCTCCAGCACGTACTCCCGCACGTCATCACGCACGCGGTCGGCATCCCACCTGGCCCGGCCTAGCAGGTGCTGCATGCTGTCCGGACTCGCCTCCCCGGCCCACTCGGCGATCGACCAGCAGTTCTTGCGCGGCAGGTCCGACAGCAGCCCCAGCACCAAGTCCCCCACCCGGCACCGGGGTTCAACCCGTGCGAACCGGCCCGCTATCCGGCCCATCAGGGCCTCGAACGCCTCCTGCCAGCGGACAGGGTCTACGCTGTGACCTGCGGCCACCACAAGATCGTTAGTCTTCACACGCCGATGATCAGTGGTGGCAGCGCCTGCCTCTCAGGCAACCCCACAAGCAAGATCGCGGTCTACGGCTGGAGTATTTGGGTCTGGGCGTGGCTGACATGCCCGACGAATTGACCAGACTGGAACGGTCCGCTAGGGCTTCGTGACCGGGGTCTTCCTGGGCTGGCCCGGCACATCCCGCACGTTTACCTGATCACGGGCCTGGCGGCCGTAGTACGTGGCATCATGCGACGTCATGTCAACCGACAGACGCTTAGCCCGTCTCGACTTGGATTTGCACCGGCTGGGTGTGACGCGGCGAGTTTCCGGCCGAGTTCGGGTAGCCGTCCGACGGCGCACCCATCTCCGACTGTGGCTGTTCGGCATGGCCGCGGCTTCTCTGGTGTTCACCATCTTCGCTGCCGGTCTGATCACGCAGTTGCTGCCCGTGGTCGGCAGCACCACCTCGAAACCGGCTACCCCATGGTCATGGCGGACAATGTGGGAAAACGGACTGGGTGCCGCGGCGGCACAAGCGGCGCCTTCTCCCCCTGACTGGCTCTGGTACACAGCTGGCGCGCTCATAGCCGTATGCGCATTGTGCATCCTGTTCGTGGCTGCCGTCCGTGGCGCCGCTTTCCTGCACTCGGGACAAACCCAGTGGAACCCGCAGTTGTTGATCAGCCTGGGGTGGCTGCCGGCTGCCCGGCGGTACGCACTGGTAGTGGAGATCGCAGGAGCCATCTCCACCTGCGCTGACGCCTACACAGCAGGTGGGGAGCGGAAAGCCGTAGCACTGCGCAGGGTCTCTCGCCGCACAGGTGCCGTCACCCGTGCGCTGGGGGCGGCGCACAGGCAGCGCAAGTCCGTGCCTCGGTACTCGCATCGGCGCAAGGCGCTCAAGGCGCATGAGCGGCGGGTCGCTGCTGCACTACGCAGGGCGGAGGCCCGCTTGGACGTCGAGCCGCAAGCCGCGCTCCGGGAGCTAGTAGATCTCCTGCTGACTATTGCTGAGCGGTACTGCGAGGGCCGGGTAGGCGCGCTGCTGGATGATGAACAACTCGATGGTGTGGAGGCTGGCACGGACCTCGACTGGCTGCGCTTCGCGGTCACGGCTGTGCTGGTCGGCGGGTCGGCCATCGCCGTATCCCAGCTGGGCCTGCCGGATGGTGCTGAACCGTACGTGACGGTCTGCGCTGGCTTGGTCTGCATAGCGGTCGTCTGGCGTCAGCGTGTTCAGCGTGGACTCGACCTGCTGAGCGTTGTGTTCGGCGCATGAATGGGGTCAGATGCCTGGCCGCCGATCCGGCTGAGTTCGGTTCTACGTCTCGTCCGGCCAGGTGATGAGGATATCGCCGGTCTCTTCGTCGGTGAGGGCGATGCGAGCGTCGGGCAGGGTGCCGTACTTGCCGACCCAGCGGGTCAGCTTGCCGCGCGCCACCTCATCCACGTCTCACCAGCCGTGTTGGACCAAGCGGCCGTCGGAGGCGAGCAGCAGGTGGTATCTGGCGGGCTGTTCCCCGGTGCTGTTCACGGCGACCATCATGGAATCGAACGCATGTCGGAGCTACTGCTAGATCCACCCCGCCTCCGCGTGATCCTGGCCCACCTTTAAGCAGTTCGCTGACACCGAGACCGTGCAGAGGGTCTGGCCGGACTGGACGAGCATCAACTCCGCCGCTACATGTCGTGGTCCCGCTGGGTCACCCTGGCCATGCTCGCCCGCGCCTTCCTCGCTGTGATCCGCGCCGACGAACCCCCCGCACCTGAGCGGACACCGCGGACGGCACCACGCGCTGAGCTGGTCGAGCTGGCGCCGCCGGCGCCAAGCAGTCGCGCGTCGCTGTCACTACCTGCGGCGTTGTCGCACGATCGAGGGGCGGTCTCCATGAGACCGCCCCCGCACGATCGAAGTCCCGCTACACTCCCGCCACCCGGCGGAAAGGCCAGGTCAGACAGCGAAATCCTGCTGGAGTACTAGTAGGACTCCGTTAGGTCTTCCCGTCGGCCGTGTTCGGGAGCATGTTGGGTGGGGTGGACGCACATGAAGTGAACCGTGTCCGGGCGAAGTT
>NZ_JBHTWG010000066.1:0-15285 GCF_042792555.1 Streptomyces sp. NPDC056628
GAACTGCAGACACTCCTCGCCACCTGGACCGGCGCGTGTCCCACCTGCCACCGCGACATACCCACACCCATACGAACCTGACCAAGCCCTACTAGTGGGTGCCGCCAGACGGGGACGAAGTTGGCCTGCGACCAGCGTTTCGGCTCCCCCTGGGTGTGAGCGGGCCGGCATCACCCGCCGAGACTGGCCTGGACGGCCCTGGCGCTGCCGTCCGGGCCGGGGCGGGCCACAGAGCCCGAGATTGCACGGTCAGCGCGGTGATGGGCGGCGGAAGCTCGACAACGATGTTCCGATTCCCTCGCGTGAGGGTGTCTTCCCCGACCTCAGCAAGCCGTCCCCGGCCACACCGACCGGTGGACGGCGTCCGGCAGGTCCCTGCGGGCACCACCGGGAAGTCGTAGTCGGTCATCGTGTGTTCCCGCCGCCCCCGCAGTCTGCTCACTCGGAGGCGTGCTGCCAGCACCGGCCCGGCTCAGCCGCAAGCTCCGTTCCCGCCCGCGGCCATCCGACTCCCCGAGGCGTCAGCCTGATCTTCGTGGGCCTGTCGCCGGGGCCGCGGTCCACAATGATCCAGCCCTCGTCCGCCAGATACGTACAGGCGACGAGGAAGTCCCGCTCGGGGATACCGAGGTCGTCCTGGAGCTTCGCTCCGTCGACACCGCCTTGGCGATCTCCTCCGGCAGTGCGGACCAAAGCCCGCATGTCCTTCTCACGGTATGCCTGCCGCTCGCGCAGTATCGCCATGACATGCCGTCGCCGGTCGCCCTCGCCCGCGCCACGCTCCCTGGTCTCCCTCGTGGGTGCCGCGATCACGTCCGCCTCCGACCGGCGATGCCGCCGGGCCCGGCGGCCTACCCCCGGCAGGGCGTCGCTGTACTGAAGGCCGCGATCCGCTGGCCGCGCTGAACGTTGAGCCGGTGGATCAGAACGCCTCAGACGGCGATGAGGAGGAGCAGCGCGACCACGGTGATGACTGTAACCGTCATGACCGCTCACCTCCAGCGCCCGAAGGCCGTGCCGCGGCCGGTCCCTGGCGCCCGGGCCGGGAATGACGCGCGGCCCGCCCCGCCGCCGGTCTCCCACGCTTCCTCTCCGCCGCGGGCATCGGCCGCGTCCGCTGCACGCTCCCGGTACGGGACCGCAGCGGCAGGGCCCATCAGCTGCGCGGCGGCAGCCGCTCCGGTCTCCGGCGGGATCACCAGCATGGCCCGACGGCCACTGGCGGACACCAGGGTCAGCCTGTGCGGGTCCTGCCCTTCGGCCGACCAGTCCACCCGCACGGTGCGCCCGGCCAGGGACACCCAACCCGGGATGACGGGCCAGTGGGCTGGGTTCACCGTGATGCCGGTGATGCGGCCCCAGGCGCCGTCCAGTGCGTCCGCCAAGGGCGGCAGCTCACGGGTGAGGGCACGGGAGCGCGGCCACCACACGCCGTCCAGGCTGCCCGGTGCGGCTGTCAGGGACACGCGGGCCCGCAGCGACGGGGCGCGCCCGGTGGATGCCGTGCGGTCGATGGTCACGGTCATGGCGCGGACCTGTCCCCGGGAACCGCCGTACGGACCCGAATTGCCGATACCCGGGAACGTCACCGGTACGGAGCCGGTGCGCGAAGAACCCCCGGTAACCCCACCGTACTCCCCCGAACGGCTCGAAAGGCATCGGATGTCCGGGCGTTCGGGCCCGCCTCGCCATCGTGGGACCAGCCGTGATGCCGGTGGGCTGATCCGGTGCGGTCCGCCCGCTGCCCACCGGGGCGAACGACGACAGGGGGCGGACCGCACAGTGCGCCCGGATGGAGCACACCGAGTGGTTGAGCGTGCTATGTGTCCCGTACCTCGGTGTTCTGGCACACGTGGCAACTTGAGGTCCAGACAATGGTGAAGCACCGACCGGGTGGGCCCCGCGTTCCGGTCCCGCGGCCGGGGCTTCGTTCTCGTGGTGCGGAGCTATCCGGTACTAGTCACCCAGGCTGCTGCTTCGTACGCACGGCTGAGGCTTGCAGCGTATCCGCGCCGGAACTGACATGCCGCTGGGTCTCCTGGGGGCCGTGCCAGTCCAGGCACACGGCGGTGACATCGTCCTCGAACCCGGCCGGCGGCGGCGTCGCGGATCGCGGACGTCATTGCCAGTGTTGTCTCCCGCGGGTGCAGGCCGCGGGTACGCTCCAGCAAAGCGGGCAGGTCGACCTTCTCGCCATGGCGTTCGAGCATGCCGTCCGTGATCATGAGGAGACGGTCACCGGGCCGCAGGTCGAGGTCCTGCACACGGTACGGCCGGGGGGTCAGTTCGGACAGCCCGAAGGGATGGTCCACCTGGCAGGTGATCACCTCCACAGCGCCCCCACGCATGCGCAGTGGCCAGGGATGACCCGCGTTGACGAGCCGGGCCCGCCCGGACCGGAGATCGACCCGCAGGAGTTGTCCGGTGGCATGGCCCTGGCCGTGGTCGTTCAGTGCCTGGTTGGCACACAGAGCCTGCTCGGCCAGGCCAGCTCCCCCCAGGCGGGCGCCGCGCAGGGCCCCCACCAGGACTGTGGCGGCCAGGGCGGCGTCGATGTCGTGGCCCATGGGATCGGTCACCGACACATGCAAGGTGTCACGGTCCAGTGAGTAGTCGAAGGAGTCCCCGCTGAGGTCCTCGGAGGGCTCAAGGTTCCCGCAGAGGGTGAACTGCGCACCCTCGCACGACAGTGACGGAGGCAGTAGTTGGTACTGGATCTCGGCCGCCGGCGTGGGAGGCCTGGAGCGTTTCCCCCAGGTGTAGAGGTCGGTGAAGCGCCCATTGGCGATCACGACGTAAGCCAGGATGTGAGCGGCCTCCCCGACTTCTTCGAGGACGTCCTCGCCCGGGGCCGTCGGCAGGAGCAGTTCCAGAAGCCCGATCGCATCCCCCCGGTTGGTGACCGGCGAGATCACCCGCTGCCCCTGGCCGGTCGCCTCCTGATACAGCCGCTGGGTGCGGATGACCTTTTCGTAGACGCTGCCGAATAGGGGGATCCTCTCCGTCTCCCGCTCGCTCTCCGCGGCGGTAGTGGACAGCCGCGCCACCGCTCTTCCTGTCAGGTCCACAATGAGGAAGGAGACCCTCGTGGCATCGAAACGCCGTCGCAGATCCTCCGCGATCACGTCGACGGCGTCCGCCGGCGCCGCCGTCTCCGCTGCCGTCAGCAATCGGGGAAGTCCACTCGGCTCACCACTCACGACCGTGGTCCCTTCCACCAGCCCCTCCCACCAGGTTGGGAACCGCCGCCGTCGGCGTCAATCCGTGAAGGGACCACAGTCCGGCATCGCGGACGCGGTTGCCCTGCTTGGGCCCGAACCCGATGAGATGTCGGGACGACAGCGCCTCCCTTTCTGGCAGCGAGAGCCGAAGCTCTCGACAGCCTGTCGTCTCGACGGGTGCCGTCCTCGGGGCACAGTTCTGGCCAAGGTGTGCGCGGTAGTTCCCGACTCGACCGCACGGTGCCCAGTGCCTTGTCCAGAGCGGTGCGGATCTCATCGGACAATTGTTCGCTGCGGACTCAGTCCACTACCGGTTCGGAGACCTGCCGCAGCTTGCCATTGGTGTGTTGTGAGACTTCTCGGAGCACTTGGACGCCTGGTCGGGGCGCAGGGCACCGAGGGTGACAACCACCCCGATCGCCTGGTCGACCACGGCGTGAGAGACGACGGCCTCCCACACCTGACCAATTTCCGCCCGCAACTCGCCGATCTTGTTCAAAAGGCCTTCCCGCCCGGGGACCGTGTGCAGTTCGGTCCGCACCGGGGCGCCATTGCAAGGGCTGTCCATCGTGATCGCATCCCAGAGAACGGGTCTCCCGCCCGGTCGCCCGTGCCGGAGCGAAACTGCGAGGACGACAGTTCGACTTTTACCCCAGGACCCTGCCTTTGTGCATCCTGTCCCGCGGCGTACGTCTGCGCCCGTGAGCCGAGTCGGCGTGAGCGTCAGGGTGCGGGCCGCCGGTGAGGGAGCGCTCGCAGTGTGCCCGCAGTGTTGGGTTCACCCCTGCGGTCCGGCTTCGTCGGACTCTTCCTCTCCCTCCATGACCCGGATGCCCTCATGGGTCAGAGAGGCAGTGGCAGGAGTCCCGTGCGACGTCCAGTCGACCATGATCAGGCCCTCGTCGACCAGATAGGTACAGGCTGCGCCGAGGTCGTCGTCGGGCAGGCCGAGCTGCTCACGGAGTGCCGTCCCGCTGACCTCGGGACGGTTGCGCTCCATGGCGCCGTACAGGCACCGCAGGACTGCGTGGCGGTAGACCCTGCGATCGCGGAGTGTCGTCATGGCTGGCTCTCTCAAGGCTTTGCGGCCGACCCTGCGGACGCCCACAGGCAGCCGACCCTGCGGCCTCGCTCATGGCGCCCCACGTTCGGGTGCCCCGCCCAACTGCGCCCATGCGGCCCTCCGCGGCGGTATGCCGGGGTGTCACCGCCGTTCCTGGCGACGCCGATGCCCGCCTCAGCGAGTAGCGTGGTCAGGGGCGAGCGGAACAGAGCCTTCGTCCCGGCCCCCTGAACGGTTCGTTCTCATAACCGACTCCGGCACCTCCTCCGGTTCCCGCCATCTGCCCGGTGGCGTCCATACGGCGATACGACCCGGATGCGCCCTGCTCCGGCTCGAGACGACGGCATCGCGGGAAAGCGTGCTGGACGGGGCGCGGTGGCCGAGGTCGCGCCACATCGGTGCGGAGTTGCCCGCGCTGCTCAGCGCCCTCACTGAACACCTCGGCCCGTTGACGCGCGTCGGGCTGAACGCCGCAGCCTGGGAGGGGCTGCCGACGCGAATCGTCGTCGACGACCGGGTGGTGCACATCGACTCGTTCCCAGTGAGCGACGACACCGTCCTGATCACCCGGGGCGAGAACGATCTGTTCTCACTGCTGGTTTTCCCGCCGGATGCAACACCCGAGGCCGCCCGCGCGGCGATGGCCCAGGCCGTCGTGGCCGGCAATCCCAGTACGGCGGCGCAGATCCTCATCGATACGAGAGGCGGACAGGCACCGTAGCTCTGACGGGCCCCGTCGCCTCACGGCCGAAACCAACGGTGCGCTCAGCCGCACCCTGCCACGCTGTCCGTTCGCCGCGGCGGGTCCGGAAGAACAGATCGGCGCACGCGTGCTTGGTCACCAGCAAATCGGCACCAGTCCGGAGAGCCGACTCAGCGACCGGCGTCGCCAGATCACGCGCTCGGCATGCTCCCGGTATCCCCCAGGCCAGGAACCCGGTACGGCCGGTCAGACGTTGGACGCTCTCATGCAACCCTCGCTCGGAAGGGGCCTCAGGAACCTACCGGAAATCCGAGACGCACCCCACCAGCACGGTCGTCTCCGCGACCAGCAGCGCGAAGCCCGGCTGACGGCCGCCGGCAGCCACCCACCCCACAGGAAGAAGTCGGCCCATCCCCAGTGCGCCGAGGGAGCTCGCTCTTCCCGGTCACGCCGGTGGGTGTCCAGCCGCCGCAGAACCAGTTACGCCGTCCCTCGAGGATGAGCGCAACACGTTCCGGCCGGGCGCACCGCCTGCCGATGGTTTGTGTCCACGACAGACGGCCCACTCGTGGGGCACACTGCCGAACCCCATGGCTCCTGGGTATCCACCGGGTTCGAGCCCAACCACGTATCGAGAGCGACGGAAACCTCCACTCCCGGATCGCTCACGCAACACCCGGGAGACGGGTTGCGACTGGACTGGAATGCCCGCATCGCTCGCATGCCACTTGTCTGAGCGACGTCGGGCACTCGCCGTTGGCGTGGAGGAGGAGGCACGACCCGACAGACCGCCCTGCGCATGGGAAAGAGGTGACCGAAGATGACGGAGACCGGACTGCCGAACCGGCCCGAGGCCCCTCGCGCGGGATCATTGGGCGAGCACGGCGGGGAGGCGGCGAAGGCGGCTTCCGAGCGGAATCGCCCCTGGTGAGACCAGCTGACCAAGATCTGGGCGGCGGTGATTGCGACAAGTGCCGGACCAGAGGAAAGACCCACACACAGGCCCTCCTCCGGCTCGCCCGGCAACGGATCAACGTGCTCTTCGCGATGCTCCGCGACGGCACCTTCTACGAACCCAGAACTCCACGCCTCACTTGACGAAGGACATAGAGGCACCCCCCAGGGAACCCACCTCCTGGGCAATAGTGAGGTCGGCCATGACCGTTGCGCGGACGATCGAACACACTGCAGCGCCGGGGCACGATCGACCGCGTCTCCGGACGAGATCGTCCTGCGCCTCCCGCACGCCCTCAACACCTTCCCCACCACTGCGCGGACACTGCGCGCGAGGCGCTGATGAGGCCGAGAGCGCCACTGGAGAAGCCACCGCCCGATTCATCAACGCCCTCGCTGGAACATCGGCTCCTCCTGCGCCCCGAGGGGCAGGACCAGGCTCGCGGAACACAATCCGACGAGCTCCGGCACGCGCTGAGGTGGTGCGGGGAGAGAGCTCCCAGCGACTGCTCCGCGTCCAGACGGCCGTAAACTCCACGCTGCGGCGGAGCGCGGAGTAGCGTGGACAGTGCTGAGGGCATTTCGCACACCGGCTTCCACGCCGGGTCGTCCTCGGCGAAAGACGAAACCCGGGCCGCCGCAGAGGCGGCCCGGAGACGGGTCCGCGTCATGTCGGCGACCTTGTACCCAGCCCTGCCGCACCCGGACGCCGTCGCAGCCCCGGCCGCGCGTCTCGCACTGAAGGCCGACGGCACCTCGCGCGGGCTCCTGGACGGGGCATGGTGGCCCCGCTCCCGTGATCTGCCGAGCGAACTGCCGACGCTCACCGACGTGTTGGACCCCTTGTGGGGCCGCATCACCCGCATCGCCGTAAACCCGGAGCACTGGCCGGTTATCCCCCGCCAGGTTCCCGTGGACGGTCACATCGTCAAGGTCGGCTGGTTCACCCCGGAGATCGACCCGCACAAGCTACTGCTGCTCTCCTACAGCACCGGCCGCTGGGACCTGCTGGTCATGCCGCCCGAGACGGGGGCGGAGTCGGCGGCCCGGCTGATGGCTGCCGCGTCCGACTACACCAGCCCGCCACTGACCGCCAGCGCACTCATTGCCGCGGACGAGGCCCGGCATGGCATCTTTGCGGCCGACCGGCCACTGAACCCTGACGAGGCCTGGGAGTACGAGGGCGGCGCCTGCGAGGTGTTCGCAGGCGTTCCCCAACAGACCGGTCCGCCCGGCCGGGCCAGCCGACTGATCATCGGTATATGAAGCGGCCGCCATGAGCGGCGGCATCTGAACCCGGGCGTCATGACTCTTCCCTAACTCAACGTCACCCGCACGACCGGGGCAGGCGGGCACTGATCACCCTGCCGGTGAGATGGCCCCGGCCACCGCGCCCCGGGTGCGCGCCGCTCCGCAGCCTTGCCTGCATGACGGCCTCCCTCCGGCTGCACCACCAGGACCCGGCGCACGAAGGCCCGCCGCAGCTGATCGGCCCGCTGCTCGCCGAAGAGGCGGCCAGGCTCGGCGGTCGCCCCTCGGTTCACCATGGCGTAGAGGTGGAGGACGACGCTGAAGGTAGCCCGCGCAAGCCGGGTCTGGTGCGAACGCAGGCGTTCGTGCGAGCCGCAGGCCGGACCGTGAGGTAGCGCGGTCCCTGCCGTGCCACCCGCCCGTCGACGCAGCCGCTTCCGGTGGCGGCCGACGTACCGTTGAAGTACCGAGGGCCTCACGCACTCCGGCCGTCACGCCGGGTCGTCCTCGGCGAGAGACGAACCCCGGGCCGCCCCAGTGGCCGGCGCGGAGACGGGTCGCCATCATGTCCGCCGCGGTCGAAACAATGCCACGCAAACTCATCATGGCTGGCGCCGCGCTGAGCACCCGCGCGGGTCCACGCCCCGGCCGAGGGGAAGCGTGATGGCCCTTTCCCGGCTGGACATCCATCGGCGGAATCGTGGAGAGCGGACGCTCGTCACGCTCGCCGGTGACATCGGACCTGCCACGACACCGCTGCTGCGGGCCGCGTTGGAGCGATGTCTGCTGGACGGCGTCAGCGTGATCGACATCGACCTGACCACGGTCGGGTCCTGCGACGCCAGGGGCCTGGACATCCTCCTGTCGGCATCACGACGCGCCGACCGGGTCCACGCTCACCTGCGACTGCACCACCCCTGCGCGCAGATCACCACGCTCCTCGATTCCACCGGCTCCACTTCGCTGCTCCTCGCGGCCCCCGCGCCGCCCGGCGACCTCGTGAGCACCGCGACGCGGGCGCCCGAGGGCCCCGCTCGTCGACCGGACCAGCCGGTCCTCAAGGACGCGATCCGCCTTCGCCGGCTGACCCGCTGGCAGGCCGAAGACATGCGCGAGGACATCGCGGACCTGGCTGCGGAGTCTGTCGCAGGCACCCGCGGCGAGGCGTACCACGACCGTGGAGACTTCCTGCGCCGCTTGGTTGTCGCTGCCCACCGCCCCGGCTTCGCGGTGCTGGTCGCCGAGACGACGGTGCTGGTCGGTTGCGCGTTCGGTTTTCCGTTGGGCCCTGACGGCTCCGGCCGCCGGGGGTTCGGCGGAACGTTCCAGGAGATCATCCAGCGGCTCACCTCCCGCGCACGGTTCGTTGTCCTCACCCAGGTCGTGGCCCATCCGCACGCTCAGCACCGCGATATCGCCCGCCGCCTGCAACAGCGTCTACTCACAGACCTTCACTCCTGCCTCGGAGTCACCCTGCTGCATCCTGCCGACCGGGCAGGACAAGCTGTCTTCTCGTCCTGGGGGTGGCAGAACATGGGTGAGGTCGTCGGCCTGCCCGTTGCCGTCGCCCCCTGCGTGTTGGCCCTGCCCGTCGAAGAGCTGCCACGGGCACGCCGATGATCTGGCAAAGGGGGCGTGAGTCGGCCGTCGAACCGGCCGGGGCGGTCACACCACCCGGCGTCCGCCGTAGACGTACCTCCACGCCCTGCCTCTCCACGTGATACTGAGGGCCGCGCCGTCCGCCACGGCCGGGCGTAGCCTTGCAGGTACCGAGAGCTTTCGGGCGCACGACCACGGCGGCGCCGTTCCCGGCGAGTCACCGACACGGGCAGCTGGAAGCCGCCCGGAACGGGATCGCACGATGAACTCCCTCACAAAGCCCGCCGAAGGTGCGGCGCCAGGTGCCGGACACTCCTACCGGATGCCCTTGCCCCGGCTGCGCCTCACGCCGGACGTCAGCCATGGCCCGCTGGACGGGGCGTGGTGGCCCCGCTGCGACGCACTGGAACTGGAGCTGCCCGCGCTGGTCGGCTCCTTGGATCCGAGCATCGGCACCGTCACTCGCGTGACCGTGGGGACCGCCGCCTGGCCCGATGCCCCGCAGGAGGTGATGGCGCCCGGCCATGTAATCGAGGTGGTCCTGACCGATCTCGCCGCCGAGGCGCATGCCATCACCGTGGATTGCGGCACCGTGGGACGCTGGAAACTGCTGGTGATCCCCCCGGACGAGCCGGCCGGAGCGGCCACCCGGCTGCTGACCGCTGCCGCGGACCCCGGAAACCCACTCTCGGCTCCGCGCCTGCTGGCACTCGCCGAGAGCGGCCTCGACGGACAGGACACATGGGAGTCGGAAGGAGGGTCCGGACTCAGGTGAGGGGCCCGATCCAGACGGGCCCGGGTGGCGAGGCCAGTCCCGGGCGTCTACGACTCCTCGATGAAGCGGGCCGCCCTGTGCAACGCCGGCTGGACGACCAGCCTGGTCTGGTGGGAGACCCCGCGCCGACCTTGCAGGCCACCACGGTGGCCGGGGCGCGGTGCGGGTGGTCTTGCCCGACTGTGCGCGCCCCCCCAACGGCCGCGCTTGACGCCCCCCCTTAAATGGGTGTGATGGGCTCGACCCCGAATGGTGGGGCGAACCGTGAACGACCTCACCGTGATCACCCGAAAGCACTCCAACCGCACCGTGATCACCGTAGCCGGGGAGATGGATCTCGCGACCTGCCCCGCACTCGCGCAGGCCACCCTCGACATACCGCCGCACGGCGAGAAGCTGCACCTGGAGATGTCAGGCGTGTTTTCAGGGACTCCAGGCGGCCTCAATCTCCTGCTGCACAAAAGATATTGATTCACTCGGAGCTTATCTCAGGAAGAGTTACCAACCGGCACGCTGCGCGACGCTGGAGTAAATCCGCTGCCGCCCAGGAAATGGAGCTGCGAGACGGGGGCGATGACCACGCAGCGGCTGCCGTTCCCGGTCCCGGACGAGCGAGCCCACCTCCTCAGTGCGGGTGAGGCGTCTGGCCATGAGGGTGATGGCGGCCCAGGTGATCAAGCTCTCGGACTGCTGGATGAACCGTTCGTACTCGCGCATGCCGACGGGACGTCTTCGTGGATTACACCGACAGAGTGGCCAGGCAGGCCGACGGCGAGACGTGTGCCGGTGACCGTCGGCTGAAGCGCCCGCTTGCATCACATCAGTCAACCGGGCCGACAGGTCAGAGCACTTCTTCCAACAGTTTTCCGGTCCAGATGGTTTCGCCCGCAACGGTGTAGCGGCTGCCCCAACGATGGGGCAGTCGCGCCACCAGGAATAGGCCGCGGCCACCTTCGTCCGTCCACCGGGCCCGTCGCAGATGCGCCTGCGTCTGGCTGGGACCGGAGACCTCGCAGATCACAGGTTGACCTCGAATCACCCGCAGGCCCGCTGGGGCGTCGCCGTAGCGGATGGCGTTGCCGTCTGCACGATCACTCTCATGCTGTCGTTGCTCGCTGCACGGCCTGCCTGGTCACGGGCCAGCGGGGTGAACCCGTCCGAGGTCGTCCACCTGACCAGCGCGCCCGCGGACGCCTCGGTCACCCGCAGCCCCGGAATCCCGGTGTCCACGTCGCCCAGCACCTCGAAGCCGGCTTGGACCGGCAAGAGCTCACCCTGCACACGAGTTCAGCCGGGACGCACGACACGCCGGTCGCCTGCCCACGAGGAGCACGATCATGCCACCGGCCTGCACAGACGCCTGTTGGGACGGTGGAACGACGCGGTGGACCCCGGACGACGGCAAGCGGCGGATGGGCCACGGGGGCCCGGCCGGACACACCTGGACGGCTCCCGTCCTGCGAACAGGAAGGGAGCCGTCCAGGTGTGTCCGGAGACGTTGTGCCTTCAGCGGGTCGCGTGACGGTGCGAATGCCGGCTGCCGGTGACGAGGCGGTAGAGGGCGAGCAGGATGACGGAGCCGGCGATCGCGGCGATCCAGGTGGAGAGATCGAAGAACCCGTCGATTGAGTCGACACCGAAGATGACCTTGCCGAGCCAGCCGCCGAGCAGACCGCCGACGATGCCTATGAGCATGGTGACGATGATGCCGCCCGGGTCCTTGCCCGGCATCAAAGCCTTGGCGATGGCGCCGGCGAGCAGGCCGATAATGATCCACGCGATGATGCCCACGGCGCCTTTCCACTTCGTCATATAAAGGCTGTTTCAGCTCATCGTCTGCACCGATCACGCCCGAACAAACATCTTCCCCGAACCCGGCCGTGCCAGTTCCTGACCCCATCTCCTGCCGTCGGCGCGGCCGCGACATCAGGTGGCGAACGGCCCCGTAATGATCTTTCGTTCGGACACGTGGGCGCCGGCTTTTGGGATCGGGCGTCGCCCACCTCTACTGGCAACCAAACCTGGCCGAATAGGGCCGCACCGGCACCGAGTCGAGCAACCACCGTGGACCGGAGCGACATCGGCCCGTTCCCGGATCGCTCGCCATACAGTCGACATGCTGTTTCCTCTGCGTCCCATGTCCGCCGACGCACCGGCCGCACGATCGCCCACGAACGCCGCCCGACGAAGGCGGGACGTGCTCGCATCGATCTGGAATGCCGCCTGACCAGGTGAAACGAGCAAAATATGTGAGGTTGCACAGAGTCGGGGAAGAAGGTGCGGCAACCGACAGGAGGTTGCTGTGAAGGGTGGAGGTCTGGAACTGGGCGAATTGCTGGCCGCCGCCGAAGCGGCCCCGCCCGGTGAGTCCGTCGACGTGGTGGCACACGACCTGCAGAAGCGGTTCGGTGCCGAGGCCGTGTCCTTCCTGTTCGTCGACCTCATCGGCCAGCGGCTGGTACGCCTCGCCGCCACCGGTGACAAGGCCGCCGACCCTGGCGAGCCGATCGACCTGCAGGGCAGCGTCTACGACAGCGTTCTGCGCTGTTGGTGGTCAGCTCCGCACCGCGCTCAGGAGTCGAGGCTGAGTTCGGCCCAGACCGTTTTGCCAGGGTGACACGGGGTGACGCCCCAGCGTCGGGCGAGTCGGTCGAGGAGTTGGATGCCAAAACCGCCGGGCTCGGTGTTCGCAGTGGCACGCTTGCGGGGCCAGCGGTCACTGGAATCGCTGACGGCTATGCGCAGCCACCGCCCGTTCCAGGTGAGCTGGATCAGGGGCGGACCGGAGCCGTGGCGGATGGCATTGGTGATCAGTTCCGAGACGAGCAGTTCGGCGGTCTCGATCATCCGGTGCTGGCACAGCGGGCCGCCGAAACCGTCCACGCAATCGCGGACCCAGTGCCGGGCAGCGGTGATGCTCGCCGTGACTGCGGGGAAGCGCGTCTCGCAGGATGGGGTGGTCGATTCGCCGTTCACGAGGTTCCTCCAGCGCGGGTGGCTTTGGGCCGCCGCCGACCGGTGCTCTGCGCAGCCGGTGGGAGCCATCTGTCGGGTTACCCATGCCTGCCCGGTGAACCATCTGTGTCTGCCGGGTGACCGGCAGATCCCGCGAAAGTCATCCGCCGAGAATTCGACGGTGCCGGCGCGTGCTGGGTGAGTGCGCTGAAGCCCCCTCGACGCCTTCGGTACCGGGATGGACGACGACACCGCCGTTCTGGCCGTTCCGGCACCCCGCCCCGACGGCGAAGCACAGCTGTGAGCGAGATGCCCGCCGACACGAGGCGCACTCCCTCTGGGCATCACCGTGCTCGTGACCGTCTGGCACCGCATCAAGGCCGTTGGCTGTTCCTTCCGCCTCACCAACTATTGACGGCACCCTTGTCGTCCTCCGCTGTCGGGGACGCTTGAAATGTTTCAGCCGTCGCCGACACTCCGCTACTGAGCGCGGGCACCGCATCGGCGCGAGGCGGCCAGCTACTGGGATCGCACCACTGATCGGGACGACCGAAAACCAGCCAGGATACCAGCGATGCCCATGTCCCTCCTGTCTGTCCATGGTCGGCGGGGTCTGATCCATCGGCGCAGCCTGCCGGCAGGACGGCAGGCTGCGCCGTGTAAATGGATTGCCGCCTTGTGCCAGACCCACGATTCCGTGAGCACGGTGGCTGAGGTGGCGTACGGCCTCGGTGCAGCCCAGTGCGTTGACGCCTTCTGCGACCGCGGTGCCCTGTTCGCCGAGAGCCAGGTCCGAACCGGCACACACGCAGTGAAGGCCCGGTGGATACCGGGCCTTCACGTTTGAGTAGCGGGGACAGGATTTGAACCTGCGACCTCTGGGTTATGAGCCCAGCGAGCTACCGAGCTGCTCCACCCCGCGTCGGTACGGTGAACTGTACGGCACCGACCGGAATCGACCCAATCGACTTTCGCATGCACTCGTCGCGCTGGTCGTCATCCGCCTGTGGACAGACAAGCAGACTCGTCGGACGAGCGAGCACCCCCGGAAGCTCCCCTTCGAGACCGCACACCCACAGTCATGCACATGGCCGCCTGTCCATGCAGCGCCGGAGGAGGACGCCATGCCCACTGCGGCCTCCGAGCGTCGGTTCCGCCCAGGGGGACTCGGTGGTGTCCGGAGGAAGGCCGCCGCATCTCCGACGCCTTGCTCGGCAGGATTGTGTCCAGGGTGGTGATCTCCTCGCCGGTTACCTTCCCGCGCAGGAAGAGGGTGCTGCGGAACCCGCCACGACGACTTCGTCGGCGTACGGGAAGGGGGCGACGGTCACGAAGACGGGTCGGGCGTCGCAGACGGTGACGCGGTACCCGAGTAAGCATGCGGCCTGGCTGAAGTCGACGGCGCCGAAGATTGGCATGCGGGGTGGAGCAGCATGTACGGGAACGAGGACTGAGAGCTTCTCGGGGCAGCTGTCAGGGTCCCCTCCGGTATCGATCACGGCGTGCTCGGATTTCCCTGAACGTGTGTGTTGCCGCTCATGGTGGAGCACGTCGTGGCCCCGCCATTCCCTCATGTCTTCCGCCTCGAACACGGGGCGCCTACCATCGCAAGTCAACTGAAGACCGCTGTCTCGCCTTCTCTCGCTCTTCTGTCCCTACCCTGCCCCCACCAAGCGCCGCATCCCGGAAAACAGCCGACTTGCAGACAGGACTGCGGCGGATTTCAAGCAGGGGGACGCCCAGGGACCGCCCCGCCCGTCCCGGAGCAGCACGCGGCAACGTGTGTGACGAGCGGCGCGAGCCCGAACCTGTCGCGGTCAGTAGGTGGCGAGGGAGATGGCGGCGTAGTGCGCGGTGAACGCTGCCACGGTCAGGGCATGGAAGACCTCGTGATAGCCGAACCAGCGGGGTGAGGGGTCGGGCCGCTGGAGGGCGTAGACGACCGCGCCCGCGCTGTACAGGAGACCGCCGACAACGATCAGGACGACTACTGCTGCTCCGCCGGTGTGCAGGAAGTCGGGTAGGTAGCTCACCGGCGCCCAGCCCAGGGCCAGGTAGCACGGGGTGTACAGCCAGCGCGGAGCTCCGACCCACAGGACCCGGAACGCGATGCCGGCCAGCGCTCCCGTCCAGACGATCCACAGCAGCACGGACCGCTGGTCCGGCGGGAGGAGGAGCACGGCCAGGGGGGTGCAGGTTCCGGCGATGATCAGGAAGATGTTGGCGTGGTCGAGGCGTCGCAGAAGCGCCTCGCCGAGCGGTCCCCAGGTGCCGCGGTGGTAGATGGCGCTCGTCGCGAACAGCAGCCAGGCGGTGACCGAGTACACGGCGCAGGCCAGGACCGCCTGCGGAGTACCGGCCAGGCAGATGAGTACGACGCCCGCGATCAGTGCGGCGGGGACCGTTCCAGCATGGAGCCAGCCACGCAACCTCGGCTTGATCGGTTCGGCCAGGTCGGCCACCCGCTCCACCAGAGCAGTAACCGAGTGAGCCCCCTTCCCCGCCTGGTCGCCTGATGATTCGTCGGGTAGCCCGTCTGCACGGCGCTCCCCACTCGCTGACACGACGTGCCCACATTCGACTTCAGCGGCGTCGCGAGACACAGCTTCTCGTCCTCTCCCGGGCTCCTGGGCGTCACTGGCAACCATGCGGTCATGCTAGGGAACCTCAGCTTGTTCTTTTTCTTCCGGCCTCGAACGGTGTCTCGAACTGAGTCGCTCACCTGGGGATTCGCCGGATGTGGGGGCGGCCTTCGTCTGATCAT
>NZ_JBHTWG010000067.1:0-14240 GCF_042792555.1 Streptomyces sp. NPDC056628
CGGCAGCGGGCTGATAGCCACACCCAGCACCCCTGGGCGATCCAACCCTACGAATGGCCCGATCAACCCGATCAAGAAGGTAGAGCGGGCTGACCAGCAAGATCCATCTGGCCGTCGACCGTCCGTGCCGGCCGATGGCCCTCCTTCTGACCGCCGGGCAGGCCGCCGACAGCCCCCAGTTCATCGCCGTGCTGAGCAAGGTACGGGTCCGCCTGCCCGTCGGCCGTCCGCGCACCCGGCCCGCCGCCGCGGCCGGCGACAAGGCCTATTCGTCCCGTGCCAACCGTGCCCAATTACGCAAACGCCGCATCGAGGCGGTCATTCCGGAGAAGAAGGATTAGTCCGCCAACCGCAGAAAGAAGGGCAGCCGGGGTGGCAGGCCCCTCACCCACAACGCCGATCTCTACCGCGACCGCAACACGGTCGAGCGGGCCGTCAACAGGATGAAGGACTGGCGAGGCATCGCGACCCGCTACGACAAAACGCCCGAGAGCTACCTCGCCGGACTCCATCTCCGCGCAGCGACCATCTGGATCGGCAGCCTCCATAAGCCCATTGATCACAACTGAAGACAGGCTCTAGTCGAGTTCACGCCCCACGGTTTGAATGGCTATTGGGACGGTGGCCAGCCTCGGGCGACTCCCGCCTGCCCGTGGGAGCCCGCGTGGCATCATCAGCTCTCCTCTTGGGCAGCGACCCTTTCTGCGACGCGCAGTCCCTGGAGAATCGCGACGTCCATGTTGATGTACGAGTAGGTGGCCAACCGGCCGGCCGGGTGAATGGGGTTCCGGGACTGGCCGAGGAGTCGGTGTTCCAGCTCCCGCTGCGTCCGCTGATTCTCGCCGGCAGCGTCCAGAACCGGATAGTGCTTGGCCTCCGCGCCGGGATACTCTCTCAGCACGAGGGTGCCGAGTCGGTCGTGCAGTTCGGGGAGTGCCCACTTGGTCTCAATGGACCGTGTCCACGCAAGGGCCACAGAGGGTTCGTTGACGACCATCGCACGTTGAGCGAGCGCGGTCTCCGGCAGGTACACGGGCTGCAACCGCACCCCTCTCCATTGAAGGGCACCGGGCTCACCGAGGAAGTCGTCCAGCGCGGATGTCACGATCACCGGCCGACCCGCTTGCGATACTTCCGGAAGATCCTTGAGTGTGATCCGGCATCCGAGGTGCACGACCGCTCGGCGGAGGAGTGCCTCGACGAGGTCCCCGTAACCTCGGCGGGGCCACCCCTGGTAGGTATCCCGGAAGAAGTCGTGGCAACCGTCGTTCCGAAGCTCCACACGGCCCCTGGCAACGGCTGCCGAAAGGGTGCGCGGATGTCGTCCCCACTGCTTCTCGGTGTAGCCGCGAACGCTCTCGCCGTACAACGTCGGCCCGAGCAAGGAGACGCAGTACGACTCGAAGTCGGACTCGTCCACGGCCCCAGGCCGGTCTGCCAGCTCCCGCGCGATGTCGGTGAAGTCCGGCGACGCACACAACTCGGCCCTCTGCGGCGGCCACGAGACCAGACGGCCCCGAAGCCGCGTGAGGACGCGATGTCGATATGGAACGAATTCGACCGTACCGGAAACCAAGTCCCAGACGGAGCGGTGATCGGTGTGGAAGATGTGTGCCCCATGAGGCTCGTAAGGGATGCCCCGGAACCACTCCGTACGTGCATGGCCGCCCACCACGTGGTCCTGTTCGTAGACCTCGACTGAGAACCCGCGTCGGGTCAGAAACCAGGCCGCGGCCGCGCCCGCCAGGCCAGCGCCCACGATAGTTGCCGTGCCTCCCATCGCCGGTTGTCAGCTGTTGAAGGTGTTCACCTGCACATTGCCGCCCTGGTGGTTCACCTGGAGGCCCGACGAGTTGTCGATGCTGATCGAGTACTGCCCCTGCCCGGCGCCTGTCGGATCGAGAAGCGTCATGAGGTGCTGCGCCGCCTCCACAACCGCTGGGTCGTTCAGCGCACCGCTCTCCTGCAGGGCGGCCTCGAGCATTGTGCGCCGCCTCTCTGGATCCTCGATGCAGTCGTCGATCACGGCCTCCGCCGTACGGTCCCCGTGGAGCCGTCCCGCAACCAGGCCACGCAGTCGGGCGTAGGCATCTTGCACCGCCGCACTCGCCGTGTCTTGCAGCCCTTGCGCACCCCCGGCCGCAAGCGCTCCTATCACCACTGATGCCGCTTCGATTTCCATGTGCATTACCCCCGTTGACGCGAAGGGTTTGGTCTGGCCGCCATGCTAGCGAGGCTCAGGCGGTGAGGTGCCCGGCATGGAAAGCTATCGCCGCGAGTTGCCGTGCGCTCCCGACGCGCTCTTGTGAGCCGCGCGCACCACCGATTAGCGTTGCCGTTTCCGTGCGCGCCAGACACCTGGCAGCGTGCCAACGGCTACCAAGTGTCGAAGGCTCGACGAGCATGACGTCTGGAACGAGCAGGGCCCGCCCGGATTCCTCCGACGATGACTGCACGGCATCAACCGCCGTTCCTGTCCCGCGGCTTCTTCCATCCTCGGTACCTGTCTTCGCCGCGGACAGCGCCCACGGTTCTCAGGTCAACAGCTCGGGCGGCAACACGCAGATCAACATCCACGGGATTCCTTCGCGTGCGGATCTCTGGCCCGTCGTCATCGGCCCTCTCCCTGCTCTTGCTTCGGCGTTTCAGCCACGTTCGCGGTTGCGGGACAAGCTGGCCGCCAGGCCCCTCCCGGCCCCAGGCGTGGTGCCGACGCAGGTAATGGTCGGGGGCGGCGGTGCCGGCAAGTCTCAGCTCGCAGCATCGTTCGCCTATCGGGCGCTCGATCCGCAAGGCGACAGGAGAGACCTGGTCATCTGGGCGACCGCCGTATCGCGTGAGAGCGTCCAGTTGACCTACGCGGAAGCGGCACGTCGCCTCGCCATACCAGGCACCACGGGGGACGATGTGGTGCACGACGCCCAAGTCCTGCTGGCCTGGCTGACCGGCGGGACCAGATCATGGCTGGTCGTTCTCGACGACATTGCCGATATACGCGACGTGGACGGCCTCTGGCCGCGCGGGCCTGGCGAAAGGGGCCATGTCGTCGCCACGACCCGGCGGAAGGAGCCCGCACTGAGCGGCGGGGGCAGGAGCGTAGTCGACGTGAGGACGTTTCAGCCGGAGGAATCGGTAGCCTACCTGCGTCAGCGCTTGTCTTCGTCCGGGTTCGGTCACTTGTTGGACGCCTCGGTCGATGACCTCGCCGAGGCACTGGGACACCTGCCGCTGGCGCTCTCTCACGCCGCCGCCTACCTGATCCGCAAGCAGCGCTTTACCTGCGCCGACTACCTCCAACGGTACGTCGAGGAGTCGGCGTCACTGGCAGAGCTATTGCCCGGGTGGGCGGATACCGAGGCTTACGGGCGTCCCGTCGCCGTAACCTTGACGCTTGGTTTGGAGGCAGCCGACGCCACACCTCCCGCGGGCGCCGCCCGAAAGGTGCTGCAGATGGCCGCGTTGCTCGATCCGGCGGGGCACCCGATGCGCCTGTGGGACACACGCGCGGCAGCATCACAGGCGGCAGGAGCCGACTCTTCCGCTGACGCCCTCCCGGAGCCCTCTCCGGAGGACGTCTGGGAGACTTGCCTTGCGCTGCACTCCTACGGCCTGCTGCACATCGACTCGGCCGGTGGTCCTCGCGCCGTGGGCGTCCACGCGGTGACAGCCCGCGCGGTGCGGGAGTCCGCGGATCCGGACGATCTCGGACAGGCGGCGCGGGCGGCGGCGGACGGGCTCACGGAGATCTGGCCAGCCCACACCTACGTCGATGCCGACCTGGTGGCGGTACTGCGAGCCAATGCCGAGGCGCTGTCGCGGGCCGCAGGGGATCAACTGTGGACGTCGAACCGGTTTGGGCTGCTATATCGCGCGGGTGACAGCCTGTTCGACGCCGGCTTGCAAGCGGCGGCGATCGGCTACTGGACAAAAATGGCCGAAGCGGCCTCGCGCTTCCTCGGTCCCGGCCGCCCCGAGGTGCTGGCAGCTCGCGGCAGAATCGGTCGGGCCCAGGGGCACGCCGGAGATCCCGCGGCCGCTGTGCGCACACTGCGGCAGGTGGCGGCGGAACAGTCCCGGCTGCTCGGCCCGGAACACCCCAGTACTTTGGCGACCCTGCAGGATCTGGCCCGATGGCGAGGCCACGCCGGCGATGCGGGTGGAGCGCTGGCTGCGACGCAGGGGGTACTCGCCACCCGGCAGAGGGTGCTGGGCCTCCTGCATCCCGACACCCTGGCGAGCCGGGCCACGCTCGCCCGCTGGCGAGGTGAGACAGGTGACGCCGCCGCCGCGGCGAAAGGTCTCGAAGAGGTCTTCGAACACATGCTCGGCACGCTTGGCGCAGATCACCCCGCCACCCTCAAGACTCGCAACAACCTTGGTTACTGGCGCGGGGAAGCCGGCGACGCGGCCGGGGCCGCCCGAGCGCTAGAAGCACTGCTCGAAGATCGCCTCAGGGTCCTCGGTCCGGACCATCCCGACACGCTCAACACGCGCAACAACGTGGCCTACTGGCGCGGAGAAGCCGGCGACAGTACGGGCGCGGCACGCGCCCTCGAACAGCTGCTGGTCGACCGGACGCGGATACTGGGCGCCGACCACCCCCACACCCTCGCCACCCGCAGCAACCTCGCGTATTGGCGGGGCAAGGCCGGGGATGCCAACGGCGCCGTCGAGGCGTTCAGGGACCTGCTACGCGACCGGATTAAAGTTCTGGGGCCCGATCACCCGGACGTACTCGACACCCGAGCGAATCTGGCCCGATGGAGTGGCGAGGCTCACGGACCAACCGATGCCCCTGCCGCGTTCAAAGCGCTACTCGTCGACCGGCTGAGGGTCCTCGGTCCGGACCATCCGGACACCCTCACCACGAGGCACGAGGTCGCTCGGTGGAGCGGGCATGCGGGAGATCCCGAGACCGCGGTGCGGGGCCTCGAAGACGTGCTGCCCGACCGACTCCGCATCCTCGGCACCGAGCACCCCGACACGCTGGCCACCCGGCACGAACTCGCCCGGTGGCAGGCAGAGGCGGGTGACCTGGAGGCAGCCCTGACGGGATTGGCGGCCGTGCTCGCGGACCGGCTGCGTGTACTGGGCACCGAGCATCCGCACACGCTCGTCAGCTACGCCGAGCTGGGCCGGTGGCGGGCGGCGGCGGGCGATGTCGCGGGGGCGGCCTCCGCTCTGCGGAGCGCGGTGGATGGCCGGTTGAGAATTCTGGGTGAGACCCATCCGGAGACCCAGGCGACTCGGGCTGCACTGGACCGACTGCGCCAAGGCGGGGATCGTGCCTAGGTGAGCTGCGTGAGCAGCTTGTCGAACAATGAGACGCCGCAGAGGTACAGGGCCGTCGTCTCCTCCTGCGCCGAAGCATGATGGGGCAGCATGGCGGTGAAATGCAACGCGGCGTAGTACAAGGACTGGAGATACCGCCGCTCGTCGCAGCTCGGCGTCAGCAGCACCGCGACGCTGGAGTAACCTGGCACCATCTCCGGAACAAACTCGTACGCTGTCGCGCCCGTCCGGCGCAGCACATACCGCCCGGCCATGACCGCCCCGTACCCGCCCTCAACCGACTGGATGAGTTTTCCGTAGTCGTAGGTGATCGGTAGTAGGGGTCCGCCTCGGGGGTCGACCACCTCGCTACACCCTTCATGAACGAGGATGTTTCCGCAGTGCAGATCGCCAAACGTCATACCGACCCGATCGGGCGTCAGGTAGGACACTAGGCGTGAATCACCGAAGACGCGGTTCAGGCACCATGACGCGCCGGGCAGCCCGACTCCATTGATCGTGACGACATCCACATCCATCAGCCTGCGCAGGTAGGGAAACTTCCCGGCCTGCGAGCGGCGCAGCGCAAGACGCCGCTCGGTCAGCCGGTGTACGTGGTCTTGGCCGACGTAGCACTGTGTGCGGTGAAACAACTCCATGTCGCTGTCCATGGCGCTCGCGACATGGCGTCCAAGCTGACCAGTCGATTCACCGGCGAGTGCAAGGTCGTCCACGGTGGAGCCGTCGCCGAAGCGCTGCAGCAGAAGGAACGAAAAGCTGGCTCCGGAATGGCCGGTGACGAACAGGCGTCTAGGCAAGCCCTTTTGCGCCGCATTCCGGTACCACCGGATCTCGTCCCGTAGCGTGGGTGCATGCCCGAACTCCACCTTCGCAACGTACGTCTCGCCATCGGCACGGACGTAGTACAGCGTGGACGGTGTGTTGTGTGACCGCAACACTGACACGAGCCGGTCGCCTAGCATCCCAATCAGGGCAGACTCCCCTCCAGAGAAGGGGCGCTCCGCCTGCTCCCGCAGCCTCGCGGACACAGCGGACAGTTCTCTGCGAGAGCGAAGCATGACGGACACCCCGTTTTCCCCGTGGGCCACCGGCCCGTCTGCTGAGCGCTGCGGGCACTCGTGGCCCTAACGTCCGGCGCCCCGTACAAGGTCAACCAGATCGAAGCGGCTCCGGGACGCTGATAGTCGCTCCGCCAGATCAGCGGCTGCGGCCCGGTGGCTGGGCTCATCCAGAATCCGCTGCACACAGCGCGAGAGCCCTTGCGCAGAGATGGGCAGGGACCAGTGCCCGGCTAGAGGTGTAGACGGATGGACGCGGTCGTCGACCCGCCATTCGAGTGGACGGCGGTACGCGGGGTACAGCATCCCCGCGCCGTGCTCTTCGGCCCGTACCGCCCACGCGGCCTCCGATGACGTCCAGGGCAGACACAGCACCGGAACTGACCGCTCCAGCGCGTGCACCAAAGTGGTACCCCCATGCGTGATCACCAGGTCCGCGTCGTCCAGCAGATCCAGATACCGTTGCGCCGGCACCATGCCCAGGAATGTCTCGCCGGTACGGAAGTAGCGGGCGTACCGCGCACCCCCCATCACGGCGAACTCCAGGTTGCGCTCGGCCCTCACCAGTTCCGCGAGAGCCCGTGGGTAGGCGGATTCGGGCCGGTTGTTCCCCTCCGCTAGGTAGGAGACTACGAGCGGTCTGCGACGGGGTCGGTGTTGGGGTGGCGCCGGCGGCGTCATGACGGGACCGACATACACGTCGTTTGTACGCTGCTGCACCGGGTCCAGTTCGGGACAGCTCGGTATGAGATTGAGGTCTCCCTCGAACGTCTCCCGTTCGTCCGTGTACGGCGTGAGGTTCCACTGCGCACGCGTGTGGTTGAAACTTCGCAGGCACTCCGGAAGCGGGCGGTCAGCGAGTTCATGTATCTTCCACGCGCCGAGCGTGGGCCCAGAGCGTAGACCGTGAGCCATGGCAAGGGAGACTACCGGCACGCCAGCCGCCTCGGCTGCGATCCGGAGGGTGTCGTGGTAGTCATTGACGACCACGTGGGGTCGGAACGCGCGGAGGACCTCAAGCACTCGAGCGGTGTTTGCCGTTACGAACTCTTGGTTGTTGAAGCCCAGCGCAAGGCGCCGCTGTGCGTGCCGGAAGGCATGCGAGTATTGCGGTAGCCGCTTGGCCGGGAGCTGGCTCTCCGGCCGGGTGTCGACCTTGGCGATCTCCGCCTCGGGAGTGAGCGTGCGTACCCGGGGAGCCTTCGCGCTGCTCGAGATGATCAGACAACGGTCGCCGCGCTCTCGCAGGAGCGTGACCAGATGGGCCACCCGCGCGAGATGACCTTCCCCACCGTCCCAGAAGGACAGCAATATTCGCAAGGCTCATTCCCCCTTCTGACGGTCGCCGGCTGACCACTCACAGAGTTCTGCCCGGATGTTACTGAGCCTCTTCGAGGTGGTCACCGATCAGGTGACGGTCCGCGAGCCGAAACGAGCGAGGCCCCTGGCTGTTGATCGAGATGTCTGAGTTGATCATCTATCCTGCCGCACTCGACCTGCCCCATGCGCTCGTGGAGTGGGTCACCATGCTTCTCGTCACCCGTGAGGGCGACTGGCATTGCAAGCTCCGCCCGTCCCAGCGCGCGATGGTGGCACTGGGGTACCTGCGTGAACACGTCAACCTGGCGGAGATCGCTACCGGGTCACCAGCGCAGTCATCCACCTGCTCGCTGAACGCGCGCCGGGCCTGCTGAGGTCCTGCGCAAGACCGATGCGGACTTCGTCCTGCTGGACGGCACCCTCGCCGAGTGCGACCGGGTCGGCGACTCACGCGCGGACTACTCCCACAAGCACCGCCGGCACCGGGTGAACGTGCAGGTGGTCACCGATCCGGACGGCCGGCTGATTTGGCTCTTGCCCGCGTTTCCCGGCCGTGCCCACGACCTGACCGCCACCCGCACCCACCGGATCATCCGCACCGGTCGAGCGAGGCGTCGCCCGCCTGAAGTCCTGGCGCATCTTCCGCAGACCCCATTGCAGTCCAAACCGCATGACGTCAATCGCCAAAGCCGTCCTCACCCTGGAGCGGCAACGCTGAAGAAGCTCAGTGCCTGGGCGAGGAAGTCCTCGCCCAGGCGTGCCGCGATGGACAGGCGCGTCATCGCGTCAGGGCTCCCGGTCCGTCAGTCGTTGCCGTCGCTCTTGCCGGTGCCGCCGCCGTCGCTCGGGATGGCGTTGCGGCCCCGGGCGGCGACGATCGACCGCCGGGAGCGGACCAGGCCGACCTGGTTCGGGCCGCGGCTCGCCCGGACGCGCGACGCGCACCGCATCCCCGCCGAGGACACCGCACAGAACTTCTCCTTCAGTCCCGCCGCCAGCCTCCGCATCCAGCAGACGGTCAAGGACTCACCCTCCGTCGCCCCGCAACTGAGGCGCTCCCGGACCCCCACGATGTTGATGATCGCCGAGTGCTCCTCCCAGGTCCGTCAATGGGAGACCACCGTCCTTTCCAATGACCCCGCCATCCAGCGCACGCAGTACATGCCCGGAGTCGGACATCACATGTGGAACGGCCTGGACGACAACAACGATCGAGCCGCAGGCGTCATCACTGCGTTCCTTCAGAAGCTGTTGTCTTTCCGGAGGTGATCGACGCGTTTCCGCTGGTCGGGGATAGGAGCGGTGGTTCCGTGGGAGTGGTGGCCTGTCGGGTCGTCGTTCCCCGGGAGGTCGCGGATGCCATCGGTTGTTGGGCTGCTGGAACAGCACGAGCTCGCCGCTCGGCGTCGAGTCGACGGGCTGCGGGAGGAGGCCGACCGCATCCAGGCCGAGCTTGCTGCGGCCGAGCTGGAATGGCAGGAGTGGGCGATCGCGCGCAGGCGGGTCGATACGGTGTTGGCTCCGGACGACGGCGCCACCGCCGAGGCGGAGGCCACCCCGGCTCCGCGGGATGCGGAGGTGCAGTCGGCGCTCCGGGACGCGGCGAAGCCGAGGTCACAGGTGCCGGTGTGGCGCCAGGGGCTGGCCTGGTCGGTGCTGTCGGTGGACTACCAGCGCATCCTCACGGCGCTCGCGGACCGGAACCGGCTCCATCAAGGGGCACTGACCTGCCAGGAGATGGCCGCCATGTTTGGCATGGACGTGGTGCCGGCGCGGGTGGAGGCACTGCGGTCGAAAGCGAAACGCCTGGTGGCCCGCGGCTGGCTGGCCGAGCAGCAGCCGGGCCGGTTCACCCTCGCGGCAGGCGTGAGCGGGCCAGGACGGGTCATGAGCAGGGTCATCGACCAGTAGACCATCGCCTCCGCGCTGGTGGTGCGCCGCTCGAAGTCTCGGACCAGGCGGCGGCTTCGCATCAGGTGGGCGAAGAGGCGCTCGACGATCCACCGCTTGGGCAGCACCACGAAGCCACGCATGTCGTCGCTGCGTTTGACGATCGCCAGGACCAGGGCGAACGTGGCCAGGCAGTACTCGACGAGGCTGCCGGTGTAGCCGCCGTCGGCCCAGACCAGTTCCAGCCGGTGGTGCACGTCGGCGACCTGCCCGAGCAGGACCTGGGCGGCGATGCGGTCGCCGGTGTCCGCGGCGGTGACCATCACGCCCAGCAGCAGGCCGAGGGTGTCGACCACGACGTGCCGCTTGCGTCCGTTGATGAGCTTGCCGCCGTCGAAGCCCCGGCTGTCCCCGCCGACGACGGCGTCCGCCTTGACGGACTGCGAGTCGATCACCCCGGCCGTCGGCTGCGCGTCCCGCCCCAGCTCCTCGCGGACTCGCGCACGCAACCGGTCGTGGAACTCCTTGACCAGGGCTTTGTCGCGCCAGCGGCGGAAGAATGCGTAGACGCGGTCCCACGGCGGGAAGTCGACGGGCATCGCCCGCCACTTGATCCCGTTGTCCACGAGATACCGGATCGCATCGAGCATCACCCGGTGGCAATACACCTCCGGCCGGCCGCCCCGGCCGCGCATCCAGCCCGGTACCGGAAGCAGCGGCAGGACCCGGGCCCACTCCGCGTCCGTCATGTCCGTCGGATACCGCCGCTCACGCATCGGGTTGTCGGCGGCGTTTCCGAACCGGTGAGCCAGGCAGTCACACTCCCAGGTGACCGCGCTGGACTGCCCGGCCATCGGCACGCAAGACTGCTGCACCAGGGCCTCCTGCTGCTCGGTGATTCGACACCAACGAGCTGTTCAGGAGGCCCTGTTCATATGCGCCCCGCGACCACCCGATCGGGACTCCCGTTCGACGCGCATCTCTCAAGATCGAAAAGACAACAGCTTCTCAGGACAAGCCAGCGCCCCTGCCGAACTACCCGACCCGCGACGAGATCCCTACCTTCCTGCGCGACCACAAATGAAGACGTTGCAGCCCGTCATCGGCAACGGCGGGCGAAACCGCGAAGCCGCCTGGGCCCTGCACGAAGTACAGCCAAGGACGAGCTCGTAGTCCGGAAAAGGGCAGCCGGGCTCACCGAACTCCTGGCCCGCGAAGTCCGTGCCCGCGGCCGCCAGGTCGACGTCGAACACCTCCAGGTCCACCTCCCGTGCGTCCTCAAGGCGGCCGACACCAGCACCGGAGCGAGCGCATGACGACCACCGGCCTGTACGACCTCGTGACCAGCGAGGGCCACGACGGCACCATGCCCCCCGCCGAACAGCTCTGGACACCCGGCGAAGACGCGGTTGAGAACGGCTTCATCGTCCATCGCGGCACGCACGTCACCGGCATCGACGACCCCACCGACGACCACCTCTACCCGGTCGGCTTCCATGTTCCTTGGTAAGTCAGCGTGTTGAGGGAGACGCTTCTGCGGGCCCTGTGAGAATTGATCGAAGGTCGATGGGCGCTCTGCCGCCCGCTTTCGATGTCCGCTACTGACGTTGTCGCCGTAATGTCGTCAGGGTGAGGTCGGTTTCGGTAGGGCATCCGTTGATGAGGTTGCTGCGGTACTGGATCTGGCGGAGACCGTGTCGGAGCGTGCGGATGAGGTGGTCGGGGTCGGCGAAGGCGGTGTTTGTCTGGCTGCTGCGCCGCAGTAGGGACCAGATGCCCTCGACGGGGTTGAGGGCGGGTGCGTAGGCGGGCAGGATGTAGCGGGTGATCCAGTCGTGGGTGTCGATGAATTCCCGTAATCGGCGGCCTTTGTGGACGTTGAGGTTGTCCCACACGAGCACGATGGGTGCGCCGAGTTGATGGTGTGCGGTGATGAGGAGGTCGCGGTAGTCGGTCCAGGTGAAGCTGCGTCTGCCGCCCCGCTTGTGATCGAGATGCCGCTTGGGCCGGTAGATCAACTGTCGAAGACGATCCGGTCGTTGATCCGCCTGCGATGGCAGCCCAGCGGATGGTTCGGGTGGTAGCACGGCCGCTCGGGCAGCAGCACGGTGAACTGGTTCCACAGCGGTTCGGTCAGCCATCGTGGCAAAGCGGCGCAGTTGTCCCTCGGCGATCTGATGGTTGGTGTGGGATGAACTGGGGTGTTCACGAGTGGGGCTGACGTGCGGCGACAAGAGACTCCGAAGATCGTTCCCCGTGTGGGTAGGGACCGTTCCCCGAGGACATGGATCGGTTCCCGTTCTCAGTCGTGGCGGTGATACGCCTTGTTGGCGATGCGCCAGCTGCCGTCGGCGAGGACCAGCAGGAAGATGTCGGTGAACGTGTCTGCCCCGTGCGAGAGCGTCATGGTGGCGGTCGCGACGGTCGCGTGGACATCGATGGCGTCGATGCGGCGGGTGCGGGTCGGTTCGTCCGGGGCCGGCCGGCCCTGGAAGAGGGCGCAGTACTCATCCAGGCGCCAGGAGACGAATGCGCCGTCTCGGATCCCTTCGATGTGGCCGGTGGGAAGGAACGCGTCGCGGAAGTGGGAGGGGTCGCCGGTGGCGTGTCCGCGGATGTAGGCGCGAAGCGGTTCGAGTACGGCGTCCTCCACGGCGGGGACCGTGGCGGCAACAGCGATATCGGCCTCAAGGGCAGTAGGGGTGTCGGCCAGGCCAGCCGCGCTGCGCAAGGGGGTATCCGACGCGGTGGCCAGCAGAGCCATGTCCTTGGCCAGCGCACCGATCGTGAATTCGGCCGTGGCAGCGGTTGGCTCACCGAGGAGGAAGGGGCGCTTGCGGGCCACGAGCCCGCCGAGCTGGCCGAGTTCGAGGACGTCCAGCGTTTGGGTACGGGGCAGGCCGAGGGCGTCGGCCTGCCGCAGTGAGTCGCGCAGCGCGAGGATGGCTCCGGCGAGGCTGTTGTTGGCGATCAGTTTGAGCGCGGCGGCGGTGGAGGCGTCGTCCACGTGCCGGACGGTGCCCAGCGTTTCCAGAACCGGTCGAACTCGGTCAAGTGCCTCCTGGTCGGCGGCGGCGATGATCTGCAGGGCGCCGGCCGCAGCAGCCGACACCGAGCCGAGAAGAGGCGCGTGGACGTAGGACGGGCCAAGTCGCCGGGCCAGCCTCGCTGCTTCGGCGGGGGCGATGGTGCTGGTGTTGAGCACGATCGCGTCCGTTCGCAGCGAGTCACGGACGTCGTCGAGGACCTTCTGGCAGGCCGGGCCGTCGAACTGTGCCAGGAGGACAAGGTCCGCCTGGGCCACGGCCTCGTTCGGGTCGCCGGTCATCTTCACAGTGCCTGACGCGCGCCCTGAGCGTGTCCAGCCGACGACGTCCCAGCCCTGGGCAGCCAGTCGTGTCGCGATCGCGCCACCCATGCGCCCCAGATGGAGGACGGCAGTCGTGTGTGGTGTGGTCATGCGCGCCACAGTGGTGCACCTCGATAGATGCGACAAGCGCAGATTTCGCAAGCCTGCCCCGCGGAGTCCGCATACCGACTGCCACACTGCCGTCGTGGACTTGACTGTGTGGCGGGCTTTCGTGACCGTGTGCCGGGTCGGATCGCTGTCAGCGGCGGCAGCCGAGCTGAATCACACACAATCGGCCGTCTCCCGGCAGATCGCCGGGCTGGAGCGGCAGCTCGGCGTGCCTCTGGTGGAGCGCCATGCGCGTGGTGTGCGTCCGACGCCGGCCGGTGAGGTATTCCGGCGCCATGCCCTCGCCACGCTCAAGGAGGCCGACCGCGCCGTTCGCGCGGTACGAGATGTTCGTAACGGGGTGTGTGATCGGCCCCTGGCCATCGGAGCAACGCCGTCTCTCGCCGCGGGGATCGTTCCTGAGGCTCTCCGGGGCCTGCTGAGGCAGGCCGGACCGGTTCGGTGGAGCCTGCTCCCCGGCCTGAGCGCACAGTTGCACGACCGCGTGATCGCAGGCGATCTCGACATCGCCGTCGTCACAGACGCTCCGCCGGGGCTGGCCGCCGACCCGCGGGTCGACCGGCGGTTCCTCGGGCTGGACGAGATGGTCGTCGTACTGCCCGCCAGCCATTCGCTGGCCGGGTGCGGACCGGTGCGCATCCAGGCGCTGGCCGACGAGACCTGGGTCGAGGACAACGACGGCTCTGCGGCGCTCCTGCGCCAGCACGCCGCCCGTGCGGGAGTCAGCGCCCGCATCGACCTCACCGCGGCCGATCTGCCCGGCAAGCTGGCCCTGGTCGCTACCGGTCATGCCATCGCGCTGATACCCGGGGTGATGACGTGCGCGCTGCGGGCCGACGTCACCACCACGCCCCTCGTCGGGCCCCCCACGCGTGGGATTTACGCGGTCACGCCACGCCGCGACCCCCACCCCTGCGCAGTACCTCTGCTGGACCAGCTCGCCACAGCTTTCGCTTCGGTCCATCCAGCCCAAGTTGATTACCAGCCGACCGAATCGGACGCCCATGACGCTGCGCCCGGCACTTCACGACGGCACCAGTGAAACGCCCCACGACAGACCCGAAGCCGGTAGCAGCGGCCGGAGCCACGAGCCTATTTGCGCGGCCTCTAAGAGGCCATCTCATTTGGTGAGCCTGCGGTAGCAGATGAGGGTGCAGGCGATGCTGGTGAAGGCGAGGAAGTGCTCGGCTTTGCGCTCGTAG
>NZ_JBHTWG010000068.1:0-13861 GCF_042792555.1 Streptomyces sp. NPDC056628
GCGTACGCCCAGTACGCGGACGACCCTCCGCCTTGCGATGCACCGCACCAGACGCCGCGGACCCCGCCCTTCGGGCGGACGACGCTACTTTCGAAGCACGCCCTAGGACCGGCGCGCGAGGGTCAGTCCCACCAGAAGTGCCAGGCCGGCTGACCGAGCACGCGGGTCTCGGCGTAGGCGCGCACGCCGGTGTCGCCGCTCTGCAGGATGGTGTCCGGGCAGAACGCGAAGTGCTCGGCGGCGACGGCCTCCGCCTCGGCCGGGGTGACCGGCGGCGCCGCGACGGAGACGAGCAGGTGGTCGAAGCCCAGCGCCACCACCCGTATGCCGAAGCGGTCCTCCCAGGAGCGGAGCACCGCGCACAGGCGCGCGGTGTCGCCCTCGTGGTTCACCGGGCCCGACCAGCCGATCGCCGCCGGGATGTCCGCGCTGCGGCGGGCCGGGACGAGGGCCAGCCGGGGCTCCTCCAGCAGGCCGCCGCCGTCCACCAGCTCGTCCACGAGGGTCATCGCCACCGCGTCCGGGTCCTGCGGCGAGTCCGGGCCGGGGTCGGTGGCGGTGGCCTCGGTCAGGCCGGGCCACTCCTGGCCGGTCTCCCCGGCGGCGTACTCCTCCCACAGGTCGGCCAGCACCTCGTCTGCGTCGTGGTCCCCCGGGTACGACATCGCGTCGGGCGCCAGCTCCCAGTGCTCCGGGCCGCCCTGTCCGCCGCCCGCGCCGACGACGACCGGCAGCAGTCCGGCGGAGCGCCGGGCCGGGGCCAGCTCCGCCCAGTCGCCGGGCGCGGCCGGCGCGTCCGCGAGCCACAGCAGCGGTTCGTGCCAGGGGCCCTGCTGGGTGGCGTCGACGAGCCGCCCGGGCGGGAGTCGGAGACCGAGAGCGGCCCCGGTGGGGTCGCTGATGAGCTTCGGCAGCGGGTTGGGAAGAGTCGCCATGCCGGTGACTGTAGGGGGAGGCACTGACAACTCACCGCGCGATGCGGCTGTCGAAGCACTCCTCGCCGCCGCCGGCGGCCGGGTCGAAGCAGGCGCGGACGACGCTGCCCGGCGCGGCCGCGGTCATGGGCGTGTAGACGTACGAGTCCGCGTCGACGCCGTCCTCGATGCGCACGCCGCGCACCCGGCCGCCCGCCGCCCCGGCGCGCGGGACCGCCGACATCTCCAGCCGGTCGCCGATCCGCGTCCCCCACATCCGGGCCCAACTCGTCCCGCACTCATGGCTGTAGCGCAGCTCCAGCCAGGCACCGGTCGCCGTCCGGTGCGCGGCGAGGGTCTGCGGCGCGGCCGCGCACTTCATGTGCATCGGGCTCTTGCCCTCGCAGACCGCGCCCCGGCAGCGCGGTCCCGTCGCGGACGGGGGCGGCGACAGCGCCCCCGGCCCGCCGTCGCGGACCGGCAGGAGCAGGACCACCGCGGCGAGGGCGCCGACGATCACGGCGGACACCGAGGCCAGCACCGCGGCGAGCGTCGCCCGGCGGTGCGCGGAGTATTGCCGCGCCGGGTGCCGTTCCCCGGTGGGCGCGGTCTCCGGCGAAGCGGCGGGGGGTGCCGGCCGGGTCACGGGTCCCGCACGCTCCGCCGCCCGGCCGCTGCCCTCCGACTCGGCGATCTCCCACAGTGCCAGGCAGCGCCCCTCCGGTTCCCCGGCGAGACGGCACAGCTCCCGCACCGCGTCGCGCGGCGGGAGCGTCCGGCCGTTGAGGTAGCGGTCCCAGGAGGACTTGCTGAACGTGGTCCTGGCGGCGAGACCGGCCAGGCTCAGCCCGGTGCGGTCCTTCACCTCCCGCAGTACGTCCGCGAGCCGGGCCCGTCCCGGCGAGGGCGACGGCGCCGTCATCCCCGCAGCGCCTTCCAGGTGTGCGGCCCGACGATGCCGTCCGCCACGAGACCGTCCCGCCGCTGCAGGTCCCGCACCGCGCGCTGCGTCACCGGCCCGAAGATCCCGTCGACGGCGCCCGGCGCGAGACCGGCCCGGCGCAGCAGGCACTGGGCCTCGGCGACGTCCGGCCCCGCCTGGCCCTGGGCCAGGATCGCGCCCCGGGTGCGGCTGAGGCCCGCGTACCAGCGGCCGTCGACGCGTTCGAGGCGGCAGGCGTAGAGCGGTGCCGTGGGCGAGGCCGGCGCCGACGACGGCACATCGGTCGCCACGAGGGTCGCGGGCGGTCCGGCCCGCTCGCCGCCGCTGAGCCGGACGACGAGCAGCGCGGCGGTGGAGAGCGCCAGCACCAGCGCCACGGCCCCCGCCACCAGGGCGACCCGCAGTGAACGGCCCGGCGGGCGCGGGACGTCGGCGGCGTCCGGAACCACCAGCGGTTCCGGGTCGGGCGGTTCGGCGCGTCCGGTGCGCCACGCCTGCGCCGCCACCTCGTGCAGCGCGAGCAGCCGCGTCGGATCCTCCCCCACGGCCCGGGCCAGCGCTTCGACGGCGTCCCCGGGCGGCAGCGACCGGCCTCCCAGATACCGCTCCCAGGACTTCTGGCTGTACCCGGTCCGCGCCGCGAGCTGCCGCAGACTCAGCCCGCTGTGGTCCTTCATGCGACGCGTACGCACCACGAACTGCCGTACACGCGGATCCAGTTCCGCGGGCAGCGCTGCCCAACGCGACATGTTCCCCCCATTCGCGTTCACGGTGCGGGCCCGCGGTCCGTGGTCAGTGGCCCACGCGCCCCCCGTCGCATTCTGCATCAGCAACCACGGCCCGCACCGGAAGCCGGTTCCGGCAGCGGTGGGGATTCGGCCACCGGCCGGCCGCGGGCGTCCCGCCGTGACGTCGCGGAGAGCCGCGTCCTCGCAGGTCGGGGGGTGGGACGTCCCGCGACGACGTCACTTCCGCGGTGGTCGTGGCACCCGGCTCCGGGCAGGCACCAGGCTCGTTTCGCCAGCCAGGCGGCACCGGCCGCCACCTGACCGAGATCGAGAGGGACACGTATGCGACCGAATGTCTGGACCAGGACCCTCGTCAGTGTCACCGCCGTCGTCGGCCTCGCCGCCGGCAGCCTCGCGACCGCCGGGACGAGCTTCGCGGCGCCGGACACCCAGCCGGCGGTGAGCGCCGACGCCGGCGTCCTCGCGGTGAACAACCTCGGACTGAGCACGGCCGAGGCGAAGAAGGTGCAGGGCTGGCTCAAGGAGTACTGGGGCTACACCGGGGCGATCGACGGAGAGCTCGGCACCAACAGCTGGAAGGCGTTCCAGCGGTGCCTCAAGGAGTACTGGGGCTACACGGGCGCGATCGACGGCGTCGTCGGGTCGGGCACCATCAAGGCGCTCCAGCGGCTGCTCCAGCACTGGGGCTACACCGGCGCGATCGACGGGATCGCCGGGTCCGGCACCAGGGCGGCCTTCAAGACCTTCGCCAACAGCCGGTAGCCGTCCGGCCCTTCACGGACACGGCCCGTCCTCTCCCACGACGGAGAGGACGGGCCGTGCGCCTGCGTGCGTGCGCCGGGCTCAGAGGCGCTCGGGCGTCCGGATGCCCAGCAGGGACATGCCCTTGGTCAGGGTGCGGGCCGTCAGGTCGCACAGGAACAGGCGGTTCTCCACCTGCGCGGACGTCTCGGCCTTCAGCACCGGGCACTTGTCGTAGAACGTCGTGTACAGCGACGCCAGCTGGTACAGGTACGCGGCCACCTTGTGCGGGGCGTACTCCGCGGCCGCCTCGAAGACCGTGTCCCCGAAGGCGTCCAGGTGCAGGCCCAGCGCCCGCTCCGCCGCGTGCAGCTCCAGCTCGGGGTGCGCGGCCGGCCGGACGTCACCGGCCTTGCGCAGGATCGACTGGATCCGGGCGTACGCGTACTGGAGGTAGACGGACGTGTCGCCGTTCAGCGACACCATCTGGTCCAGGTCGAACTTGTAGTCCCGGCTGGGAGACGTGGACAGGTCGGCGTACTTCACCGCGCCGATGCCCACCTGCGCGGCCCGCTCCTGGATCTCGTCCTCGGAGAGGTCCTGCGCCTTCTCCCGGACGACCTCGGCGGCCCGCTGCACCGCCTCGTCCAGCAGGTCCTCCAGCCGTACGGTCGCACCCTCACGCGTCTTGAACGGCTTGCCGTCCGCGCCGAGCACGGTGCCGTAGCCCATGTTGTGCGCGGTGACGTCGTCGCCCAGCCAGCCGGCCCGGCGGGCCGCCTCGAAGACCATCTTGAAGTGCAGCGACTGACGGACGTCCACCACGTACAGCAGCGTCGTCGCGTGCAGGTCCACCACCCTGTCGCGGATCGCGGTCAGGTCGGAGGCGGCGTAGCCGAAGCCGCCGTCGGCCTTCTGCACGATCAGCGGGACCGGCTGGTCGTCCTTGCCCCGGATGTCGTCGAAGAACACGACGAGCGCGCCCTCGGAGCGCACCGCGACACCCATCTCCTCCAGGAGGCGGGCCGTCTCGGGCATGCCGTCGTTGTACGCGGACTCGCCGACGATCTCGTCGTCGCGGATCTCCATGTCGAGCTTTTCGAAGACCGAGTAGAAGTAGACCTTCGACTCGTCCACGAACTGCTGCCACAGCTCGAGGGTCTCCTTGTCGCCCGACTGCAGGGCGACGACCCGCTTACGGGCCCGCTCCTTGAACTCCTCGTCCGTGTCGAACAGCGCCCGCGACGCCTTGTAGACCCGGTTCAGGTTCGACATGGCCTGCTCGCCGTCGACCTCGGAGGGCGGCGCCAGCTCGCCCGGGTGCTCCAGCAGGTACTGGATGAGCATGCCGAACTGGGTGCCCCAGTCGCCGATGTGGTGCCGGCCGATCGTCTTCTCGCCGGTGAAGTCGAGCATGCCCCGCAGGGCGTCGCCGATCACCGCGGAGCGCAGGTGGCCGACGTGCATCTCCTTGGCCACGTTCGGCTGGGCGTAGTCGATCACGGTGACGCCGGGCTCGGCCTTGGGCGCCACGCCGAGCCGGTCGCCGTCGGCGTACCGCGCGGCCAGGTTCTCGACGATGGCCCGGTCCGCGAGCATGATGTTGAGGAAGCCGGGGCCGGAGACCTCGACGTCCTGGATCACGTCACCGGTGGCGATGCCCGCCACGACCTGGGTGGCCAGCTCCCTCGGGTTGGACTTGGCCTTCTTGGCGAGGGCGAGGATGCCGTTCGCCTGGTAGTCCGCCCGGTCGCTGCGTCGGAGCAGCGGGTCGACGTCGGTCGCCTCCGGCAGGGTGGCCGAGAGGGCGGACGTGAGCTGCTGCTCGACAGAAGCGCTGAGGGGCGTGACCGAGGCCATGGGATGGGATGCCGTTCTCCTCGTGGGACGGATAGACCCAGCCAGTATCCCATGGGTGGTAAAGCCATTTTCTCGAGCGCGAGGCCGTCTGGGAGAATGACGTGTCGGCCGTGGACCGCGCGGCCGCCCTGTGCAGAAAGAAGGACGTGCCGATCGTGGCTCAGAGCACCGAGACCACCGACTGGGTCTCCCGTTTCGCGGATGAGGTCATCGAGGAGTCGGAGCGTCGGGCCCCGGGCAAACCGGTCGTCGTCGCGTCCGGTCTCTCCCCCTCCGGCCCCATCCACCTGGGCAACCTGCGCGAGGTCATGACCCCGCACCTGGTCGCCGACGAGATCCGGCGCCGCGGCCGCGAGGTCCGGCACCTGATCTCCTGGGACGACTACGACCGCTACCGCAAGGTCCCGGACGGCGTCCCCGGTGTGGACGGGTCGTGGTCCGAGCACATCGGCAAGCCGCTGACCTCCGTCCCGGCCCCGAAGGGCTCGCCGTACCCGAACTGGGCGGAGCACTTCAAGGCCGCGATGATCGAGTCGCTGGCCGAGCTGGGCGTGGAGTTCGACGGGATCAGCCAGACGAAGCAGTACACCTCGGGCGTCTACCGCGAGCAGATCCTGCACGCCATGAAGCACCGCGGTGACATCGACGCGATCCTCGCCCAGTACCGCACCAAGAAGGCGCCGGCGAAGAAGCAGCAGAAGCCGGTCGACGAGGCCGAGCTGGAGGCCGCCGAGGGCTCCGGCGCCGCGGCCGAGGACGACGGCAGCTCCGGCTCCGCCGGGTACTTCCCGTACAAGCCGTACTGCGGCAACTGCGAGAAGGACCTCACCACCGTCACCTCCTACGACGACGACACCACCGAGCTGTCGTACACGTGCGACGCGTGCGGCTTCGCGGAGACCGTGCGGCTCGAGGAGTTCAACCGCGGCAAGCTGGTCTGGAAGGTCGACTGGCCGATGCGCTGGGCCTACGAGGGCGTGATCTTCGAGCCGAGCGGCGTCGACCACTCCTCGCCGGGTTCGTCGTTCCAGGTCGGCGGGCAGATCGTCGGCATCTTCGGCGGCGAGCAGCCGATCGGCCCGATGTACGCCTTCGTCGGCATCAGCGGCATGGCGAAGATGTCGTCGTCCAAGGGCGGGGTGCCCACCCCGGCCGACGCGCTGAAGATCATGGAACCGCAGCTGCTGCGCTGGCTGTACGCCCGCCGCCGCCCCAACCAGTCGTTCAAGATCGCCTTCGACCAGGAGATCCAGCGGCTCTACGACGAGTGGGACAAGCTCGACGCCAAGGTCGCCGACGGCACCGCGCTGCCGGCCGATGTCGCGGCGCACTCCCGGGCCATGGGCACGGCCGCCGGTGAGCTGCCCCGCACGCCGCGCCCGCTGCCGTACCGCACGCTCGCGTCGGTCGCGGACATCACCGCCGGGCACCAGGACCAGGCGCTGCGGATCCTCTCCGAGCTCGACCCGCAGAACCCGCTGGCCGACCTGGACGAGGTCCGACCGCGCTACGACAAGGCCGAGGCCTGGATCAACACGCAGGTACCCGCCGACCAGCGGACCATCGTGCGCGACGAGCCCGACGCCGAGCTGCTGAAGTCCCTCGACGAGGCGTCCCGGGAGTCGCTGCGGCTGCTGCTCGACGGGCTCGCCGAGCACTGGTCGCTCGACGGGCTGAGCCACCTCGTGTACGGCGTGCCCAAGGTGCAGGCCGGCTTCTCCGCGGACGCCACGCCCAAGGAACTGCCGCCCGAGATCAAGACGGCCCAGCGGTCGTTCTTCGCCCTGCTCTACCACCTGCTGGTGGGCCGGGACACCGGGCCGCGGCTGCCCACCCTGCTGCTGGCGGTGGGCCAGGAGCGGGTGCGGCACCTGCTCGGCGCCTGACCGGACAAGGAAGAGGGGCCCTCGGGATCGAGGGCCCCTCTTGCATGTCCGTGTGCCGGTCGGCGGCTCAGGCGATGTGCTCGTCCGTCAGCTCCGCGTTGAGCCGGTTGGAGAAGCGGTTCATCATGCGCTTGACGTCCGCCTCGTCCAGCTTCACGCCGTACGTGGCCTCGACGTCGGCGATGAACCCGCGCGGGGTCGGCGCCCCGTTCCCGCCCTTTATCGACTCCCGGAAGACCTGGTAGTAGTCCTCCTCCGACGGCTCGGGGGCCGGCGTGCCGCCGCCCTCGCCGAGCTGCCGGGTACGGCCCGCGGTCACCGGGATCGGGAACGTGCCGGTGTCCTCCGGGGAGGGCTCCTGAAGCGGGGGCTCCTCCTCGTACTGATCGCGGTACTGGTCGGCCCGCTGCTGCTCCGCGTACCAGTCCTCCAGGTGCCCCTGGGGGTCGTACTGGGCGTCGTAGCCGCCGTGGTACTCGACCTGCCGGGGCGTGTTGAACCAGTCCTGCACGTACTCCGGCTCCGGCTCCGGCGGTCCCGCCGGGTGCGGGAACCGCTGGTCCACCGGGCCGCCCTGCCGGGGGATGGAGGCGGCCACCGCGGCACGGGAGCCCTCCGCGCCGCCCAGGGCCGCCGGACCGGCCGCCGCGGGCACCGCGTCCAGCGCCTGCTGGGGCGCCGGGGGCAGCAGCGCCGGCTCGATGCCCGCCGCCGCCAGGCCCGCCGGGGCGGTCTCGGCCAGCGGGACGCCGTACCGCGCCAGCCGCAGCGGCATCAGGGACTCCACCGGAGCCTTGCGGCGCCAGGCCCGGCCGAAGCGCGAGCGCAGCCGCGCCTGGTAGACCAGCCGCTCCTGCTCCAGCTTGATCACCTGCTCGTAGGAGCGCAGCTCCCACAGCTTCATACGGCGCCACAGCAGGAACGTCGGCACCGGCGAGAGCAGCCACCGGGTCAGGCGGACGCCCTCCATGTGCTTGTCGGCGGTGATGTCGGCTATGCGGCCGATCGCGTGCCGCGCCGCCTCGACCGACACCACGAACAGGATCGGGATGACGGCGTGCATGCCCACGCCCAGCGGATCCGGCCACGCCGCCGCGCCGTTGAAGGCGATCGTGGCGGTCGTCAGCAGCCAGGCCGTCTGGCGCAGCAGCGGGAAGGGGATGCGGATCCACGTCAGCAGCAGATCCAGGGCCAGCAGGACGCAGATGCCCGCGTCGATGCCGATCGGGAACACATAACTGAAGTTCCCGAAGCCCTTCTGGATGGCCAGTTCGCGGACGGCCGCGTACGAACCGGCGAAGCCGATACCGGCGATGATCACGGCGCCGAAGACGACCACGCCGATGAGAACGCGGTGCATCCGAGTCAGCTGCGGTGGCCCGGCCACTCGTACTCCCCTCCCCATGCGTGTTGTTGCGCGCAACAGAGTGGCACATCCGGACGGTGCCCGTGCCCCCGGACCGGCACGGGCCCGGTCCCCGAGGGGAACCGGGCTCGGTCAACATCCCCCGCTGAGCTGCGTGTTGTGACACAGCGGTGGGCGGGGTGTGACAGTCAGCTCTTCTTCGACGCTGACGGGGAAGGGGAGCGCGACGCGTCCTTGGACGGGCCGGCCGAGGGAGACTTCGACACCGGCTTCGAAGGGGCGCTGCTCGGCGTGCCCGCGTCACCGCCGGCGCCGTTGGCCTTCGCGACCGCGGCCACGGCCTCCTTGAGCGCCTTCTGCGCCAGCTTGTTCAGGGTGTCGCCGTTCGGCGCCTTCTCACCGGCCAGACCGGCGCCGTTGTAGTCGACGGTGACCACGACGTTCTCGGTGCGGGCGACGACCGTCTCCTGCTTGAAGGACCCCTCCTTCTTCTTCAGCTCGTAGCGCACCGCCGTCGCCTCGTCGCCCACTCCGGGCAGCGGCTCCGACTTGGTGTTCTTCGCGCCGGTCACCGACCGGGCGTCCTGCGCCTGGGCCCGGTAGTACTCCTGCGCCAGCTTGTCGCCCGCGCCCCGCGAGGCGTCCGACTCGAAGCGCAGCAGGGAGACGTTGAGCCACCGGAACTGCGAGCCCTTCACCCCGTTGTTGTCGAGGCTGCTCCAGGAGCAGGAGCCGCGCGTCGACGTGTCGTCGGAGGAGCCCTTCTTGCCGGACTTGGCCTTGGGCACCAGATCGTCCAGCGTCTTCCCCGACAGCACCTTGCACGCCTCGGGAAGCGCCTTGTACGCGGCGGCCTGCACGGTCGGCGACGCGCTCGCGGACGCCGGCGCCGAGGACTTCGCCCCGCCGTCGCCGCCCTCGGCCGCCTTGTCGCCGGAACCGGAGTCCGAGGAGCAGCCGGCGGCGACCAGCATCACCGGGACGGCCGCGGCGCAGACAAGGGCCCGGCGCAGACCCTTCGCCCACTGCTCACGCTGGTCACGCCGGTCAAGCTGATCTCGCATCGCTGCTCGCTGCATGGTTCCTTCACTCATGACTGCCACTCGTGGTTCCTGCGGTCGGATCGGGTCCGAGGGGCCACGGTACGCGGTGAAGAAGGTGTGTGGTCTCGTTTCGGTTACGTCGCGGGAGGGGGTGAAGGGGTGGGCGGACGGCGCTAGTCGCCCAGCGCGTCGGCCAGTTGCGCGGCCAGTTTCTGGGCCCTGTCCTGCATTTCCTCGCTGTCGGGCACGGCGCCGACGGTCATCGGCTGCTCCTCGTACTCGATCGTGACGATCACGTTGGACGTGCGGAACGCCACAGTCACCTTGCGCTGCTGGGCCGTCGAACCGGACGTGTTGAGCGCGTCGTCGAGGAACGCCTCGTCCCCGAGGTCCTCCAGGACGCGCGGCTGGAGTTCGGACGGGGTGCCCCCGGACGCGGAGGTGGAGGGAGAGGAGGACGCCGAGGACGGCGACGAGGGGGAGTGCGAGGGGGAGCCGGACGGCGACGGCGAGGAGGAGCCGGTCACCTCGGCGCTCGGCGTGACGGTGCTCACCGGCTCGGGCAGGTCCGCGGCGTCCCGCTGCTTCGCGAACAGCCGCTCCGCCTCGCTGTCGTCGCTGGTCGCGGCGTCATAGGCCACCACACGCTCGAAGTTGACGAAGAGGTGGTCGGTGGCCTGCGCCGACTCCACCTTCCAGCGGCAGCCGACCTTGCGGTCCGTGTCGAAGGTGAGGGTCGGGGTGCCTTCGTACGCCTTCTCCCGGCGCTTCTCGTCCGTCATCTCCCGTACGCCGGGCAGCAACTCGGCGAGGGTGTCCTCGGCGACCGTGCCGCAGGGCTCGGGCAGGTTGCGGTACCGGCCGGGCTCGGCCGTCACGCTCGCCGTGCCGGAGTCGCCGGGGTTGGAGTCGTCGGTGGCGCCGCCTTCGCCGGAGCCGCCGGTGCAGCCGGCCAGCAGCACCGCGAGGAGCGCGGCGACGCCGGATACGTACGCCTTCCGCTGCACGGTGAGGCTCCTCTCGACGGTGCGGTGTGGCCGGTGTGTTCGCCGGTCCCTCAGTGTCCCCGCTGGTTAATCGCTTGCCGCGCGGGGGCGCCCTCGGCAGACAATGTGTATCGCACGCACTGCTGTGAACGCCGGTCCGCTGTCCTTTTTCGCCGACCTTGGCGCCAGTTTTGCTCTTTCAGACTTGTATGTGTTTTCCAGGGGGTTGAGGGCGAGATGTCGTATGTAGAGATGCCGGGTGCGAAGGTCCCCATCCGTATGTGGACCGACCCGGCGTCGGTCGAGGAGTCCGCCCTCCAGCAGTTGCGGAACGTCGCGACGCTGCCGTGGATCAAGGGCCTCGCCGTGATGCCGGACGTGCACTACGGCAAGGGCGCCACGGTCGGGTCCGTGATCGCGATGCGCGGGGCCGTGTGTCCCGCGGCGGTCGGCGTGGACATCGGCTGCGGGATGTCGGCGGTGAAGACGTCCCTGACGGTGAACGACCTGCCGGGGGACCTGTCGCGGCTGCGGTCGAAGATCGAGCAGGCGATCCCGGTGGGCCGGGGCATGCACGACAGCCCCGTCGACCCGGCGCGGCTGCACGGCTTCGGCACGTCCGGGTGGGACTCCTTCTGGCAGCGGTTCGGCACGGTCACCGAGGCGGTGAAGTTCCGCGAGGAGCGGGCGACCAAGCAGATGGGGACGCTCGGATCGGGGAACCACTTTGTCGAAGTCTGCACCGATACGGACGGTTCCGTGTGGCTGATGCTGCACTCCGGTTCGCGGAACATCGGCAAGGAACTCGCCGAGTTCCACATCGGTGTCGCCCAGAGGCTCCCGCACAACCAGGGCCTGGTCGACCGCGACCTCGCCGTCTTCGTCGCGGACACCCCGCAGATGGCGGCGTACCGCAACGACCTGTTCTGGGCGCAGGAGTACGCCAAGTACAACCGCACGATCATGATGGCCCTGCTGAAGGACGTCGTCCGCAAGGAGTTCAAGAAGGCCAAGCCGGCCTTCGAGCCCGAGATCAGCGCCCACCACAACTACGTGGCCGAGGAGCGCTACGACGGCATGGACCTGCTCGTGACCCGCAAGGGAGCGATCCGGGCCGGCTCCGGCGAGTACGGCATCATCCCCGGCTCCATGGGGACGGGCTCGTACATCGTGAAGGGCCTGGGGAACGCGCTGTCCTTCAACTCGGCCTCGCACGGGGCCGGTCGGCGCATGAGCCGGACCGCAGCGAAGAAGCGGTTCTCGACGAAGGACCTGGAGGAGCAGACGCGGGGCGTGGAGTGCCGCAAGGACTCCGGTGTCGTGGACGAGATCCCGGGCGCCTACAAGCCCATCGAGCAGGTCATCGACCAGCAGCGGGACTTGGTGGAGGTCGTGGCGAAGCTGAAGCAGGTCGTCTGCGTCAAGGGCTGACCGGGCCCGCCGCGCCCCGGCCCTGCGTGGGCGCGTGGGTCACCGCGTAGCTGCCGGCGAACCCCGCGGGTCTCACCGGGGCTCTCTGTGCACCTTGGTGTTGGAGGCCTGGGCCCGCGGGCGGACCACCAGCAGGTCGATGTTCACGTGGCTCGGGCGGGTGACCGCCCAGGTGATCGTGTCGGCGACGTCGTCGGCGGTCAGCGGCTCGGCCACGCCCTCGTAGACCTTCGCGGCCTTCTCGGCGTCGCCGCCGAAGCGGGTCAGCGCGAACTCCTCGGTCCTGACCATGCCGGGGGCCACCTCGACGACCCGCACCGGCCTGCCGACGATCTCCAGGCGCAGGGTCTCCGCCAGGACGTGGGCGCCGTGCTTGGCCGCGACGTACCCGGCGCCGCCCTCGTACGTGGCGTGGCCGGCGGTGGAGGAGACGACCACCACGGTGCCGTCGCCGCTCGCCTCCAGCCGGGGGAGAAGCGCCTGGGTGAGGTTCAGGGTGCCGATGACGTTCGTCTCGTACATCGTGCGCCAGTCGTCCGGGTCGCCGGTGGCCACCGGGTCGGCGCCGAGGGCTCCGCCCGCGTTGTTGACGAGGACGCCGACCGTGCGGAACGCGGTCGCGAACTCGTCCACGGCCGCGCGGTCCGTGACGTCCAGAGGGTAGGCGGTGGCGGAGTGGCCGGCCGCGGTGATCTCCTCGGCCAGCGCCTCGATCCGGTCCTTGCGGCGGGCGGTGAGGACCACGCGGTAGCCGGCGGCGGCGAGCTGCCGTGCCGTGGCGGCTCCGATCCCGCTGCTCGCACCGGTGACGACGGCGATGCGGGAGGCGGCGGACGGTGCGGCGGTGGCCATGGACTGCTCCTCGGGCGTACGCGGACGGGTTGCCGGCCTCGAAAGACTGTCCGGCCAGGATAGGCGGGCGGGGACCGGCGGTGTCGCGGCCCTACTGGCCGCGCGGCGCCCACATGATCACGGCCATGCCGGTCAGGCAGACCAGGGCGCCCGTGACGTCCCAGCGGTCCGGGCGGTAGCCGTCCGCGACCATGCCCCAGGCCAGCGAGCCGGCGACGAAGATCCCGCCGTACGCGGCGAGGACGCGGCCGAAGTGCCCCTCGGGCTGGAAGGTCGCGACGAAGCCGTAGGCGCCGAGGGCCAGGACGCCCGCGCCGATCCAGAGCCAGCCCCGGTGTCCCCGTACGCCCTGCCACACCAGCCAGGCGCCGCCGATCTCGAACAGCGCGGCGAGCACGAACAGGGCGACGGAGCGAAGGATGAGCATGACCGCCAGCTTGGCATGCCGCCGCGCGGCCCCCACGTCACCTGTTGGACGGCGCCTGCCCGCCGCGGCGCGGGGGATACATCGCTTCGACCTCGGTGGAAGGAGCGGACATGACGTGGTGGACGCGCGGTGTCGCGGTGGGCGCGACGGCGGTCCTGGCGGCGGCCGGCGGGACGGCTCCGGCGCTGGGCGCGCCGCGGGGTGCCGCCGCGGAGGTCGCCTATCACGGCTCGGCCGTGCTCTCCGGCGGTCTGGTCGGTGTGCGGTTCGCCCCGCACAACCACGGCTCGGCGGTGGTGCCGGAGTCGATGGTGCGCATCCGCTGGTCGGAGCCGCTGGCGGACCGTCAGACGCTGCCGCCCACGTGCGCGCGGACGGAGGAGCGGGCCGTGGTGTGCCGGGTCGGGGCGCTGGAGGCGGACGGCGTGGGGGAGCCGGTCGTGCTGCGGGTGCGGCTGCGGCAGGCGACGCCCGAGGTGCGGCTGGAGTTCGCCACCGTGGCGGACGGCGACCGGGCGGGCTCCGGGCAGCGGGTGCTGGTGCTGGAGACGGGCGACGTGTACGCCTTCTAGTAGGGCTTGGTCAGGTTCGTATGGGTGTGGGTATGTCGCGGTGGCAGGTGGGACACGCGCCGGTCCAGGTGGCGAGGAGTGTCTGCAGTTC
>NZ_JBHTWG010000069.1:0-12368 GCF_042792555.1 Streptomyces sp. NPDC056628
TGTCAAAGATATGAGCAACGAAATTACAAGATTGAAACGTGAATTGATTGGGCAAGAGCGGGAAACTGAACGAGCTAAAGCCATTGGAAAACGAATTGACGAGTCATCGGACAAGCTCACAGTAACTTTAAATACCAAGCACATCAAAAGCGATCTAGATAATCTGCATCAAGAATTCAAAGAGCTTGAAGAAGAAAACAAGCTCTTGAAAATAGAAATCAACAGCCGTAAATCCGAAAGACGGGGATTGATTGACAGAATCAAAACATTCGAAGCCAAGAAAGAAGATGCGGAGAAGGAATTTCAAGACCTTAAACAGTCATATGACCAAAGAGTAAAAGAGCTGGCTGAAATCAGTGGGTACATTGAAGGCCTTGCGGAATACGGTTACACAGACGAGGAAGGTCATCCATTACACAATTGCATGTCGTTTGTAAGAATCGCAGACATTGTAGGCGCTGAAATTCCTAAAGCAGATGTGATCCATGCGAAGGTGAAAAGATCCATAGTGGATGACAAACCTACAATTATGGATAGCGACCTGAAAGAAAAAATGGTATGGGTTAAAGAATTAGGCGTTTATATCCTGCCGAAATTCGTATAACAATAACATTACTGATTTCATCCCGTGCGAAGGCCAGGGAAGCTGATGTATACGGGATTCCTCCGATGGTGTAATTCGGGAAAAGTCTGATTTAGAGTAGGAGCGCCAAGGTGTGGGAGTCTTGGGGCGTTCGTGGTGGCGGCATATTCTGCGGATGTCGTGAGCGGCTAAGGGTGGTCAAGGGTCGCCGTCCGATATGCCATGTGTATGATTGGACCTCCGGTATTCGTATAACGATAACCGGCTTTATTGTGGTGGTGTCGCGTTCGTATGGGTGACACAAGCGGCTAAGTGAGTGGGTCAAGGGTCGCAATTCGCTATTTTTAGGGTTCGGGGATAGCCTGGACGACATTGCCGGTAAGACTGCTACTTAATAACATGTAGGGTGATCCCATCACAGTCTTATCATGGGAGGCAATAAATATTTAAGGCGGCACTGCTAATAAGCGGGGTCGCTTTTTTGTGTTGTTTGTGACCTGTGTCCGGTGATTCTCAGGGAAACGATTGAAAGCCTAAACAGCGCTTGAGTGCGGGCGCAGATCAGAGACAACAAAAGGAGATATGAAAATGAGCCTATACGATTATTTGCAAAGGAAGAAGGAAGAGGAAAGGGAAGCAGCACTGAAAGCGGAGAAAGAGGCGCACAAATGTAATGGCTGCGTGTGGGGTTCCTGGGCAGGCAATAAATACGTTTGCATGTTCAGGAGCTGCATCAAAAAAGAATAGGAGGCGGTGAGGTTTGTAAATGGCAAAGGCTAAATATGCAGAGTGGATCACGGAAGATGGCCTGAAGAAGATAGAGCATTGGGCGCGTGATGGTCTGACAGAGGAAGATATCGCTCATAACATGGGAATTAAGCGGCAGACGCTTTATGAGTGGAAGAAAAAGCATCCTGACATAGATGACGCCTTAAAAAGAGGGAAAGCCGTTATTGATCTGAAAGTCGAGAATGCCTTATTAAAGCGGGCGCTGGGCTATCAGTACAATGAGGACACATACGAATGGGTTCAAAACATGAACGGTGAAAGTGAACTGAAAATCACTAAGCGTATCGTCAAAGAGGTTCAGCCCGACACAGGCGCAGCTATATTCTGGCTTAAAAATCGTCAGCCTGACGTATGGCGCAAAGAGTCTGAGATCAAAGACAATCAGACGAAGGCGCAGACAAACAAGATCAAGGCAGATACCGAGCTTGCGAAAGAGCGGACAAAGCTGCTTAAAGGCGATAAAGGCGTTTGTGGGCTTTTTGGTGTGGTTGGTGTGTTGTATAAAGCCGTGAATAAAGGTGGAGACGATGGAAATTAAGTTTTCACCGAAGCAGCAGGACATCATAACAAGACCTTTTGATCGTACATTAGAAGCAAACGAAGGCACGCCACGGTCAGGAAAGACGACAGCGGGCCATTTTCGCTATGCTCTTTATTTGTCGCTAACGCCGGATCAAAACCATTTGGTCGTTGCCTATAACCAGGAGCAAGCATACAGGCTCTTTATTGACGGTGACGGGACGGGCCTTAAACATCAGTTCGGCAACCTTGCCAAAGTGAAGCATGATGATTTAGGTGATCATTTAGAGGTACAGACGCCGACAGGGACAAAGAAAGTCTATTACAAGGGCGGCGGTAAAGCGGACAGCGTTAAAGCTATTACAGGTATGTCGCTTGGCTCAGTCGTGTTCTGTGAGATCAATCTGCTACACATGGATATGATTCAGGAATGCTTCCGGCGGACGTTCGCGGCAAAGATGCGCTATCACCTGGCAGACTTGAACCCACCGGCCCCGAATCATCCGGTCATTAAAGATGTGTTTGAGGTGCAAGACACACGCTGGCAACATTGGACGATCCACGACAACCCTATTTTGACTGACGACAGGAAACAAGAGATTTACGACACGCTGAAGAAGAACCCGTACCTATTAAAGCGAGATTGGGAAGGGAAGCGGGTTAACCCACAAGGCGTAATATACGGAATGCTTGACCTTGAGGCGCACACAGAAAGGACATTGATCGGTAAGCCGATACAAATGTACTTTGCAGCTGACGGCGGGCAGTCTGACGCGACAAGTGTCTCATGTAATATCGTAACGTCATTCCGGAACACAGAAGGGAAACTGATACGCCGTTTAAATCGCGTGGCTCATTACTACCATTCAGGCGCTGAAACCGGACAAGTGAAGGCAATGAGTATTTACGCAAGAGAGATAAAAGAGTTCATAAAATACTGCACTGACAAATATCAGATGCGGTATACGAGGTTCTTTGTCGATCCAGCCTGTAAGTCATTGCGTGAAGAGCTGCACCTCATAGGCGTTGATACGTCCAAGGCGGACAATAACGCTAAAGACATTAGGGGCACTTCACAAGGTATTGAGGTTGGTATCGAGCGGGCGCAGAACACCATAACAAAAGACATGTTCCGGTTGGTGGATGATGAAAAGTACGATCATTACCACTTCATCAAGGAAAGCGGGCTATATTGTCGAGACGACAACGGCAAGCCGATTGACGAGAACAACCACAGCATGGACGAGTTCAGATACAGCGTGAACTATTTTTATAAAGAGTATGTGAAATAGGGCGGTGACACAATGTTCAAAAGCCTAATTGCAAAAGTAAAGGCGGTGATGCAGAAAATGGGGCTGATCAAGAATATCAAGTCAGTTTCAAACATTCAGGCCCTTCCGGTGGATGATGATTTTTATCAGATGATAGAAAACGTGTGGTTGCCATTGTACAAAGGGGAACTTGATCAATACAACGGCGAACCATTCCACAAGGTAGAATTTACAACCATTGAGGGCGGCAAACGCACACGGCGCATGTTTACGTTGGGAATGGCGAAAGTAGCCAGTAAAGAAATGGCGAGCCTTATCTTTAACGAAAAATGCGCGATTAATATTTCAAATGAAAAGCTTTCTAAAGAGATAGAAGGCGTTTTTAAATACAACAAATTCTATAAGCTGTTTCAAGATCGCCTGGAAAACATGTTTGCCCTTGGTGGCCTGGTTCTCAAAGCATACGTTGATACGGATAGGGCGGGGCAAAAGAGAATAAAGATCAGTTATGTTACTGCCGATTGCTTTATCCCATTGGCATATTCAAACGGCGATATAACGGAAGGTGTGTTCCTAACTGTGTCGAAGAGGGGCAATAAGTGGTACACGCTACTCGAATGGCATCAATGGGATGGCGAAATATATGTCATTAAAAATCAGCTGTTCCAATCGGATAATAACAGTGAATTGGGAATAGAGGTAGCGCTTGACACACTTTATCCCGATTTAGCCAAGGAAGCGACTATCGAAGGACTTTCACGCCCTTTGTTTGTTTATTTCAAGCCAAACATAGCAAATAACATTGATTTGCAAAGCCCTTTAGGTGTTTCGCTATATGCGAATGCTATCGACACAATAAAAGCCCTGGATACAGCCTTTGACAGCTATCACCGTGAATTCAGGTTGGGTAAAAAGCGTATCATTGTTCCACACTCAGCTATCAGGACAGTTGTTAACGCAGAAACCGAGGAATTTCACCGTTATTTTGACGCTAGTGACGAAGTATACGAGGCTTTCAACTTTGAAGATGTAGACAGGCAACAGATTGTTGACAACTCTATTGAGCTGAGAGTAGAAGAACACGTTAAGGCTATTCAATCCCTATTGGATCTTTTCGCAATGCAAATAGGGTTTAGTCCTGGCGTGTTCTCTTTTGATGGTCAGGGCGTAAAAACGGCTACTGAGGTAGTCAGTGAGAACAGCAAGACATTCCAAACGAAGAACAGCCATGAGACTGTGATCGAAGAGGGAATTATAAATCTGATTACCACTATTTGCGAGATCGCAAAGCTTTACAAGGTGTTTACTGTCCCTCCTGACTATGATGTGACCGTTGACTTTGACGACTCTATTGCAGAGGATCGGGATGCCAACGCCAACTTCTATCTGAAGTTAGTTAACAGCGGGCTGATGCCTCGTTATATGGGCCTTATGCACATTCTCAAAGTGCCTGAAGAGAAAGCGCGGGAGCTTATCAAAGAAGCGAAGGAAGAAGCGGCAACCGAGCTGCCAGATGTTAGTGAAATTGGCGGCGGCGGTGTCTGATGGCACGCGTAACACCTGAGAAAGCGGAACAATTGTCCTGGCCTATCGTTCAGATATATTCGTCCATTCAGACGGAGATATTAGAGAACATTGGCGCGCTGCTGGCGAAGGATACAAAAGCCTTGGAAGCGGACGTTAATCAATGGTATGCGCTGAAGCTAGAACAGATCGGCGGACTCACACGGGAGAATATACGGGCCATATCAAAGAAAAGTAAGCTTACACAAAAGAAGATCCGTGAAATCCTTCAGAACAGTGGCATGGAAGGCATAGAAGCGAATGAGGCGGTACTTCAAAAGGCGATAGCTCAAGGTATTCCCCTTATGGCAGCACTGCCAGTCAAACAAGATCCGGCCATATGGCAGATACTAGACGCATTCGCAAGGCAGGCAACCGATATTTATAACCTTGTCAATTCGACAATGCTGACTCAAAGCCAGGTAGTGTATCGTGACATACTGACTCAGACAGTCGCAGGGGTTATCAGTGGACTAAAAACGCCACAACAAGCCCTGAGAAGCACCGTGCAAGATTGGGCGCAAAAGGGAATACCGGCATTAATAACAGCAGACGGCAAACGAAGGTATGCGGAAGGTTACGCTTATACGGTCATTCGAACAATGGGTAACAACGTTGCTAACGAAATGCAGGACTCAAGGTTTGATAGTTACGGCGTGGACTTGGTAGAAATCAGCTCACACGTAGGGGCACGGCCCAAATGCGCCCCGTATCAAGGCAGGATATTCAGCAGGAGCGGCAATGATCCGAAATATCCGGCGCTATCCAGCACAAGTAAGGGCGAACCGGACGGATTGTTTGGTATTAACTGCGGCCATGTTCAGTATCCCTACATTCCAGGCATTTCAGAACAACGTTATCATCCTGTTAATGCAGAGCGGAACGAAAAAGCATACAAAGAAAGCCAAAAACAGAGGGCGTTAGAACGCAATATAAGGAACAACAAAAGAGAGCTTGCCACATTCGAAAAAATGAATGATGAAATTGGCGCGAAACGGGCACACAGGAAGGTTTTAGACGGTCAGGCAAGGCTAAGGGCCTTCCTAGAGGAAACAGGGCGTACACGGCGACGAGAGCGCGAGCAAATATACAATTAAGGCGGTGCAGCATGTTTGTATTGAAAAAAGATCACGAAAAGCTAGAAAAGAAGGTTGAGGAATTGGAAGCCATTGTTTTTAACATGGGTTTAGCACTGCGGAAAATTGAAGAAGCAAACAAGAAAGAAGAGCCAACGGTTTATCTATCGTAAGGCTCTTTTTTCTTGCCCGTTTATCTGTAGTGGGCGTTAAAGAAAACAGAAGTATTTTACCCATTCGGGAGGTTTTAACATGAGAGATAGACTTTTAAGACTAAATCTGCAGTTCTTCGCTGAACAGAGCGATCCGAACGCAGGCGCAGCAAATAACCCCGATCCGGCGGCTAACCCGGAAGGAAATCAGCAACAGGAACCACAACAGCAAGAGCCAACACAACAGCAACAAGAAAAGCTTTTGCCGCAGAGTGATGTAAACAACCTGATTGCTAAAGAAACGAAGAGAGCACAAGAAAAGCTTTTGAAACAGCTTGGCGTTGAGGACTTTAAGTCTGCAAAAGAAGGTCTTGCAAAGTTTCAAGAGTGGCAGGAATCGCAGAAAACGGAAGCCGAGAAGATGGCCGACAGCTTGAAAGATTATGAAACCAAATACAATACCGTTTCAAGCGAAAATGAATCATTAAAGGCACAAATTTCAGCTATGAAATTGGGTGTAAACGCTGATTCAGTGCCGGATGTAGTCGCATTAGCCAAAAACTATGTTTCTGATGAAGTGGATATGAACGCAGCTATGCAAATGGTTGTAGAAAAATATCCGCACTTCAAAGAACAGCAGCAGGAAGAAACACCACAGCCAAAATTTACAAACGGCGAACATAAAAAACAACCGTCATCCGAGTTAGAAGCTTGGGCGGCAGCGTTCAAATAATAGGAGGTAACGACATATGCCAAACTTAAACTATGCAGAGCTTTATTCACAGGGTTTACAACAAAGATTTGCACAAGGTCTTTATTTCACGGAGCTTTACAACACACCGAACAATTCCCGCATTAAATGGGTGAATGCCAAAACGATTCAGATTCCACGCATTGATGTAACAGGAATGACCGACTATAACCGCGAGGATATTGGCACATTCTCACGCCAGGTTGATAACAGCTGGGAAACTAAAACACTAGGCCATGACCGTGAATTCCGTACTATGGTTGATCCGGTGGACGTTGACGAGACAAACATGGCTATTACTATTGCCAATATCACAAAGGTCTTTAATGACGAGCAGAAAATCCCTGAAATGGATAAGTACATGGCTTCAAAGCTTTATTCTGAATTCCAGCAATATGGCGGGAAAGCCGATACGACTAAAATTGACGAAACTAATGTTTTGGGCGTCTATGATGAACTAATGTTACAAATGGACGAAGCGGAAGTGCCACTGGAAGGACGGATTTTATATGTAGCTGCGCCAATCTATACAGTTCTTAAAAACGCGCAACAAATTTCACGTTCTTTGTCAGTGACAAACAATAACGGCAATATCAGCCGTGGTGTTCGTTCACTTGATGAAGTCACTGTTAAGCCTGTTCCGTCCGCAAGAATGAAAACAGTGTACGACTTCACACGGGGGGCGGTTGTAGATCCTTCAGCGGTTCAAATTAACATGATTCTGATTCACCCTGATTCTATGCTTGCACCACAGCGCTATGAATTTGTGTCACTTGATCAGCCAAGCGCGAAAACAGGCGGCAAATTCCTATACTTTGAGCGCAAATATTGGGACGTATTCGCTATTGAGCGTAAAGTACCTGGCATGGCGTTCAATATCACGCCTGCTACGCCCTAATGCGCCCCAAAATCTATCGTACACAGCTAACGGATTGAGCGCCGATACACAACTGACAATCAATGTTACAGCCGTTGGGCCTGGTGGCGAGTCTCCTATGTCGGAAATCGTAACCAAAACAAAAGCGGCGGCTCAGTAATAAATAAGGAGGTACTTCACACATGGCAAAAGTGAAAAAGCTTAATCGTGTTTTAACGGTCTCAGACGAGGCCGTTAATGGTTATTTAAGAGACGGATATGATCAGATTGACGAGAGCGGGAAGGTTCTGAAGCGTGCAACTGGCGGGCGTACTGTCCCTATCGGTGAACACAACGAAGCATTAGACAAAATCGAAGCGCTAGAAGCGGAAGTGAAAGAGCTTAAAGCAGAGCTGAAGAAGGCTAAAAAAGCCGAAAAAGACAGCAAAAAAGAATAGAAAAGAGGGGTGAACATGCCTTATATCACTCCTGAATACTATAACAATGTGTACAAAGGGGCTGCGGCCCCTGATTCTGCTGATCTTGAAAGGTATATTGAACGGGCGAGCGACATTATAGACCAGGTAACCAACTTTCAGATATACGGAAAAGACATTAGCGGCTTTCCCTCACTCTTCAGAGACTTGATTATGAAGGCGACAGCGGCACAGGTAGAGTTTTACGTCATGAAAGGCGGCGATGCGGCGGTTAACGCGGGAATGGATGACATGAACAGTGTCAGCGTTGGATCATTCAGCTATAGCACTGGCGGCGGCTCTAGTTCGAATGGCAGTTCCGGCACACAATCAGCGCGTGTCAGCCCGTCTGTACTCTCATTTTTAGCGCCTACGGGTCTGCTATATCGTGGGGTGTCCGTTCATGGCTAAACCAATCCCTATTGAGCTGCTTATACATTCAATCGAATATGAAGAGATTACGGACAATCCAAACGGATGGGGCGGCGGTTTTGCGGCCCCTATTCCCATTGAGAGGATCAGGGTTGAACCTGTCACGGCCATTATGCGGAACAACGTCCGTAATGACGTGGAAGGCCAGTCTATTATCTTTATTGATCGCTTAAACTCAAAGCCATTCAAGCGGCTGAAAGAGCAATCCAGGGTTACGTTTAACGGGAAAACATACGAGGTGCAGAAGGTCAAAGAATTGTACGATGAAAACCCAGGCGCACCCCATCATTATGAGGTGGAAATCAAATGAGAAGTCATGTTCGCGTGGATCTTGGGAACCTTTCGCGCAGGGTTGACAACTTTGATAAAGAAGGTCAATTCCTGTTATCGTCCGAAGTGCTTAAAGATTCGAATTACTACGCGCCCCACGATACTGGAAACTTGATTGCCAGTTCGCAGCGTGCATCTGATCTTGAAAACGGAAAGCTTATATGGGACACACCTTATGCGAAGAAGGTCTACTATAACCCACAGTATAACTTCTCGAAAGATAAAAACCCGAATGCGCGGGGGCTATGGTTTGAAGCGGCAAAGGCTTATTTTCTGCCCCGTTGGTTGAGAGTCATGGAAAACCTACGGAATCGTACTTTTTAGGGGGTGTGTTATGGACTTTTTAGACCGAATGAAGCAGTATATCGAAAGTAACATGCTCTTATTTAAAAAGACGCTGACCGTAGGCCCTTTGACAAGCGGGAACGACATTTCAATTTTGGCGATCCCAAGCGTTAAACCTACAAAAAACCTGGATATGTCCCGAAATTACATTTTTGCCTTTCAGATATTGGTCAGACATCTTGATCAATATAAATCATACACAACTTGTCAGCAAATATCAGACAAATTAGATACGTTAACTAACGGAGCGGTCACAAGTGGTGGCGGCTCTTTTACTTTTGTTAAATGCGAAGTTTACACAACGCCTAACTGGGTTGAACAAACACCAGAGGGCCACATATATACCGCAATGTTTCAAGCGGAACTATACCTATAAGGAGTGGGTTGAATGCCTCAAAAAGAAGGTCTCTTAATTAACTCATCACATAAATTCTTTATCGACATTACACCAGATGGAACGGAGCGCACATGGTCAAGACTTGCGAAAGGATTAAGCAGCTTTGATCCAAGTTTGAACGAAGAAAACGACCAAACGCAATACTTAAACACCGGAACCATGAAACAAACAACAGTAACAGGCGGCCAACAAACAATCGCATTCGAAGGTCATAGATATTATGGTGATGAAGCGCAAGAGTATGTTTTCAGCAAAAAATATAAAGTTGGCCCTGATCGAGAAACTAATTTCAAATGGGAAGAGCCGAACGGAAATATTATTGAATGCCCTTGTACCATTGCGACTATTGAAGGACCTGGCGGGGATGCAGGAGCTAAAGGTGAAATCAGTATTGAAATTCACCTCAATGGCGAGCCGACAGAAACAACAGCCACGCCCTAATGCGCCCCAAAATCTACGGTACACAGCTACTTCAGATAGTGTAACAGTGGAATGGGATGCCGTATAAGGGGCGGACTCATACAACGTTTATAGAGGCGCAGAGAAGAAGTTAGACGCAAATGTCACGACTACATCACACACACTGACGGGAATTGCGGCAGATACGCAGTTAACTGTAAATGTAACCGCAGTGAACGAGGGCGGCGAGTCTCCAATGTCTCAGATCGTCACGAAAACACAGCCAACACCAGCTTAATAAGTCAACATACAAGACATAGAGCGTTAGCGATTGCTAATGCTCTTTTTAATACTTAAAAAGGGGATGTAATGACATGACAGTTTTTAAAATTGATTTAGAAGTACCAAAACAGGAATTTGAGATTGGCGGCAAAGTTTTTGACGTTTATTACGATGATGAAAGCTTAAAAAAGCGGGAACAACTCTATCCTAAGATGAAGAAAAACTATGAGAAATTTAAAGGCATGGATTTCACAAAGCTTACTGAAGCAGAAATTTCTCAAGCTGAAGAAGCTGCAAATGAGGCTATGAAAGAACTAATTGAATCTTATTTTGGTGCAGAGAATTTTGATTTTATCTATCAAGCTGGCGGTAAGTCTGTTTACAACATGATTAAAGTTGTCGATATCGTTAACAGCAAACTAGAAGAGAAAATGGGAACGAGCAAAGCGGAGAAAGCAAAAAACTATATAAAGTAGTGATGGTCAGCGATGAAGCTTACTGATCGTTTTGAAGAAGATGTGATTATATTCAAGGGGAGGCGTATAAAGTTACGTCTCTTTTTTGATGTGGTGCTGCGTGCGTTTGAACTGCTGGAAGATGAAGAATTCACCGAAGCGCAAAAATGGTCGCTTTTGGCTTTTGTCTTTGCTGAAAACAAAGAGGACGTTGAAGAGCTTTCACTGGATGAAAAAGTGATATTGGTTAAAGCCATTTTTGACAACTTTATTCATGAACCAGGAGAAACAGCGCAAGACAGTATTCAGCAGCAACCACAAAGCACAAACGAAGATGAACAAAACACCTCAGAAGGCGAACAAAGCACAAGCAAAAAAGATGAGGTTTTTGACTTTGAACAAGACGCGGAGTATATATACGCGTCTTTTTTGTTTGATTACAACCTCGATCTATTCGAACAGCAAGGGAAATTACACTGGCGCAAATTCCAAGCCCTTCTAAAAGGTTTGAGCGAGGACGCTAAATTCTCAAAAGTCATTGAGATTAGAACAATGAAGCTGCCAAAAGAGGGAGAAGAACGCAAACGAATTCAGGAATTAAAGCGGATTTACGCCCTAAATAAAAAGCCAGTTGATGAAGAAGCAGCCATTAAAGAGTTGGACGCCAAGGCGTCAGCCTTCTTCCAAAACCTGCGCGGAAGGGGTGGTAAAAAATGAGTGATGGACGGGTTGTAATAGATGCCATTTTCGATACAGCACCAACCCAGCGCAGCGTACGAACCTTACAGCGGTCTTTAGATGGCTTGAATACTAACCGTTACAATGAACGATTGCGCTTAATGAGCGCCGAAATGAAGGCGGCATATAGAGCCTCAGCGCAGGCCCTTATACCATTCAAAAGGGAGCTTATTGAAACAGAATTCAAGTTTTTCAAACTAGCGCAAAGTATGAAGAACTACACCGGCACAAATGAACAATTTATTGGAGAAGTCCGGCGGCTTGGTCAAGAGCATAAAAAGGCCACAGAAAACATCATGAAAAACAACGAGATCATGAAAGCCGGCTTTATCCAGGGCGTAGGTCAAATGTTAGCCATGAGCGGCCAGAGTGAAAAAATCTCAGATAATTTCAAGAGAATGGGAAACCCACTTTACACCGTCAATAACGGGCTGTTACGGGTAACAGGCAGCCTTGAGAGGATGGCGCGTGAAGGTAACGCATCCGTTTTAGCGTTAAAAATGCTTGGCCCAACGGCGAACATGAAACAGTTAAACGACATGACAAGAATGATCACTCAAGGGCAAATGCGTTTTGCTTCCGTGGCTATTGCGAGCGCTGCGGCTTGCGTTATGCTATACGGCAAACTGCATGAAGCAGCAATGGAAAACGACACATACGCAAAATCGTTTAACACCATGATGGCTACGATTAAAGAGGCATTTAAGCCGTTAGTGGACGTTTTCGCGGCAGTCATGCCTTATGTTTACAATTTCATAACGATGATAGCCAAAATGATAGTCAATTTTAACAAAGCCCACCCTGTGTTATCCAAAGTAATAGCCGGATTTACGCTTTTACTACCAGCTTTAACCCTTTTGCTATCCCCGTTAGCAATCGGAATCGGACTAATAAACGGGATGGCAGCGGCTTTTTCTTCTGTGTGGATGCTGATCGGGCAGTTAGTTACAGGTC
>NZ_JBHTWG010000070.1:0-11193 GCF_042792555.1 Streptomyces sp. NPDC056628
GGTCCGGCCCTCCGGCGGGAGGGCCGGACCGCCGTCGTTTCGCCGTCGTCCCGTCCCCCGGGATTCACGAAACCGTCACAGGGGCTGCGTACGGGGCGCATCAGCGCTGTAATGGCGAACGTGGTCGGAGAGGACGCAACGGGACGCAGGACGAGGAACAGGCGTGCCGAGGACGTCCTGAAGGCGCTCGCCGCGGAGCCCGGCATGGCCGGGCGGCTGCGCCGGGTCCTCGAACAGCCGCTCGTCTTCTGCGGCGCCTCCCTGGCCGCCCTGTACACCCCGGACGACGACGGCGAACTGCTCTGCGTCCACGAGTCGGCGGGCGTGCCCCGGTCCCTGTACGGCCTGCGGGACGGCTACGCCCTGAACGGGCCCTCCCCGGCCGCCGACGCCCACCGCACCGGCCGCCCGGTCTGGCTCGGCCCCCGGGACCTCGCCGGTTTCGCGGAGGCCCGGCGCACCCCGGAGGGCGACTTCTCCCTGGCCGCGCTGCCCGTGCGCGGCGAGGGCTCCGGAGGGTGCCTGCTGGCCGTCACCGAGCACCCCGGCGGCTTCGACGCCGACGAGCGGGACTGTCTGGAACTGATCGCCGGCGCCGTCACCCTGCCCGCCCCGCCCGCCGCCGAGACCGGCGGTGAACTGTCCGACGACGCGTTCAGCCTCGCGGTGGACAGCGGCCACGTCGAGGTCGGCGCCGACCTCCTGAGGCTGTTCGGACTGACCCCCGCCGCCTTCGACGGCAAGGTGGAGACCCTGCTCGGCCTGACCGTTCCGGAGGACCTGCCCGCGCTGATGTCCGTCGTCGAGGCCGACCACATGTCCCTCGGCGAGCGGGAACTGGAGTTCCGCGTCGTCCGGCCCGCCGGCCCGCCCCGGTGGCTGCGGCTGCGCGGCCGCCTCCTGCCCGGCGGCGAGGGCCGCCCCGCCCGGCTCGTCGGCACCGTCGCCGACGCCTCCACCCTGCGCCCCGAGGTCACCGACGTCGCCCGCGTCCAGCGTCTGGCCGCCGCCCTCGCCACCGCCGGCACCGTCCGCGACGTCAGCCACGCCGTGGTCACCGCCCTGCGCGAGCCGCTGCGCGCCGATCGCATCGCGCTCGCCGAACTGGAGCACGACCGGCTCGTCGTGACCGTCCTCGACCCGCCCGACCAGGAGTCCTGGCCCGCGCTGTGGCGCCTGGAGTGGCGCACCGAATGGCCCGACGCGCCCGTGCGCGCCATGCCGACCCTCGCCGCGGCCCTGCGCGAGGGACGCGCCCAGATCTGGCCGGCCGGCGCCCCGCTGGAACCCGCCCTCGCCGAGGTCGGCCCGGGCGGCCTGGCCGTCCTGCCGCTGCCCGCGGGCGGCGCCATGGCGGGCGCCTGCCTGATCGGCTGGGACACCCCGCACCAGTTCGGCCCCGACGAACGCGCCCTGCTCACCGCCTCCGCGGGCCTCGCGGGACAGGCGCTCGTGCGCGCCCGCGCCTTCGACGCCGAGCACGAACTCGTCGGCATGCTCCAGCGCCAGCTGCTGCCCCGCCGGCTGCCCCGGCTGCCCGGCGCCGAGGCCGTCGCCCGCTATCTGCCGACCACCGCCGGACTGGAGGTCGGCGGCGACTGGTACGACGTCATCCCGCTGCCCGACCACCATGTCGCCCTCGTCATCGGCGACGTGCAGGGGCACAGCGCGGCCGCAGCCACCCTCATGGGCCAGATGCGCACCGCGCTGCGCGCCTACGCGGCCGAGGGGCACCCGCCCGACGTCGTCGTCCACCATGCCAACCGGCTGCTGATGGACATGGAGACCGACCTCTTCGCCACCTGCTGCTACGTGGAGGTCGACCTGGAGGAGGGCTCCGCCTGGTGCGTTCGGGCCGGACACCCGCCGCCCGTGCTGCGTCATCCGGGCGGCGGCACGGAGGTCGCCGAGGCCGAGGGCGGTCCGCCGCTCGGCGTGCTGCGCGAGGCCGTCTTCCCGATGAGCCCGCTGCGGCTGCGGCCCGGCACCGTTCTCGCCCTGACCACCGACGGCCTCGTGGAGTCCGCCGACACCGACATCGACACCGGTATCGAACGGCTCGCCGCCGCGCTCGCCGCGTCCGACCCGGCCCACCTCGGACTCGTCGCCGACGGGCTGCTCGTCGGGGCGCACCGCGACGACGACATCGCCCTGCTCCTGCTGCGCTACGACGGCATGGACGTACGGCCCCTGCGCGAGACCTGGGCCGTGTGGCGGGTGCCGGAAGCCGTCGGCCACGCCCGCCGGTTCACCCGGCGCACCCTGCGCGCCTGGCAGGTGCCGCCGCGGGACCGGGACGCGGCCCTGCTCGTCGTGTCCGAACTCGTCACCAACGCCCTCGTGCACACCGACGGGCAGGTCCGCCTCGACCTCACGCTGGTCGGCCGGCGGCTGCGGGTCGCCGTCGCCGACTCCTCGCCCCGCACCCCGGTCCGGCCGACCAGCATCAGCTGGGACGCCACCGGCGGACGCGGCATCCTGCTGGTCGAGGCGATGACGACGGCCTGGGGGACCGTGCCCGTCAGCGGCGGGAAGCAGGTGTGGTGCGAGATCGCGCTCTCCGGGTGACACCGGTCCGGGGCGCCCCGACCAGACAGAACGAGCCAGTCCCCACCGCCTCAAATCGCTGGATCCGCGGCTGTGGTGAAGCAGATGGAGGCTCTCGTGCTGTCCGGTGGCGCCGGTACGCCACGAAGACGTGGTCCTCCAGGCGCCGTCTGCCCTCCGGGAAGCGCAGCCCGGTCGCGTCGAGGAACGCCCGGCGGAACATCTTGTGCGGGGTGAGACTGTCGATCAGCGGGGCGTTCGCCACGGTGGCGCGGGGGCGGTCGCGGCGGAACAGCTCCACCGGCACCCCCCGGCCCCGGCCGGCCGTCTTGCCGACGACCACGTCGGCGTCGTGGGCGAGGCCATAGGCGTACATCCGCTCCAGGGCCTCGTCGCCCAGGTGGTCGTCGTGGTCGACGAACATCACGTACGTGCCGCGGGCGGCGTCGATGCCGATGCTGCGCGGCTTCCCCGACCAGCCGGAGTTCTCCTGGTGGAACACCTGCACCCGGGGGTCCGCGGCGGCCAGTTCGTCCAGCCGCTCCCCGGTGCCGTCGGTGGAGCCGTCGTCGACGAAGACCACCTCGTACTCGTCCGGGGGCAGGGACTGGCGCAGCAGCGACGCCACGCACTCCCCGATGTGCGGCCCGGGGTCGTACACCGGGACGACCACGCTGACCTTGACCGGCATCGGACTCCGAGCCCCCTACGGGGCGCCGGGCGTTTGCGCCAGATTACGGCCTTCGTGGCCGGACGCCGGCCCTGTGCGCGTCGTCCCGTGCGGGTCGCGGCGACACCCGGGGGGCGGCCGGGAGCCCGGGCCGCTCGGGGGTGCGCCGGTAGCCTGACGAGGTGCGTCTGCTCCTGATGTCCGACACCCATCTGCCCAAGCGCGCCAAGGTGCTGCCCGAGCCGCTGCTCGCCGAACTACCGCGCGCCGACGTGGTGTTCCACGCCGGGGACTGGGTCGACACGCCCACGCTGGACCTGCTGGAGAGCCGCAGCGCACGGCTCGTCGCCGTGTACGGCAACAACGACGGACCCGAGCTGCGCGCCCGTCTCCCCGAGGTGGCGCGGGCCGAACTCGGCGGACTGCGCTTCGGCGTCGTGCACGAGACCGGTGCCGCCCAGGGACGCGAGGCCCGGTGCGCGGCCCGCTTCCCCGACCTCGACGTGCTCGTCTTCGGGCACAGCCACATCCCCTGGGACACGACGGCCGCCACGGGTCTGCGCCTGCTCAACCCCGGTTCCCCCACCGACCGGCGCCGCCAGCCGTACTGCACGTACATGACGGCGACCGTCGACGCGGGCGCGCTCACGGACATCGCACTGCACCGGCTGCCCCGGCACTGACGTCCCGCGTCACCCGCTGGCGGAGCACTACCGCCGCGGATGGACGGCCCCGTCCGTCGCGGTCAGCGGCACCCCGGTGCCTCCCCAGCGCAGCGCGACGATCTCGGCGGCCACGGACACGGCGACCTCCTCGGGCGTCCGGGCGCCCAGGTCGAGCCCGACCGGGGAGCGCAGCCGCCTCAACTCGCCCTCGCCGAGCCCGGCTTCGGCCAGCCGCCGGATCCGGTCGTCGTGCGTGCGGCGGCTGCCCATCGCCCCGATGTACGCGGCCGGCCGGCGCAGCGCCACCTCCAGCAGGGGCACGTCGAACTTCGGGTCGTGGGTGAGGACGCAGATCACCGTGCGCGCGTCGGAGTCCATGCGGTCGAGATAGCGGTGCGGCCAGTCGACGACGACCTCCGCCTCCGGCGGGAACCGCTCCGGTGTGGCGAACGCCGGACGCGCGTCGCACACCGTGACCCGGTAGCCGAGGAAGACACCGATCCGCGCCACCGCGGCCGCGTAGTCGATCGCGCCGAAGACCAGCATGCGCGGCGGCGGCGCGAACGACTGCAGGAAGACGGAGACCGCGTCCTCGCGTCGCTCGCCGTGCCGGCCGTAGTGCCGGATCCCCGTGGCGCCCAGGGCGAGTTCGCCGCGTGCGTCTGCGGTGACCGCCGCGTCCAGTCCGGGCGTCCCCAACGTGCCCGCGACCCGGTCCGGCCACACCGCGAGCGCCGCACCGCGCGGGGCGGGCCCGTCGGCCACCGTCGCCACGGTCACCGGGCGGCCCGCCGCCACCGACCTCGCCATCTCGCCGAACACCGGATCGCTCCCGGCCGTCACCGGCCGCACCAGCAGGGTGATCTCGCCGCCGCAGGTCAGCCCGACCGCGAAGGCGTCCGCGTCGCTGTACCCGAAGGTCTCGAGGCGGGCCTCGCCGCTCGCCACGACCTCCTGGGCGATCTCGAAGACGGCCCCCTCGACACAGCCGCCGGACACGCTGCCCACGACCTCGTCCCCGGGGCCCACGGCCATCGCAGCGCCCGGGTCGCGCGGGGCGCTGCGGCTGGTGGCGACCACCGTGGCGAGCCCGAACGGCCGCCCCGCCGCGTACCAGCCCGCGACCACCGGGAGGATGTCCCGCATCGCCCGCTCCTCTCACCGCCGCCCTCCACGGCACCTGTGGCACCACCACGATCGCACCGCGCGCCCCGTCGCGCCGGGCGCAAAACCCGTTGCCGCCCCGATCGCCGTTCTGCTGCACTGGCCGGGCACAGCGAACGACCACGGAGAGGTACCAGGAGCCACCATGCGCCGAGCGTCCATGTCCCCCCAGGCAGGAACCACCCCCTTGCAGAAGGACATGACGCTTCGTGCACGTACTGAACCTCGGGATCCTCGCCCATGTCGACGCCGGTAAGACCAGCCTGACCGAGCGCCTGCTGCACTCGGCCGGCGTGACGGACGAACTCGGCAGCGTCGACGCCGGGAACACCCGTACCGACACCCTCGCGCTGGAGCGCCGGCGCGGCATCACCATCAAGTCGGCCGTCGTCTCCTTCGCCCTCGGCGACGCGACCGTGAACCTCATCGACACCCCCGGCCACCCGGATTTCATCGCCGAGGTGGAGCGGGTCCTCGGCGTGCTCGACGGCGCCGTCCTCGTCGTCTCCGCCGTCGAGGGCGTGCAGCCGCAGACCCGGGTGCTGATGCGGACCCTGCGCCGGCTGCGCATCCCCACCCTCGTGTTCGTCAACAAGATCGACCGGCGGGGCGCCTGCCGCGACAGCGTGCTGCGGGCCGTACGCGAGCGGCTGACCCCGGCCGTCGTCCCGATGGGCACGGTCCACGGCCTCGGCACCCGGGACGCCCGCTTCGTCCCCGGTGGCCCCGGACCGGAGGCGCTGGACGTCCTCGCCGATCTGGACGACGCGCTGCTCACCGCGTACGTCGAGGGCCGCGTGGCACCGGACGCCGTCCGCGCGGCCCTCGTGGACGGCACCCGGCGGGCCCTGGCCCACCCCGTGTACTTCGGCTCCGCCCACACCGGCGCCGGCGTGGACGCCCTGATCACCGGCATCAGGGACGTCCTGCCGCCCGCGGACGGCGACCCTGCGGCGCCGCTCTCGGGCACCGTCTTCAAGGTCGAACGGGGACCCGCCGGAGAGAAGATCGCCTACGCGCGGCTGTTCTCCGGGACCCTCCGCGTCCGCGACCGGGTTCCCTTCGGCCCGCCGGCCGGCGAGGACGGCGACCGTGCCGAGGGGCGCGTCACCGCCGTCAGCGTCTTCGACCGGGGCACCGACACCCGGGCCGACGAGGTGCGGGCGGGCCGGATCGCCCGTCTGTGGGGGCTGAACGACGTCCGGATCGGCGACGCCCTCGGCGCGCCCCGCACGGCGCACGGGCACCTGTTCGCGCCGCCGACTCTGGAGACGATCGTCGACCCGGCCGACGGCACCGACCGCCGGGCCCTGCACCGCGCGCTCACCCGGCTGGCCGAACAGGACCCGCTCATCGGCCTGCGCCACGACGAGGTACGCCAGGAGACCCATGTGTCCCTGTACGGCGAGGTGCAGAAGGAGGTCATCGAGGCCACGCTCGCCGAGGAGTCCGGTCTGCGGGTCGCCTTCCGCGAGACGACACCGCTGTGCGTCGAGCGGCTCGTGGGCCGGGGCGCCGCGGTGGAGTTCAACAAGAAGGACGGCAACCCCTTCCTCGCCACGGTCGGTCTGCGCGTCGAGCCCGCGCCGCCCGGCTCCGGCGTGCGCTTCCGGCGGGAGGTCGAACTGGGCTCCATGCCGTACGCCTTCTTCAAGGCCGTCGAGGACACCGTGCGCGAGACCCTCGGGCAGGGCCTGTACGGCTGGCAGGTCCCCGACTGCGTCGTCACCATGACGCACTCCGGCTACTCGCCCCGGCAGAGCCACGCCCACCAGGGCTTCGACAAGAGCATGTCCAGCACCGGCCACGACTTCCGGGGGCTGACCCCGCTCGTGCTGATGGAGGCGCTGCGCCGTGCGGGCACCCGGGTGCACGAGCCGGTGCACCGGTTCCGCCTGGAGACCCCGGCCGACACCCTGGCCGCGCTGCTGCCCGCCCTGGCCGGGCTGCGCGCGGTCCCGCACACCACCGGCACCCGCGGCGCGGTGTGCGTGCTGGAGGGCACGGTGCCGGCCGCCCAGGCGCACGCGCTGGAGCAGCGGCTGCCCGGTCTGACCCGTGGCGAGGGCGAACTGGAGACCGCCTTCGACCACTACGCGCCCGCACCGCCCGGCCCGGTGCCCCACCGCCCGCGCACGGACCGCGACCCGCTGAACCGCAAGGAGTACCTGCTGAACCTGACCCGCCGGACGGGAGCCTGAGCCCCGACGGGGGTGGGCACGGCGGGCGGCACCGGACCCGCTCGCCCCTGGGGCAGGCCGCCGCGTTCGCCGGAGTGGCCGTCGGCCCGCCGCACGTACGCCCACCCCGTCCTCGGTCGCCGTGCGGCCCAGGGCGACCGAGGACGGGGTGGGCGCGGTACTGAAGGCCCTGGGCCGATCAGCGGGCCGTCGGACTCGTCCAGCCGGACTGCACATGGCCGAGCCGGACCCGCTGCGGGTGGTCGCCGACGGGGACGGACACCTGCTTCTTCCCGGTGGCGAAGTCGATGGCGGTGACCTGGTCGGTGCCGCTCTCGGAGACCACGCAGGACTTCCCGTCGCCGCTGACCGTGGCCCAGTACGGCTTCGACGCGGTGACGAGGGGGCCCTCGGTGAGCGTGGCGCGGTCGACGACGGTGGCGTAGTCGTCCATCGTGCCCGCCACGCACAGCTTGGCGCCGTCGGGGCTCATCGAGATGCCGTGGTGGCGTGAGTCGTTGACGAACGTGGTGCGGTCGTCACTGGTCGCCGGGTTCTTCGGCAGGGTCTTCGCGCGGGTGATCCGATCGGTGGCGACGTCGTACTCGAAGAAGCCGTTGAAGAACGACACCTGGAAGTACAGCTTCGACTCGTCCGGCGAGAACACGGCGGGCCGCACCGCGTCGGAGAAGTCCCGCAGGCCGAGCGCGTCCAGCTGGGGCCGCATGTCGATGACCTTGACCTGCTTGAACGTGGTGGCGTCGACGACGGTGACGCGCCGGTCACCCTTCGTCCAGTCCAGCCAGGGGGCGTCGGTCTGGGTGTTCACCTCGCCGATCGCCATGTTGTAGATGTACTTGCCGTCCTTGGTGAAGATGTTCTCGTGCGGTTTGTCGCCGGTGGCGAAGCTGCCCAGTTCCCGGCCCGTGTCGATGTCCAGCACGTGCACGGTGTTGGAGGTGGACGCGGAGACGGCGACCCGCTCGCCGTCGGGGGAGACGGCCATGTGGTCGGCGCGGTAACCGGACACGGGGAAGCGCCAGTTGACGGCTCCGGTGGCGAGGTCGAGGGAGACCACGTCGGCGAAGCTGGGGCGCGAGACGACGACGGACCTCCCGTCCGGCGTGGAGTACATGTCGTCCACGAACTGGTCGTGGCCCTCGCCGACGCTGTTGCGGATCGCCATGAAGTAGATCCACTTGATGGGGTTGGCGTTGATCTCGGCCATCCGCGCGTCCTTGTCGGGGATGACGTCGATCCGGCCGATCTTCGCGAAGTCGCCGGTGGACTTGATGACGTCGGCGGTGCCGTCCCAGTTGTTGCCGACGAACAGCACCTCCCGGAGCGCGGCGGGGGAGGGCTCGGCGGCGGTGGCAGCGGTGGCAGCGGTCGCGGGAGCGGCGACCGTCAGGGCGAGGGCGGCGGTCACGGAGCACAGGTGCCTGGATCTGATGGCAGGCATGACGGCTCTCTTCCTCTGAGGTGGGGCGTCATGAGTGGGGCATGCCAAGAGCGGTCGTGAATCTGAACACCTTTGCTTTCAGAATCAACTTACTGAAAAGTAAGGAGAGTGCGCCCTTCTCCACAAGACTGCGTGCACGACAAAATTGGTCCCCGGACGGGCGCGGCGGCGGGAGGACAGCGTGGCGGGCAGGCTCAAGGCGCCCACCGGCCGCTACGGCGGCAGGTCGGCCGCGGAACGACAGGCCGAGCGCCGACGCCGCTTCCTCGACGCCGCGCTCCAGCTGTTCGGCGACACCCCCGGCTACCGGGCCACGACCGTCGCGGCGCTCAGCATGGCGGCGGGTCTGTCGACCCGTCAGTTCTACGAGGAGTTCCGCACGTTGGAGGACGTGCTGGCCGCGCTGCACCTCCAGGTCAACGGCTGGGCGGAGGAGGCGGTCCTCACGGCGGCCGCCGACGCCGGGCCGCTGCCGCTCGCCGAGCGCGCCACCGCGATCTTCCGCGCCTACGCGGCCAACGTGACCGCCGACCCCCGCCGGATCCGCATCACCTTCGTCGAGATCATCGGCGTCAGTCCCCGGCTGGAGGAGCAGCGCCTTGCGCGCCGGGCCCGCTGGGTGGACCTGGTGTGCGCCGAGGTGGCGTCCGCCGTGGCCCGGGGCGAGGCCGCGCCGCGCGACTACCGCCTCGCCGTCACGGCGTTCATCGGCAGTATCAACGGGCTGCTGCACGACTGGAGCGCGGGCTGGGTGGAGGCGACCCTCGACGAGGTCGTCGACGAACTGGTCCGCCTCCTGCTCGGCATCCTCCAGCCGGCCGGCCCCCGCCCCGTCGGGCCGTGAGCGGGGGAGCCCCCGTCCTCAGGAGTGGTCGTACACCGGAAGGCCCGGCGCGAAGTGGGCGACGGCGGCGGCGAACCGGTCGCGGTCCAGGCGCCACCCGTTCACCGCACGGGAGGACACCGCGACGTCGGGCGGCACCGGCACCAGACGCCGCAGCACGGCATGGGCCGCCGGACCGTCGCCGGGCAGCGGCGGGGCGCCCTCGCGCCGTGTGACACCGACGTAGGGCAGAGAGGCACTGCCCGTCGGCTGCCGCCAGAACACGAACCCCGTGATGTCGCTCCAGGGCACATGGGCCGTCGTCGCCGTGTAGCGGGCGGGACTCCCGCCGAGCAGCACCCCGGTGCCGTCCACCCGGAACGCGACCTTGCGGCTCATCGCCACGAAGGCCATGAACAGCCCGCCCCCGCCGAACAGCGGCAGCCCCAGGATCCGCGCGAACAGCGGCATGTCCGGCAGGAGGAGGGCCGCGGTGAACACGGCGCAGAGCGTCAGGATTCCCACCGTCCGGCGGTCCCAGCCGTAACGCGCCTCGTACACGGGCGCTCCGTCGTCAGCCATGCACCGGATCATGACCAGGGCCGGACCCCGAGGGAAGCCCTACGGGGCGACCGTGCCCCGAGCGAGACACAGGGCCAGACCGACGATCCCCAGGACGCAGGCCGGCAGCCACGCCATGAGCAGCCGGCGCCGCAGGGCGCGGTAGGCCGCCTCGTACTCCTGGCGCAGCCCGCCGGCGCGATCCGCCGTCCGCTGCCAGGAGGCGCGGGCGAGCGTCAGGTACTCCTCCTCGAACCGGCGCTCCACCTCCTCGCGCTGGGCCCCCGTCAGCCAGTGCAGCGGCTCGCAGAAGCGCTCGGCGGCCGTGCGGCCCTCCGCGCGGGTCGCGGCGAGCAGCAGATGCCCCTCGATGTCGTTGAGGAACTGGTCCGTCACGCTCACAGCGCGGCCACCTCCCGCTCCGGTGCCGTCGCGTGGTGCAGGTCGAACGCCGGGGACTCGGAACGGATCCGCGGCAGGGTGACGAAGTTGTGCCGCGGCGGCGGGCACGACGTCGCCCACTCCAGTGAACGGCCGTACCCCCACGGGTCGTCGACGCCGACCCTCGCACCGTACTTGGCCGTCTTCCAGACGTTGTAGAAGAACGGCAGGAACGACAGGCCCAGGACGAAGGAGAAGACGGTCGACAGCGTGTTGAGCGCCGTCAGGCCCTCCACCGCCAGATAGTCGGGGATGCGCCGCTGCATGCCGTTCACCCCCAGCCAGTGCTGGACCAGGAACGTGCCGTGGAAGCCGGTGAACAGGGTCCAGAAGGTGACCTTGCCCAGCCGCTCGTCGAGCAGCTTGCCGGTGAACTTCGGCCACCAGAAGTGGAATCCGGCGAACATCGCGAAGACCACGGTCCCGAAGACGACGTAGTGGAAGTGGGCCACCACGAAGTAGGTGTCCGAAGTCGGGAAGTCCAGCGGGGGAGAGGCCAGCATGACGCCCGTGAGGCCGCCGGACACGAACGTCAGGAGGAACCCGAAGGACCACAGCATGGGCGTCTCGAAACTCAGGGACCCGTTCCACATCGTTCCGATCCAGTTGAAGAACTTCACGCCGGTGGGGACGGCGATGAGGAACGTCATGAAGGAGAAGAACGGCAGGAGCACTCCGCC
>NZ_JBHTWG010000071.1:0-10418 GCF_042792555.1 Streptomyces sp. NPDC056628
GCCGCCAACACCGGGGAATGACCAACATCAACTGACGCAGTGGGGGTCAATTTTCACCCGCCGGAACCGGCTCACTATTCAAGCGTCGCCGACAGGCGATCCCCGTTCAGAGGTGATCTTGTAAAGGTGCGCCGCCACCCGTGACGCGCAGGACCTGAAATGCGCTGAACAGAGTGCCCCTGGCGGATCACGCCGGGGCGGGCCTGTTTACTCCCCTCGGGGCGAGCCCGCCTACTCTTCACCTTGCAACGTTTCGAACGGAGTTCACGTGCACCTTGATGCCGTGCCCATGGTTTGGGTGACTGTGACGTTCTCCTCGGCGTGAACAGCGGCCAACGCCCCAGCCGTCCGTCCACGCCCGCCCAGTGAAAGCCCCCACACCTTGACCGTCTCCTTGCACGAGGTCCAGCCGGCCGGCCGGCACGCTGCAATCCCCACAGGCAGCCTGTTCCGGCGGATCTACGCACCACGCGTGTGCGATGCCCTCGCCTACTCCATGTCGACCTACGCCATGCCACTCGTCGTGTTGGCGACCACCGGCTCCGCGTCCCTGACGGGCCTGGCCTTCGCACTGGAATGGATACCCCGGGTGGCCGCGTTCGGCTTCGCCGGCACCCTGGTGGACCGCAGCGGCGCGGCCATCGTGTCCTTCCTCGCCTCGCTCGCCCGCGCCCTGCTGGTGACGGGCGCCGCTGCCGCGCTGATCGCACTGCCTCCGGGTACGGTCGAGACCGCCACCGTCATCGCACTGGCCGCCGTGACCGGGACGCTGACACAGTTCAGCTTCGTCGCCAACGAGGCGGTCGGCGCCATCGTCAGCCGCCGCACCGACAGGCAGACCCACAAGGTGCAGTCGGTGCTGATCGGCATCGACCAGACGGCCACCGTCATGGGTCCGGCTCTCGGCGGCGTTCTGCTGCTCACTGGCCCGACTCTCATGCTGGCGTGCCTGAGCGTGCTGTCTTTCCTGTCCGCCGCACTCGCGCTGCAGACACCGCCCACCCCTCTGCGTGCCGCACGCCACGGTGGGCCGACGCCGGGCGGTGGCCTGCGGGAAGGATGGCAGACCCTGCGCTCGCTGCCGTCCCTGCGACGGCTGGTGGCCGGACTGGCCTGCTCCAACCTCATGCTCGGACTGCTGCAGTCGGCCAGCCCTGTTCTCGTGAGGGACCGCTTCGGCCAGTCCCCGGCCGCCGCCGGCGCACTATGGTCGATCGCCGCGGCCGTCACCTTGGCCGCGGTCGTCTGCTGCCGGGCGGGCCTCGACCGGCTCGGGCTCTGGGGGGTCGGCGTCACGAGCGCGACCGTCGCGGCCGCCGCCTGTCTGGCCGTGCCCCAGGCCCATTCCTATACCGGCTACGTGACCCTCGTGGCCCTCTTCATGGCCGCCGACGGAGGACTTACCGTCGTCCTGCGCACCCTCCGCTCGCAGGTCATCCCACCCGCGGCCTTCGGCACGACCCTCTCCCTGACCATCCTGCTCCTGCTGCTGCCCTTCCCCCTCGCGGGTGTGCTGCTCGCCCTCACCCCACCGCCGTACCTGGACGGCCTCATCGGGGCGTGCGCCGTGGTGCAGGCGCTGGCTCTGCTCGTCACCTTCCTACGCCTGCGCAACGACCCGATCCTCCGAGCCAGGACATCGCCCGCCCGCGACGAGGCCGGCTGACCCGGCCATTTAAGCCACCTGGCCACTGCCGGTACGCGCTCTGCCTTCCGTTCCAAGGCGTACGACGCTTGCCCTCCGGGGGTCGACACCTTACGGATGAGCTGAAAATTCTGCTGCTGGTAGTACGCGGCCAGAACGGCGAGCCACAGTCCCGGCCGCACGCGGCTGACTCCCTCGCGCGCAGCGCGGCCGACGGCCCAATCGGCGATCAGTGCGCCGAGAGGTAGTAGGCGGTCTCAGCGGCTTCGGCCGCTGTCCAGGTCCAGGGCGCCGATGTCCGGAGGATCGTGGTGAGCCCAGGACCCGGTCGCTGTGTTCGGTGAGGACCCACATCTCGATTGGGTGGCGTGTGCAGTTGTCCGCCCGCTCCTGGACGTGCTTCCCCCGTAGCGCCAGCACGGGAGCTGGTACCTGCGACCAGGGCCGCCACGATCGCGACACCCATCACTGCAGCGAGCACGCTCCGCCCGGCCTTGCGTGGGGGCGCGCCGTCTTCCGGCTCCCCCTGGAACGACTCGGGCTCCGGGGGGTCCTCCCAGCCGTTCGGCGGGGGCTCGACGAAGAGGGTGCGCCCGGAGCGGGTCTGCTCTTCCGCAGCATCGCCTCGTGCACGGAGTCCTCGGCGTCCTCCAGGCTCATCGAGCGGCGCCGGAGTGACTGCACGAGCTACGGACGCTGTCGGTTCGGCATGACATCAGGGTGCGGACATTCGCCGAACCCGGCGGCGGCCCGGGGCGCCCCCTCGACGCCTCGATGCCAGGGCGGCCTCGACCGCTGCAACGCGCTGACCACGGGCCGAAGGAGGGGACCGTGCGGCTGAGGGCTCTGTGAGAGGGCGGGCCCTTTCGGAGGGCTCAGGAAGGGGCGCCCGGAACCGGCTTTGAGTCGGAGTCGAGTCGACGGTGGCCGTCGAGGGGGTGGCCGGTGATGTGCGGTCGGTGGAGGTGGTGGGCGCCGTAGCGTTCGATGGCCAGGAGAGCGGCGTCGTCTCCGGGTTCGTGGCCGATGTGGTTCAGCAGGTCGCGGTGGATGTGGCGTATCAGAGCTTCGGGCCCGGAGGTGGGCGCGGAGGCCGCGCGCTCGGCGAGAGGGTAGAAGGCTCCTTCGGGCGAGCGGGCTTCGACGACGCCGTCGGTGTAGAGCAGCAGCGTGTCGCCGTCCTCGAACGTGAAGGGGTCCGCGCGGTGGCTGGGCACGGACAGTGCGCACATGCCCAAGGGGGGCACGGGGCGTCGCGCGTGCAGGACCGTTTCCTGGCCGTCGTGCAGCAGCAGGGGCGGCGGGTGGCCCATGTTGATCATCTCGACCTGTGTGTCGTGGTCAGGGATGTCGAGCAGCAGGGCGGTGATGAAGTGCTCACCCGGATCGTTGTCGGTGTCGGCGATGTCCTCCAGACTTCTGCAGACGCTCACCTCGAGGCACGCGGCAAGTTCGGGCAGGGTGTCGTAGCGGTGCGCGCCCTCACGGAACGCGCCCAGCACCATGGACGCCTCACCGATGGCAGCCAGTCCCTTGCCGCGGACGTCACCGATGATCACGCGGGTGCCACGGTCGGAGCGGACGATCGCGAACAAGTCGCCGCCTATACGGGTCTCGTCCTCGGCTGCCAGGTACAGCCACTCCACACGCAGTGGCCCGATCCGGCGGCGTGGTGGCCGCAGCAGTACGAGCTGCGCCGTCTCGGCCACCGACCGTGCCCGAGTCAGCTCACGGCTGCGCCGCTCACGCACGTGGCAGACGAAGACGACCAAGGCGGACAGCAGGATCAAGGCAGTGATCTGCGAGAGGTGGTTGGGAGTGGTCAGTCCGCCATGGAACACGGCGATGAGCACCTGGGCCGCCACAGCCAGGGCTCCGACGAGCGCGGTCAGTCGCGGCCCGGCCAGGGACGCGGTCAGGGCCGGCGCGATCACCAGCAAGGGGCCCAGGTGGACATCCGGCGGGGAATGCATGTCCACCACGGTGATCACGACGATCAGCGCAAGCGGGATTGCCACCAGCCTGCGACCCAGCTGCTGCTCAGGGAGGCGGTCCACCGGCACACGCCCCTCGCCCATACGTACCGGTATACACCCTGCTGCGGTGCATGTCCCACAGCGAGATCTTCGCCCGACGCTTACGCCGCTTCGTGCTCCACTTCAGCCGAGGCCCGCAGGACTGGCATGGCCATGGGCACTCCCGTCGGCCCTGCGTCCGGACGATGCCCCACCACCTGCCGGTCCTGCCGACCTCGGGGATGCCTGGCGCGGCTCACCGCCTTGCCTGGGCGGCCTTCGGGCCGTCCCAGAGCTACCTGGGACGGCATCGGCGTCCCTCCGCAGCCGGTACGCCTGCTGCGGCGAGCTGGCCGCGATCGTCAGCGACGCCCCCGACCAGCTGCGGCCCAAGCGCCGAGATCTGCCGGCCCACCAGCGCGTACTGACCGAAGCCGGAGCAGGCGGCGTCGTACTGCCCATGCGGTTCGGCAGCGCCTCTCCCGACGACGACACGGTGACCGCGGTGCTCGCCGAACGTGCGGAGCACTTCCTCGAGCGGCTGCGAGCCCTGGACGGCACGGCGGACTACAACATCAAGGCCAACCACAATGACGTGCCGTGCTCCGCCTGATCATGGCGGACCACGACGACATCCAGTCCCTGGCACAAGCCAACCGCGAGGCCGGCGGCGGCACGCAGGAGCAGAAAATCCGGCCCGGGGAGATGATCGCCGCCACCGTCCAGGCACGCGAGACAACGGACGCGCAGCTGCTCCCGCAGGCATTGGAGCCATTGCCAAGGCAGTCAGCTCCGGGCCCCAGAGCACCGGCTGGCTGGCCAACCTCTCCTTCAACGGCCCGCTGCCGCCCTACAGCTTCGTCGACACCCCCGCACCCCAGCAGGCCGAAGGCGGTACCGCGGAAGCGTTCGGAGCCGCGGCAACCCACCCGAACGCATGAGATGTTGCGGAGCATCAGGACCGATCCCCGCAGCCGGGCTGATGGCTACGGGGATCAATCACGAGGCAGTCCCATCCCTACCGGATCAGGACAGCCGTGCCGCCCGCGATTCCTGAGGCGGCCCCTACTGTCCTGCCGGGTTTCCCTCTCCCGCACGGGCACACAGCTCTCACGGCTCCACTTTGCATCGATCACCCGATCACACCGGCCATGACCGCCCGGCTCGCCACAACGCCGGATCCATCTTCGCCGCCCCAGCACAAGTGCCGGCGCGGGCGCGCCACGATCGGTGTCCTGAATAGGTGGCCACAGGTACTTCCCCAGCACCGCGCTGGGGTCCACAGTGAAAACAAAGCAGCACTACTTCGCACCGGAGGCGGTCATGCTCCTCCTCGGCATCATTCTGCTGGTAGTCGGCTTCGTCACCGGCATATCCATCCTGTGGACGATCGGGATCATCCTCGCGGTCATCGGCGCGGTCCTGTGGATCATGGGGTCCATGGGACACGCGGTCGCCGGCCGCCGACACTACTGGTAACGCTGCCTCAGCACACAGGACGGCACCGGCACGCGTGCACGCCCAGCACAGGCCCCTTCGTGTGGCCGTGTGCCGGATCGCCACGCCCCTCAGCCGCGAGGCAAGGCCACCGACAGGGGCACCCGCAGTCCCGAACGGGTCGCTCGGTGCGCCGTTAGAGCGAGTGGCGCACGATCAGGTGCGGGGCGAGGCGGGTGAGCCAGGCACTGGCCAGGCCGATGGCGGCGCCGGCGGCGACATCGCTGGGGTAGTGGGCGCCGCTTTGCACCCGCTCGACCGCGACCATGGCGGCGGGCACTGCGCACGCTGCGCCGACGGCCGGCCAGGCGGGTGCGATGGCGGCGGTGAATGCCACCGCAGCGGCGGTGTGCCCGGAGGGGAAGGAGGAGGAGTCGGGCCGGTCGTCGACCTCGTCGTGGGGGAACCACTCCTTCGGAGGCCGAGGCCGGTCGGCCAACTGCTTGCACAGGCCGTTCGAGACGAGCTGCGCCACCGTCACAGCAGCCAGGCCCGCGGCGGCGGCCCTGCGGCCGCGCCATCCACCCAGCCATGCCATCGCCGCAGCCGCGCCGCACCACAGCTTGGTCCCCTCCGCCGCCTCCTCCACCGCCGACAGCAGCCGGTGAAGGCCGGGTGAGGCACTGGCAGCGATCCGCTTGCTCAGATGTCGCTCCGTCTCACGGATCCCTGCGATCAAACCCATAGCCTGCGGGTATCCCTCAGGTCACCAGCCATACCCGATGACACCGGCGCGCATCTGCGGCGCGGTCAGGTCTCGTCCAGGCGGCGCCGGTCCTGCTCGTCCCATTTCCGGGCTTCGCGGGGCTGGGTGTACGGCTCGGCCTCCGGCGGATGGCCGCCGGCGACGGCCCGCTGCCGTACGGTCTCCGCACTCGAACTCCAGGCCCGGCAGAATCGCCAGGTTGGAGGTCCACAGCCAGACCGGGAAGACGATGACTCCGGCCATCGTGCCGTAGGTCTTGTTGTAGGAGGCGAAGTTTGGCGACGTAGAACGCGAACCCCACGAGGCGATCATCCAGATCACCAGGGCCAAGAAGCTGCCCGGGGCGACCCACCTGAAGCCCTTCACCTTCGCATTCGGGCTGGTCCAGTACAGGCTCGCGATCATCACCGTGGCCAGGAGCACCAGGACGGGCCACTTGGCGATCGACCACACGGTCAGCGCCGTGTGGTCGATTCCGAGCGCCTGCCCGGCCTGGCGGGCCAGGGGCCGGTGAAGACCACGGTCAGCGCGCTGATCACGGCCAGCACCATCAGCACGACCGTGACTCCCACTCGCACTGGCAGGACCTTCCACACCGGGCGGCCCTCGGGCATGTCGTAGACGGCGCTGGAGGTGCGGATGAACGCCGCCACGTAGCCGGACGCCGACCAGATCGCCAACGCCAGGCCGACGACGGCCATGATCGACCCGATACCGGCGTTGCCCTGCAACTGCTCCTAAGTTGGCCCCGTGCGCCTGCTGTGGGACTGGCTTCACCCTGTGATCCGAGTGCCGTACGTGCCGACGATCGGCCCCGTCCATCCCGACGCCCTGGGCCCGGGGCTGTTCGATGACGTACTGAGCGTCGCCGGGACCGGGCTGTTCCTGCCCCACGACAAGGCTGCACGGCCTGCTGACGCAGATCCATCCGTCGCTGGAGCGGGTGCTGGGGCCGCGGTTGCAGCATCCGGCCGTCCTCACGCTGCTGGAACGGTTCGGGTCCCCGGCCCAGATACGCAAGGCCGGCCGACGGCGGCTTGTCACGTTGCTGCGGCCGAAGGCACCGCGGATGGCCGAGCGGCTGGTCGAGGACATCTTCGCCGCGTTGGACGAGCAGACTGTGACGGTCCCGAGCACCGAGGCAGCCGCGTTGATCGTCCCGAGCCTGACCGCTTCACTGACGGCCGTGCTCGACCAGCGGAAACTACTGGCGGCGTGGATCGAGGAATTGCTGGAGGCTCACCCTCTTTCGAAGATCCTGACGTCCATGCCGGGAGTCGGCGTCAGGACCGGAGCCAGGACCCTGGTCGAAGTCGGCGACGGCAGCACCTTCCCGACCGCTGGCCACCTCGCCGCCTATGCCGGTCTCGCGCCAGCGACCCGGAGCTCGGGGCCCTCGATCCGCGGCGAACAGCCCTCCCGGAGAAGAAACAAGCAGCTCAAACGAGCTTTCTTCCTCTCCGCCTTCGCCGCCCTGGGCGACCATGCACCCCGGGCCTACGACGACAAGAAGATCGCCCAGAGCAAGCACCACACCCAGGCCCTGCTCTGCCTCGCCCGACGCCGGGCCTATGTCCTCTTCGCCATGCTCCGCGACGGAACCTTCTACGAACCCCAGCCGGCCGCCTCGGGCTGAACCTCGGCACTCTCGCCACACACAGGGCAGTCACGCTCGTCGAGCGAGTTGATCACGACCGGGTGTCCACAGAAGTCGCACGGACGCATGCCCTCACCAGCCGATCCCTGAACAGACACGTCATCACTCACGACAGCCACACTGCCAGACCCACCCGACACCGTCCCGACCACCTTGACCAAAGACATAGGGGCCCCCGAACGCGGCCTTCCGCTGGAGCGCGAGCACTCCCGTCGGGCCCAGCTCTTCTGGCCTGACGGTGTCTCGCAGTCGCTGCCTCCCACAACGGAGGACCCTAACGACCAGTAACAGCACGGGTCAGCCAATGCTCAGGGCGCTTGCGGCCATCATGGCTCGACTGGTGGGGCCACACCGCAGGATTTCAGTTGTCCGATCGTCCCGTCTGATGCAGCACCGATGCCACGCGACTGCGCGACGGCCGCCGCCGCGCGTACCAGCGCGGCCACGCTGCGGCTGCGGGAGCGTTCCGGCCAGGCGATAACCAGGGCGGCGGGAGGGCAGTCCTCGATGAGGACGTAGGACACCGCGCGTCGCGGATACTGGGTTGCGACCGATTGCGGTAGCACGGTCATCGTCTGGCCGAGGCCAATGAGGGCGAGCAGCTGCGCGAGGTCTTGGACCCCGTGCTCGCCGATGTCGCGCTCCACCCGTTCGAGGACGTCCGCCGGGGCGACTCCGAGATCGGCGAGCCGTACCCGGCCGGCTCCGGCAAGTGGATGGTCGGCGGGCAGCGCCGCCACGCGCGGCTCGACCGCGACGACATCCGCGTCGATGCCGTCCGGATCGTAGGGCTCGAACATGAGCGCCGCATCGGCGTCTCCCGCCCGCAGTAGCCGCGTGTGCTCCCGCCATCCGCACAGGCGCACGGCGACCGGCCTGGTGTCGGGCTCGGCAGCCACCGCGGCGAGGATGGCTTCGAGCAGGCCCCCGTCCGCGTCCGCCTTCACGGCGAGCACCAGGCTGCGATGCGGTGCCGAGGCCCGCACGGCGCGTCGGGCCGCCGCGTCGAGAGCCTCCAGGGCAGGCCGCGCATGGGTCAGCAGCACTGCGCCGGGCTCGGTCAGCTCCACCACGCGCGTGGACCGCTCCAGGAGGCGTACGCCGAGTTCGGTCTCAAGGTTGCGGATCGCTCGCGACAGCGCGGGGCCGGCAATGCCGAGCCGCCTCGCGGCGTGGGTGAAGCTGCGTTCCTCGGCCACCGCCACGAAGTACCGCAAGGCCCGGGACTCCACTGCCATGGAGAACACACTACGACCTGCTCGGCATCAGGATTACTACCTTCTTGTTCCTAATGGCTGCCGGATCGGTCGTTCCCCGGGCCTCGCCTTGACCCCACGCTGGTGTCGCCGCAGGGCGAACGGCCCGCGGCAGAACGGAGAGACACGTGCGAGCCATCAGCATCGAGCGCTTCGGCGACACCCCGGAGCTCACAAAGCTGCCCGTGCCCGAACCCGGCCTCGGCCAGATACAGGTCACCATCGAGGCGGCGGCGATCAACCCGCTGGACGTGGCCATCGCGTCCGGCGCGCTGGAATGGCTCGGGGAGTACCGGTTCCCGCTCACGCTCGGTCTGGACGGTGCCGGCACCGTGACCGCGATCGGTGACGACGTGACGCGATTCCGCGTTGGCGACCGTGTCGTCGGCCAGTTTTGGAGCCAGCCACTGCACTTCGGGACCTTCGCCGAGGTCTGCGTCGCCCAGGCAGAGCCCGCGCTCGGCGCGCTCGCAACCATCCCCACCGGGATGCCGAGCCACAAGGCCGCCGCGCTGCCGACCGCCGGCATGACCGCGCTCGGCGCGATCGAGCACACACAGGTGCCCGAGGGCGGCACGCTGCTCATCATCGGCGCCACGGGAGGTGTCGGCACGTTCGCAGTGCAGGCCGCAGCAGCCCGCGGGATCCGGACCATCGCCACGGCGTCCGCCCAGCACGCCGAGCAGGTACGCGAGCTCGGCGCCAGCGAGATCGTCGTCCGTGGGGCGCAGCCCCTCGACCAGGCTCTACGCCAGCTCGCACCCGAGGGTCTCGACGCGGTCCTCGACCTTGTCGGCGACCGCTCACTCACCAGCAGCCTGGCCGGCACGGTGAAGGACGGCGGTGCGCTCCTGTCGACCGCTTTCGGTCTCGACGACCAGCTCATGGCCGACGCACGCATCCACGCCGCGAACTACTCGCTCGACCGCAAGCCGGAGCGACTCGGCGAACTCACGAAGCTCGTCACCGCAGGAAGCATCCGGCCTGTCATCGGCACGGTACTTCCCCTTGGGGAAGCACCGCGAGGCCTCGCCGGCGATCTCCGGACCGCGCGGCTATGCGGCAAGACCGTGCTGCAGGTCGGCTGAGCCAGGACCCGGACAACGACACAGGGCGCTCCAGGTCAAGCGCCCTGGCGGTGGGCGTCCCTGGACGCGGCCGGACCAGCTCGGCGGCGATAAAGCGTGCAGCTCCCGCCGAAATCGCCGTTACCTGCGTAGACGCCAGATTAGGCACCCCTTCCCGCAGCCGAAGGACCAGCGAGCGAACCGTCGGCGCCGTGGCAGCAAAGGAGGTCGGCCCGCCGGCTTCGGCAAGCAGATGTACCGGCGACGCAATGAGGTCGAGCGCACGATCAACCGGATCAAGCACTTCCGAGCGGTGGCGACGCGCTATGACAAGCGCGCCTACGTCTTCCACGGCACCGTCACTGCAGCCTCGATCCGCCTCTGGATCAAGCCCTGATCAGCTCGCCCTCGCCCTCTCGGCCACTATTACAAGTCAAGCACCCTGTAGCGGGGGGCGGGGCGCGTGGGGGCCCGCCACAACAACCGCCCCCCGCCCCAACCACCCCCCCAAGGGACGGGGCAGGCCGCCGGGCCCGACAGAAGCGGGGTGAGGGGGCGGGGGCACGGGAAACAAA
>NZ_JBHTWG010000072.1:0-9508 GCF_042792555.1 Streptomyces sp. NPDC056628
GTGAAGCGAACTCACCGCGTTCGATGCGCGGCAACGCCGTGATGCTCTCGAACGCGATGCCGTGGCGGATGGTCAACCACTCGTCACCGCCCTCGGCCTGCTGAATGAAGCACAGATCGAGGTGGAAGAACGCCGAGCCGATTCCCCACGACGCTTGCGTGATGCGCTCCTCCAGCTCCTCGATGGTGAAGCACTCCGTGAAGCTGTCGGTGGTGAACGGCGGGTCGGTCGCCGCCGCGATGGCCGGGGTCTCCGTACCTATGCGCACCCACTCCTCGATGAGCTTGGTGCGCTCGTCGTCGGGCTCGGCGACGATCTGTACGTCCTGGAGCTGGCTGAACACCCGCACCAGATGGACGCCGAAGCCGTACGCCTCGAACCACGAGTCGAACGGCCGCAGGTGTCCGTAGAACTTCTCGTCGCCGTCGTTCTGCACCAGGACGCGGTAGCGCTTGGTGTGGAACGCAAGGTCGATCAGCTCCTTGGGTGCTGTGGTGTCGTCGCCGCGATGGTCAGGCACGCCGAGGATGAAGGCATCCCCAGCGATCACGTCCTCGTTGCGAAGATCCGGGTTGTGCGCCCAGAGTAAGGCCGTAGCCCTCGGGTTGAACGGCAATCCGTCGAGCTTGCCTTCGTCGTTGAGGTACATGGTCGCGGCCGGCCGTTCCAGGTCGAGAACCTGGAGGTGGCCGCCGACGAGAGCTTGGAAGGCGTGTACGTCGCGCTTGTCGAGCTGTTCCAGTCGCGCCGGTTCTGCCGGGTCAGCTGGGATCACGATGGCGGTCAGCATGTCCGCTCGCTTCTGGACCCTGTGGGCTTTTGCCTGGTGGGCGGGTCCGGTTCCGCACCAGGCCGATTGCCCGCAGTGGGGAGCACGGTCTGATGTGGAGGGTGTGGAACGGAGGGCGGCACCATGGCCGCCGCTCCGCTCCGATTAGAGGTGGTCCCTACTTGCTAGACGCACCTCGACGCCGAGCCTGACCCTTGTCGTCGGCCTCGGCATTTTCGGCTGCCGGGGTGGCATCTCCGAACAGCCCCTCGAGGCCGCCGCGACGTGCGGCGGCCTCGCGCTCGATCGCTTCGAGCGCAGCCTGTGCCCGAGCAGCGAAGTCGGGCTCAGCCTTCTTGGTGTTGACGTACAGCTCAACCGCACGCAGGGCAGCATCACCGAGCGAGATGTTGTCGAGCTGCGCGACCAGAGTGAACTGGGCGTGCAGGGCGTCCGGCACCTTGATGCCGAGGGTCTTCACGCCGCCGTTCGTTCCCGCCATGGGAACCTCCTCAATGCTGTGCGACCGGCCATCCGACTTCGGATGACGACGACGGCCGCATGACACCGAGGAGGTGTCAGGTTCTGAGCTTTCGCCGCTGCGCCTCGATGCGCTGCCGTGCCATGTCGGCGTAGCTGGGGTTCAGCTCAATACCGAGCCAGTCGCGGCCATGCTTCTCGGCAACGAGCGCTGTGGTGCCGGTGCCCATAAATGGGTCGAGCACGACGCCGGGCACACCTTCGGCTTCGTGTGTGCAGCTTGGCTGCAACGTGCCCACGGCGAGCAATCGGCCGTGGCGACGCTTTAACTCGCGCTGCCACGGAGCGCCGCAGACAGAGCAGACGAGTTCCGGCGTCGTTGCAAGCAGGGGGCGCTCGACGAGGCTGGCTGGGTATGCGGCGAAGTGACCGCCACGGAATCCAGCTGTCGGTAGTGTCCAAACGTCGCCGGGGTTCTTGCCGAGTGGATGTCCCGCGATACCGGACGTCTTGAGTCGTCCCAGTCCGCGGTTGTCGTTGAGCTTCCAGCCGGGTCGGCTGGCCGCGCCGGCGCTTGGCGGTGGGTAGACGCGTGCCGTCTCGCGAGAGGCCTGGGCCTTCGTCGTGACGAGGGGGCGGCGGATGGCGTCAAGGTTGAAGTAGTACGAGCGTGAGCGGGTGAAGAAGTAGATCAGCTCGTGCGTGGTCGTCAGGCGGTCGCCGACCGAAGATGGCATGGGGTTGGACTTTGCCCAGATCACTTGGTTGCGGAGCACCCAGCCGTCGCGGATGAGGGCCAGCGCCACGCGGGATGGGCCGAGCAGCAGACTCTTAACGGGTGCGCCTTCGGTGGGGCGGCGGGCGTAGCTGTCGCCCAGGTTCAGCCAGAGCGATCCGGTGGGGCGCAGGATGCGAGCAAACTCGCGGGCCGTGTCGCGAAGACTCCTGACCCAACCGTCGACGTCGGGTTCTGCGCCGAGCTGCTGGTCGTGGCCGTAGTTGCGTACTCCGAAGTACGGCGGGCTCGTGATGATGGTGTCGACGGACGATGCGGGTAGCTCTGCAAGCCGGTCTCGCACATCGCCGATGAGGATGCGGTTACGGGGGAACCTCGGGCTGGTCGCTGGCTGCGGGCCGCTTCGAAGATCACCTCCTGTTTCTGTAGGTGGTTTCATGCTGTGGTCTCGTTTAGATGTTGGGTTGCTCCGGCACCGGTGAAGGTGCCGGAGCGTGGCCGGGCCGTGTGGCCCTGGCCGAGGTTCCTACGTCTGGCCTGCGCGTTCGCGGATGTACCGGACCAGCGCAGGGTTCAAGATGAGTCCCGTTTGGGACACACAGGGGACGTTCACGAGATCGTCCCGTAGCGTTCACGACTTACCGGTCGAGTCATGTTACTCGCCGGTATTTCGTCGTTTCTGGGCCTTCGGGCCTCGTGATCGGCTCGGTGAGGGGTTGATGCGGTGGCGGTCCGAGTGCTGCGCCTCTCATCTGCGGAAACAGGACATGCCTGTGCGACGGCTGGTAGGCGTGGCGCAGGCATGTGGGGTTTTCAGGGGGCGGAGCGCGGCGGAGGTGTGTCACTCACGAGGCGGAGGCTCGACCCGCTCGGTCGGCAGCGGTCGCGCCTGGGGCGGGTCGGAGGGCTCACCGGGTTGGCTTGCGGCGCTCTGCGTGCCAACTTTGTGGGGCTGGATGCCCTGGTGGTCGTCCGTGGGGGCACCTACGACGACCTCGACGACGGCACCGCCACCCTCGACGGCTACCACTCCCTGCTACACGGCGCCGCCCCCGAGTACGTCGCCTGCGCCGACTGGACCGACGAGATCACTCAGCTCGCCGAAGCCCTCAAGCAATGGCGCGCGGACATCACGCAGCCCACCGAGGACGGCACCGTACGCGACCCCAGCGGCACCATGGCCGACTGCGTCGCCGACGGCGACATGGCTGGCCGCGTCGCGGCCGACCTGGAGACGAAGCACGGCCCGGAGAGCTTGCTGCGGTGGCTCCGCAACCTGGTCACACGCGGTCGGACCACTGTGACTGACACCCACCCACTGACTCCTAACCGGCACGTTGCATCTCGGCGCTCGGTGCGGCGCAGCGGAAGCGCCGGTCTCGGTCGTCGACCGCCATCAAGGTGGTCAGGGCAGACAGGGACAGCCAGCGGTTGGCCAGGGGGTGCGCGGCGGGTTGGGGCGTGGGGTCGTCGTCCGGATGAGCGCCGGCCAAGACGACGCGGGCGTGAGCGAGTCGGTAGGTAGATCGTCCCGAAATGTTCACGAATTACCGGTCGAGTCATGTGACTCACCGGCATTTCGAACGGCGTGGGGCCGATGACGGGGTCGGCAACCTGGGCCGAGGACCGTCTTTCGCGTCGGCAGGGTGTCGATTGCCGGGCACCTGGTGAGGAGTCCGTGGCTACAGCCGGGGCTCAGGGGTTCATCAGGCGGCGAACAGCATGCAGCTTCCGCGGCGAGGGCGGCCTCGTGCTGGGGCCGGTCGAGCTTCTGCGGGGTGGCGGCCGAAGGATTCGGCAGGGCACGGTCGTTGACGCTGACGACGGCGGTGTAGCGGTACTCGAGCCCTAAAAAGGGTGCACGTACCCGCGTTGACTGCGTCGTCGGTGCCGGGTGACTCCCGCGTGGACCACCCGGCTTGCGGGGACCCCGGCCGCGATCGAGCGGTCCTTGGCTTTCTCGCAAGTCACTATGACCGCGCACAGGTACCGATCTCCTCGTACGCGGCACCGCCGTCCGCCAACTCACGCACCTGCTCGACCCGGTCGTCGAGTTCAGCCTCCTCCATCTCCGCCGCGCGGACGCGTGGCCCGAAACCGTGCAGGGCCGAGCGGGGTACGCGACGAACCTGGCAAGCCAAGGTGGTTACGCTCAGCCGCAGTTGGCCCTCCTCGGCAGTTGATAGCGTGTGTGTGGCGGAGCACACACAGGCTGGGGGCAGCATGGGGCTGGCAAACCAAAAGATCGCTTCTCAAATCGAGGACCTGCTGCAGGGCAAGGTCGTCATCCCCTCCATCCAGCGCGACTTCGTCTGGATGAGGCCCGACGTACGCGATCTCTTCGATTCCCTCTACCGGGGCTACCCCGTCGGTGCCCTGCTGTTGTGGAAGACCAATCTGACCGTCCCCTTCAAGACGGCTGCCGTCGTCCAGGCCGACAAGTCGGCGCACCAGCCTCTCTACCTCCTGGACGGGCAACAGCGGTTGACCTCCCTGGCCTGGGTGTACCGGCCGGAGTCAAAGGCGGACGGCCGGCTTATCGACCTGCGTTTCGATGTGCGCACCGAGGAGTTCGTCAACCCGAGCGCGATCCAAAGCAAGGACCCGCTCCTGTTCCGTGTTTCCACCTTGCTGCAGGAGAACGTGCAGTACCACGAGGTGCTCAAAGCGGCCGGGATCGATTACTCCGCCCCGCAGTTCGGCGCATGGATGCAGCGCTTGCAGAAGGTGCACGACATCCGCAAGCAGGAGATCGCCGTCATCACCTACGAGTCCGACGACTACGAGGAAGTCGCTGAACTTTTCGCCCGGTTGAACAAGGGCGGTCGAAGGCTGTCCAAGGGTGACCTCGTCTACAGCGCCATCGCGGCGCGGTGGTCCGACGGCCTGGACACTATGGACGCCTTCCACCAGGAGCTGCAGGACAGCAACTTCGCCCTGAACAGGGAAGCCGTCCTGCGTCTCACGAGCCTCCTCGCAGGGACCGGCGCCCATCACATCAAGCTCATCGGGGCGGACATGGACGAAGCCGCGCTGAAGGAGGCCTGGCACGCCACCGAGAGGGCGCTGCGCTTCGCCATCGACTTCCTGAAGGGCGAGTGCGCGATCCCCCGGTCCGAGGTCCTCTCGTCACCGAACGTCACCATCGTGCCCGCCCTGCTGCTGCACCACCGGGACGGCAAGCTGCGTCCGGGGGAGGCTCAGCTACTGCGTCGCTGGGTGTACACGGCGATGGCGTTTAGTCACTACTCGCTGCAGGTCGAGGGCAAACTCGACGCGGAGGCAAGGCTGATCAAATCGCGTGAGGGAGAGGGCCTGTTCGTCGAACTCATTCGCCGGGCCTCCGGCACCCGGTCCCGGGACAGCGCCCTCCACCCGAGGGATCTGGAGCAGAAGTACTCCACGCATCCCTTCTTCAAACTGCTCTACATCGCCGCGTTGCGGGGCACGGCGCGGGACTGGGCGACCAACATCGCCATCAGCGACCAGCCGATGAACAGCGGCGCCAAGATCGAATTCCATCACGTGTTCCCGCGCGCCCGAGTCCAGGGGACATACGCGAAGGAGGAGTGGAACAGCCTCGCCAACCTTGCCTTCGTCACCGGTCAGACGAACAAGATGATCTCCTCCGGGCTGCCCGTCGACTACATGGCGGGGATCGCGCCGGAGCGCTTGGCCGAACAGTGGATCCCCGGCGATCCGGAGCTGCGGTCCCTGGACCGCTTCCCCGACTTCCTGGCCGCACGCCGGAGTCTGCTGGCCAACGTCCTCAACGAGTTGCTCGGTCTTCCCCGCTACCACGCACAGGTCATCCCCCGGGACACCGACGAGCTGCCTGCCGACGAGCAGCTGATCGTGGAGGGCCCGACCGCACCCACGCTCGTCGGGGCGGAGGTCCAAGAACTTCGCACGAAGCGCGGTGTCGAGATCCACGCGGTCTACGAAGGCCAGCGCGTCGACGCCTACTACGATCCCCTATCGCGCGTCGTGAGGATCCCCTCCGATCCGGGACGAGGCGAGTACGAGACTCCCAGCGGGGCGGCGGTCGCCGTGGTCCACGCCCTGAACCCGCACGTCAATCCGAATCGGAACGGATGGAACTTCTGGACCGTCACTGCAACGGGACGGTTGTTGCAGAGCATTCGGTAGTGAACGGCCCCTCCATTCGCCTACCTACGTCAGGCCTCCGCGCTTGTGAGGTTTGACGTAGGTGTGCCCTTTCGGCAGCTGATGAGTCCCTGTAAGGCTGGCGCTGCGGTGAGCTTCGGCGTACGCGGCCTGGGCCGTAACGCTGGCCTGCTTGCCCAGGTGCCCGATCTTCATCAGGTGCCCCGCGACGCCGTGCTGTGAAGAGGCGCTCGGCAGGTGTACGACCCGCTGCTTCTTCGGCTCGGGCAGTACGAAGGGCGTGTAGCAGACGAGGCGGACCGTTCTCTCGCCCGGACGGGCCGGAAAGTGAAGAACGCCGTCGGCCGCACAGCTTCCTGTTTCCCAGGTGAGCCGGCTTCGGTTGATGAGCCCGTTCACCGAAGCGCGGATCGCGTCGCTCGAGTACTGGTGGGACATGTCACGGCTTCGAACGCCGCGGATCAGGTTCTCCACCGGCAGAAGCGCGCTGCCCGCCTCGTCGAGATAGCCGAGTTTGCGGATTGTCTCCTGCACCAGCACATCGAGCGAGACACCGATGCCCGCTGGGCTGTGGGCCAGGCTCATCGGGAGTTCACGGGCGATGATCCGGGGGTCGTACGCGTAAGAGAACCGCTTCTCCCCGATGAAGACGGGACGTTCCAGTGGGGTGAGAGACAGACGCAGCCGGCTGCGGTCCAGTTTGGCCGTGATCCGCGTGCCGGGCATGAGTTCCGCGCGCGGCCACCGGATCCCTCGGAGGTGCTCTTTGGTGACCTTCTTGCGGAGCGAATCCAGTAACACTGTCGGGAAGCCGCGGCCGTGGTCAAGGTGCACGACTTTGGCCGTCCGGATCCGACGTGCGGCCTGCGAGGGGAGCGGACACTGCCCGTGCTCCACGTGATGTCGGCGGATCACGAACGTCCACTGCAGTTCGGAGGCCGTCTCGACTACGTCATGGGGTTGACCCGGGTCCGCTTGCCGGATCAGTACCGTCTGGTCGAGCCTGGAGGTCGCTGCACCTTCTGCACCGTCAGGAGCCGAGGCAGTGCCGACGACCGGGGCATGAGGCTCATGCGTACTGGCCACGTTGGTGAGTCTAAGAAGGTGGCAGTCCGCGCAGTGGGCGAGTTTCCTGCCCGCACTCGTGGTCTTGATGGCGACCACCGTGTCCTTGGTTGCCCTGCCGCATTGATGGCACGAGAACGAAATCGGTGCGGAAAGCTTCTGCAAGGTCCAGCGGACATGAGTACGTGTGCTCTGCAAGATCTCTGCACCCTGGAAGTGCGTTTCCTGAGTACTCACGATCGGCCCCCTTGCCGCGCGAACTCCACCGTGCCCCGCCCTGCCACTCCGGTCGCGACGGTGCGCCACGTCAGCGCCGGCGGCGGAGGCGCCACGGGTGGCGATCGCCTTGTTCCGTGTCCGTGTCCTGTGCGGGACACGAATCTCTGACGAAGAGTCTGCCTGACCCATGCCGGCAGAACCAGACAGTGAGGAACTCGCTCTACACTCCTGCCTCCACCAAAAACGGACTGGGCTTGCCCGACCAGGAGACGTACAGGCTGTCGCGGGCCCTTGTGCAGGCGACGAACAGCAGGCAGCGCTCCGACAGCATGTCCGTCTCGTGCTGCTTGGAGTCCACCTCGGGCGGTGTGACCGCCTTCGGGAACGGCAGCGCGTCCTCGGTGACGCCGATGACCGCGACGCAGCGGAACTGAAGGACGGCGACATCGACGGCCTCGGGGTCGCAGCCCAGCTTGAAGAACACCACGTCTGGGTCGGCTCGGAGAAATTCCGCAGCACGGTCGCGGCCGCCTCCCTCTTCAGCCGCATGAAGGAAGGCGTCTCCGCCCAGCTGCTCGACCTGTCCGACGCGGTTGTCACCGTCCCCGCCAATGCCACGGGCGGCGCGCGCTAACGCACCCGTGCCGCGGCAGCGCGCGGCGGAGTGAGGGTCCGGGCCCTGCTCAACGAGCCCACCGCGGCTGCGATCTCGTACGCCCGCGACGTCCCGATCCCCGGCCGTTTCCTCGTCTTCGACTGGGGCGGCGGCACCATCGACGTCACCGTCCTCGAATACGACGATGGCCTCTTCGAAGAGCAGACCTCCCGCGGCATCACTGCCCTCGGAAGCCTGGAGTTCGACAACGCGCTGGCCAAGCTGATACAGCAGAAGATCGGCCTGACCGCGGACCAGCTCACCAAAGCAGAACGACGCCGGTGGCGCCGGTCGGTCGAGCTGACGAAGATCGCCCTGTCCTCCGTGCCGATGGATGGCGCGCTCTTATTCGATCTCCCGATCGGCCTCGCCCCCTCGGTCTCGAGGCGTGAGGTCAGGATCACCGCGGCCGAATAGACCGAGGCGGTCACCCCGCTCATCACCCGCCCCTTGGAGCCGGTCCAGCAGGCCCTGGTAGACCTGGCCATCTCCTCGGACGGCATTGACTCCGTCCTGATGATCGGCGGTACCTCGCAGATCCCCCAGGCGCGTCATGCCCTGGGCGAGCTCCTCGGCCACGATCGCATCGTCGACAGCGGCCTGTGTCGGCCCATGACCGCCGTCGCCCGAGGCGCAGCCATCTATGCGGCCTCCCTCGACGGCGAACTCGGCGACGACAAAGACTTCTCCTTGGTCACCAGCTACGACCTGGGCACGGCTGGGAGCGCGGGCGAAGGGAAGGGCTTCCGCGCCATCATCCGACGCAATGCCACGCTTCCGGCGGAGGGCTCGGCCAACTTCTACCCGGACACGCCGGGTGCTTCCTTGCCGGTGATCGAGGGCGAGGTCGGCTACTCCGCAGACAGCGACCGTGCCTTCCCCCTGTCCAACATCGAGGTGGATCTTCCGACCCGCGAACAGGACATCCGCCGGAACAGGATCGAGATCAAGTTCCGCTACGATGAGAGCGGCATTCTGCGCTTCACCGCCACCCGCGCCGCCACCAGCAAGCAGCTCGTCGAGCGCGAGATCGATTCCTTCGGCCCCGACGGCCCCCACTGCGGCACGGCCTCGCCGATGAACTGACCCGCCTCTTGGCCCATACCGTCCGCCCCGCAAACGGCTCCTCCAACGTCCGTCACCTCTCAGCAGCTGAATCAGCCAGCGTCCGCCCCGCACCGATCGACACGTCTGTGCGTGTGGTGGAGGCCGATCCGGCCGTAACGGTCAACGGCGAGCCGCAGGGCGTGGTGACGGGGGACCCTGACCAGCCTCTGGACTCTGGTGGGTAATCTCCGGGTGCGCCAGTAGCTCGCTCCACCCGTACCGCTTCAGAATGGCTTCACAGCCTATGAGCTGCGGCTTTGCCGGACGATCAGCTGGCTCGGTGGTACTCATTGATCAGTCCGACGACGGCTTGCCGGTGTTCGATCCGGGCGTAGGTGCATCCCATCAA
>NZ_JBHTWG010000073.1:0-9319 GCF_042792555.1 Streptomyces sp. NPDC056628
GTACGATTCTTGCCGCTAAATTCACTGATTTTCCTTGACAATCCCACATTTCTGTGCTAATTAACATGTCACCCGGGAACTGTCAATAATAAAAAATCCCGCCGGATATTTTTCCAGCGGGTTGTGTCTCGGGCGTGACTCTATTGTTACAGATAGAATAGAAGTCTTCCGCGGCTCCTATTCTACTTAATTTTAACAAATGTTAGTATATATTGTAAATTATTTCACCCTTAACCGTTGACCGACATAAATCTTATTCGCATCCGGGATACGATTAACTGTGGTCAATGTCTTAACGGACACACCGAATTTCTTACCAATTTTCGTCAGGTTGTCGCCCGCCTTTACGGTGTAGAATGTACCGCCGGATGGTGCGGCTCCTGATACCTTCAGGACTTGACCAACACGAATCATATTAACATCTTTAATACCGTTCACTTTCGCCAACTCCTTCACTGACGTATTATATTTCTTTGCAATTGCTGTCAATGTGTCACCCGCCTTAACGGTATATGTCGAGCCGGACGACTTGGCAGGTTTCGCCTTCACTGCGGCTTTGTTCCCGACCTTATCGTATTTCGTCAGCCCGTGGGCTTCGATTGTGGCGATAAGCTTCTTCGCATAGTTCGGGTCTGTCGCATATCCACCCTTTTGGATGGCGGCACAAGCTTGTACATAGTTCGTTTCCCCGACAACAGCCTTATAACGGTCAAGACGGTTATAGAGGTTCACAAGGTCTATGATAGAATCGCGAACAGACTTATACGCCCGGAACCCTGCTTTGATTGTTTTATCGACCCCGTTTAAAACCTCCCACGTGCCCATATGAACGGTTCCAGCGTTCCCGATACCTTTTATACCAAACAGGTTATTTGCACGCGTAGCAAGCCCGGATTTGCCCCAATTTGACTCATGTATGGCTTGTGCTGTGATAACTGAAGGTAAAACTCGACTTACACCGTATAATTTTTGTGCTTCACTTGCAACATTCTCCATGAAACTCATTCTTTTACACTCTCCCTCATTTGTTGTCTCATTTCATTTATTTGTTCGTCTGAAGCGGATTCAATCCATAGTTTTCTATCCTTCTGAAATTGCGCCCGCCAATATCCCGGCGGCTGTACGGTTGTCGCATTATCCGGTACGGAATCAGCCGGAACAATTTCAGGATAGTCGAAGATGAAATCCGAATCATATACGAATACTTGTATCATTTCCATTGCTCCAACCCTCCTAGTAAGGCACTGCCGCGTCTAATGACCAACTGGACACGGCGGACTGATTGTTTCCTGAAAAGCCGACAAACGCCAGTTTACCGTCAGTGTTGATATAAAATTTTGTGAAGCCTGTCGTTCCGTATGCTGTTGCCATGACCGCCTTTTTGTCTGACGGTGAATATGACGCGGGCAATTGTGCAAAGTCAACGCCGAGGTCACACGCCACGTCACCTTTTAGCATGAGGATGTTTCCCCAGCGGGTATACTGCGGTGTTCTTCCTGACGCCTTTGCTCCATTCAATAACGGAAGGTTATACCATGTGAGCGCCATAAAATCATTTTGTGTAAACAGCTGTCGCCAACCCCTGAATACATTGTCAGTGTGTATAACACCAATCCATGACGTATTATCATAGGAACGTGTCAGAACCAATTTCCGCAGACCGTTTGGCGCTGGTAGAATGTCGAGATAGTACCAAGAAGCGTCACCCGGTAACGGTAGTTGATTCCATCCTGTCCCATAATAAAAACCGGGTGGTGCGGTGAATATGCTGTCAGCTGAAGCCAACCGTTTCCGCATTCCTTCAGCATCCGTTAATGCATATTTCTGTGAGAAGTTTTGAACCCCGATAACATCCTGAAGCGATAGATTCGTTGTCTGTAAATCCTTTTGCAGCTGTGTCGCATCCGTAGCAGCTTGATTCCATTTCAAACGTTCAGAATCCGAGACGTGAGGTTTAGCATTTGCGATATGGTTCTTCAGGTTTGTTTCTGATGTCGTCACCCTGTCACTCATACCGTCCCACTTGGTACGGTCTTCAGACGATACGTGTTTGGTCGTGTCCTTTACATGAGCGTCCAAGACTCGGCCGAATGAATCAACGTCAGCCTTCATACTTTGAATTTGTTGGTCAGTTGCACCAGTTGACCCACCGTCCGCGGTATCCTCTAACGCTTGGACTTTTTGCTGAAGCGTCAGAATATCGTTCTTTATCTCATCTGACACGTCCATATGGTCAACGGTGTCCTGAAGCTTTGCCATCTTGTCTTTTAAATCTGAAATACTTGTTTTGACGCCTGTATCATCATAGGGCGGCGTCCGCCTTGACCCGAGTTCAATCAATTAGGACACCTCCACGATTGTGACGACTGTCTCAGTATCAGCGACTAGGTACACGTCAGGGCTTTGGCTATGAACCTTAAATGTTAGCGGGCTGTCGTTAGACGTGAGCGGCGCACCTGTAGTCGTCTCGACACCCTGCTTACCCCAATAAATGACACCCGAGTTAGGCGGGTAGATCGTCAACTCTCGGCGGTTTGTCAGTTTGCTAGAACCTGACTTTGCCATTACAGGCGTGACGCCTACACTCACCCCACCAACCCTAAAGTCATTCATTCCGGCTTCCCGAGTTGGTACAGGTTGTGTCGCCGGGATAGAAGACCCGCCGAGTGTGACAGGCTTATCTATCTCAACACTCCCAATATGCTTGTCGCCTGCCGCAAGCGGCGGTAACGCTGATATATCTACGGTTCCTGTCATCTGCCCAAGCTGAACGGTGTCAATGGACTGTGGTATAGATGACGCTGTAAATTTCTCAATCCAAGATTCGACCCGGACTTTTTCGGGCTGCACGATCGCGGCGTCAAGGTAGATTGTGTGATAGCCGAGCGGTCGCGCCAAAAGCTTTGTTGACCCCGGCGCTACGGCTAAAAGATAATTGTTAGGCGACACGCTCGGGCGCTCGTGTACGTACACGATCTGACTTGTGTTATTTGTTATGGCTGAATGGTTCGGCTTTGTGTCGTCAAAATAAACCGTTGTAATGTCGCCCGGTAGCATGGTGACGGTCTGTTCACGCCATGTACTCTTTTTATGGTCATCCCCCGGCTGTTTGACTAGTTCCGGCATTCTTGTTCACTCCTTTTGCTATTGTAGCGGCTTTCTTGATGTGGTTTGACGCGCTGCGTCCTTTCTTAATGGCTTTGGCTCCCTTAGAAACAGATTTGACAGCACGACCACCCGGAACAAAATCCATTGCGGTGGATGCTGTACCTTTCGCAACGTCTCCGACTGCTGGGAAGGCTTTCATAAAGAACACGATTGCAATGATAGCAAGCCCGAGAATAAGAGACCATCTGAACACGCCGAACATGATATTTGATAAATATGATTTGTCGTCAGTGCCTGAAGATGAAGAATCCCCACCTGTCGCCCCGGCTCCTGACGTTCCTTTGAATGTAATGTCCTTATCATCGTACTGGTGAAGGTTGTTACTGCTGATAATGCCGAGAAGCTTATTTACATAGTTAGGGTCTGTTGCATACCCTCCAGCTTTGATTCCCTTCGCATAGTCCTCAACGCTTTTTGCGTTCTTCAGCTTTGACGCATAACGCGGCTTGGATAATAGTTCCGCGTGGGCGCGTATGGAATCTTGATAGCTGTTGTACTTTGCAAAGCCATCCTTCACGTGATAGGTCTTACCGTTATATACTTCGGTCGTACCCATCGTGGCACTTCCTGCTGTACCTCTTCCCTTTATTCCAAATAGGTTCTTAGAGTAGTAGGCAAGCCCGGACAATCCGCCCGGGTTTGAACCGCCTGATTCTAACATGATTTGACCCAGTATGATGGATGCAGGGATGCCAGTTTCTTTCTGTATGGCTTGCGCGTCTTTGATAAACGGCTTTATATTTACGCCCATACTTCCACCTACTTTGTCAGGATTTTGATTTTCTGACCCGGTTTAATTTTGTTCGGGTCTTTGAGTTTGTTAAACTTGGCTGTTTCCATATACGCGGCTTTTGTACCACCCTTACCATATTTCTGCGTCAATTCTGACAACGTGTCACCTTTTTTCACCGTCACCGTTTTGTATTTTGGTGTAGACGGTTTTTTCGCTGGCGATGGCTTTTTAGCCGGGGTTGACGGTTTTTTAGCAGGTGTTGTCGTTTTGGCAGGTGTTGACGGTTTCGCGTTCTTCAGCTTTTCCAGTTCTTTATGAAGCTGGTCATTTTCTGTTTCCAAGTTGCTGTATTTCTTCGCTTGATCGGCAAGCTGTTTTGAAATGCTGTCCTTTACTTGGTCAACATACGTTTTGTTTTCCTTGCCAATATCGGTAATGGTGTCGATTACATCTGACTTAAATGATTCTTGGTTCTGCCCCAATTCATTTGCAAAGTTGTTTAAGGCTGTATCAACGCTACCTTCAATGAGAGATTGATTGTTTTGTAGCTGTGCCTGAACCAAGCTTGAATTCATAGGATTGCCATCCAAGTAATCACCCTCTAATGCTTCAGAAGTCACGTACTGTTCTTCCTCAGCAGGACGCCCACGCGTCACAAGGGAGACTAATAGAAAGACCCCAATTGCAACCGACCCGATAATGACAATATTCTTTTTGTTTAATTGGAATTTCTTTTTACCCGGGGAATGACCCCCGGATTCATGACCGACTTGTTCAAATTCCGCCATACCAATATAAGCCTCCTATCGGATCACCGAAATAATGATTCTTAGGGAAGTTTTCTTCATCTACCTGATTTCCGTTTAGATCGACTGTCGCTTTCTCAATACTCATGTTTGTTACTTTGTCGATCAATGCTTCTTTCGGAACCATCGGGTAAATGAAGTTGGCATGTGTTGGGCGTAATTCTTCAGCGTCTCCAATACCTAGCTGCGCGTCAGGTAGCTCCACTGGACGTGAAAGCTCCTGAAGCGCATGAACCCGGTTTTGAAGGTGATAGCCTTCCATCATGCCGCCTTACCTCCCTTGTAATACTTTGATGCCTGAAATTGAATTGCTCGCGATTGTGCTGATAATGGAAGTCGTAGACTTGGCATTTTTCAGGAACAGATAAATACCAATGAGAATCCCGATACCCGCAATCACGTCAAAAAACTTGTTAACCATCCACAAGACCTCCCATGATTTGTTTTACCTTGTCAACGTTCAGGACTGCCATACTTGCGAGAACAAGTACCAAGAACGTGTACGTTATTTTTTCATTTGTGAACATACCCAGCAGGATAACGAAAAAGAGAAAGGTGATAATAAACCGCATAGACTTTGTAAACTCTTGCATAGAATCACCCCTTTACTTCAAGCCAAAACCGCGTTTAAGACCGTTCCAAAACCCATCTATGAAACTGTCTTTAGCGGCTTTTTTGACTTTCTTTTTCTGCTCCGGCTTCATCTTTTGATACTTTTTATACGTGTCGTATCCTGTCGCTTTTTCAACTGCCTTTTTCGCTGTCTTTCCGGCTTCGTCGACGGTTTCTTTTGTAGATTCCCAACCATCTTTTACAACGTCCATCGGTGTAGAAATGTCAGGCGTCATTTTCTGTGCCATCTTTGACAGGTGTTTGCCGCCATAAAAGTCATCAAGAATAATCCATATGGCTGTGAGCGCCAGCGTGAAAAACAAAAGACCTTTTTCCATGTGTTATCCCTTCTTTTTGCGGCGGATAAAGAAGAACCAAAACACGATGATAATAACGGTGAGAACAAGAATTTTAGTCATTGCTTGACGCACCCCCGATTTTTGAAATAACCATTTTCAGATCGGTTAGAATTTCCCGTGTCTGTTCGTTATCCTTTGATTGTTTGAACATGAACCACGCGAGCATTACGCCCATGGCTCCGTTATTTAATAGGATTGAATAGATTTGCTCCACAAGTCACACCCCCTACACCCTTGCCGAGAATAGGAATACGACAAGGAACACAATGCCGAACCCCAGCAAGATTTGTTTTGATGTAATAGGGTCTTGCTTTACGTCATGCTCTTTTGCTGTGTCCTCATCATCGACAAGAGACATTTGATCTTCAGCTTCGGGAACTGTAGACGTTCGGGTACTCATAAACCCCATGTTTGGATATAAGTCTGCGGCATGGTAGAACATTTCACCTAGACCCATTTGTGATGGTGCGTTCATATAAATCCTCCTTCGTAGTAGTCAAATAAGAAAAGGAGGGAAAAGCCCTCCCGCGTGTATTAATGCAAGCGTGAAAGCTTTTCAGCAACGATTTTCACGCGCCCGCCTTTTTGAGTATTGAAGCGAATCCAAAACTCTGTAAGACGTTCGGTGTCAATATAGTCACGAGAGCCGCCGAGGTTTGGCAAGCCTTGGTTAGAGAAGTCAAACACATAAACCCCATCCGGTAAGACATAACCCAAGTCCGAATGATTTCGGGCTGCAAGTGCTGACGGCTTAATGCTGTAAGGGATGTCGGCTTGGTTAAATACCAATTCCAAGTTGCCCGCAAAGTCGCTGTCCTTCAGCGGGTTGCCTGACTCATCCGTAAAGTAAAACATGAGTTTACGGTAGATCGTCCCTGTCTGAAGCTTCACGATATTTTGACCGTTCCCGGTGAACTGTTCGCCTTTTTCGTTTACAAGCTTCAGGACAGAAATATCCGGCATAGCTTGTGGTACAGAAGGGACGGAGAACGTTTCAATTGTCGGCGTGATTTTCAATTGCTTCAGTGTAACGGTGTCTCCAGTAGCCAACTGATACGCGTCTTGCGCGCGTGCTGTATCAATCTGAAGGGAAACGGTTGTCTCCTCGTTTTGTAGCAAGATAAGACCGACCGGGTCACGTTGGTTTAAAGTTAATGGCAGCGCGACTTGGAATTTAATACGCGCGTCTTTACCTGACGTGCTCGCGGCTGTTTCAATGTAAGATAACGCCCGCGGACTTGATGCAGGTAATAGAACGTCTGGATTCAATCGGTTTAAGCTGTATAGGTGAAGGGCTTCGCCTGACACAACAAAAGGACGGAATCCACTGTTTAATTCCAGTGCAATATTTCTGATAATCTGGTATGGTGAAAATGGTTTAGTTGGAATTGCCGCGTTCTGCGATTTGAGAGAGACAGTCGCGTCAAATTCAACTAAAATTTGTGATAGCAGGCGTACTTTCGGTAGGTTGAATGATACCGTTTGTGCGTCCTCTGTCACTGTCTGTGTACCCATCATCTGCCATGTTTGGCGGGTAGCCTGCGAGAATAGTTGAGCCTTTGCCTGTGCTGATAGTTGCTGTTGAGTTGCCATAAATTAAAATTCCTCCTTAGACTTCTGCCGCGATTGTAGATACAACCGGGATATGATATTTTGCTGAAGCTTTCTTAATAATCCACATGAAAACCATCGTGATAAATACAGTAATGAACGTATGAACTAACCATTTAACCTTCATGCTTTTTTCCTCCTTATACTGCGTTTACTAATTGCGTCACACCGTTAACCGGATGCTTCGTGACAATAACCTTTGTTACGACAATGACCATCATTGTGAATAGCGCAATGACAATCATGTTCTTCAGCCCGACACCTGCAAATTTTCGTGTCTCCAAGTCATCACCTCCTTTAAAGCTTCAATTTTGCTAGTACCGGGTTTTGCATACCCACTTTCCAATACCAAAAATTGTGCCCGCCGGGTTGCTCCATAAATTGCGGCATCCCTGTTGCTTTCACAATCTTTTTACGGTCATCCGGGTTTTGCATGGTGAAAATGAAATAGTGTGAACTGTTGGCCATAGCAATGACCGGAATGTCTGTTGGGCGCTGGGTACAAGCCCAAACGACTGCTTCTTTCGAACGCCCGCGCGTGTATAAGGCTTTCAATTCTTTCGGGTAGTTATGGGCGCTTGGCGCGACTTCCATTAATTCGTCTATCCATAGAATCGTATTTTCACGCTTGTACACCCAGCTCATGAGCGCGTTGTAATATTCCGGCTCTAATTCTTCAGCGACCGGGCAATAGATAATTTTCGGCGTCTCGACCTCGGACACGTCTTCCAATCGGTGAACCACAGTAAAGTCCTTACCTTCCTGCAAGCCATGCCACAATTCCTGCCGTTTCTTGCGGCGCTCGTGTACTTCGCCTTTCGTATCAAGCTTTACCACATGGTCTTTCCCAGCGAGATATACCTCAGCGACAACCGATTTACCTGTACCGGTTTGACCACAGATAAAAACGTGTTCGTCATCGCCAATTGTCATTCGCATGTTTTCCACTTCCTTTCGTGCTGTAAGCTTTCACAACACGCTTCACGCCTTTACCTCTTTTCATAGCAGCCATGATGGACGGTTTCGGGATTTTGTCGTAAGGGATTTTCTCCACAACTAAAAATTCCTCGCCCTGTTCGATAATGTCCAAGTGTTCAAACCAATAACGGCTGTATTCATGCATGGGGATGTTGTAATAGAAGTCACCTTGCTTCAGCGTCACCATACCGGACATAGTCGATCATCCCCTCTAAATGGTTGAGGAATTTTAAGACATCAATATCCTCCGAAAGGGATGAGTTGATGTAAGGAGCCGCCAAATTGCTTACTAGTGGGTTCCCCAGATCGTTCAGCAGGCTTTTGATTAGTTCTTTCAGGCGCGCTTTCATTTCCTCGTTGTTCTGTTGGTTGTTTTGGTAGTTCTCGTTTTGGCAAGACATTTTTCTGTACCTCTTTCTTTTTAGGTTGTTTGGATTTCCACATAATGAATTTAGGTATAAAGATCGTAAAGCACGCAATGAGTAACGCTATATGGTCTGCATACTCACTGGCGACACCCGCCACGCCTTCAGACTTCGCCATGATGTTTGCGAGTGGCGTACATATCTGTTCGGCTTCATCGGCGGTTAATGCAAAGTCTTCCATCCCAGGTCGTGCTGCCACGATCGCGCTTGTCGTCAGTAACAGCATTTTCAGCTGGGATGAATCAACATTGCCCGCCGTCTTTTTCTTGGCTGCGCTTTTCTTTTTCGTGCCAGTACCAGGAGGGCGACCGCGTTTCTTTTTCGGCTGTTCCTCCTGGTCACTTCCCGGCACATCTACCATAACCACCCGAGGAGCGTTTTCGCTTTGCTTGGTGCTGGCTGTTCCTCTTCCTCCGGTTCCTCCACTTTTGGCGGTTCCGGTACTGGAATTTCCTGTGCTTGTCCCTGCGGCTGTTCCTTTGTTCCCATCAGGTTTTGGATGTCCTGTAGCAGATTCTTTGCCCATTTTGGCGCGTCCTCCTGTTCCTCTTTTTTCGGTGTTTCTTCAGCAGACGATTTTTCTTCTTTTTCTTCTAGTTCTTTTGGCATAGAAAATAAATCCTCCTT
>NZ_JBHTWG010000074.1:0-9176 GCF_042792555.1 Streptomyces sp. NPDC056628
GGATCAAGGTCTTGTGCCTCTTGAAAACTCCCCACGCAGCTCGATGGACACGTGGACACTTCGTCATCGAGTCCGGGACGTGGACATGGGAACCGAGTGCACGTCAGGACCACCCGATGATGCTGCCTTCGGATGTGCAACCCGTACGCGTGCGGCCGCTGGCGCCGGGCGAGGGACGCCTCAATCACCGCTTCCTGGTAATGGAGTGCACCTCCGACGAGAACGACGTCTTGGTAGCCGCGCTCCATGGACAGGTTGAGCACGTGTTCATGGCTCTGACCCGCGGGTGACTCCTGTCTCTCGCCGCGGGACCGAGAACGGCTGCAGGGCTTCGATTCCTGCGAGCTTCCCGCTCGACCGGCACCCTCGGCTACCACCAAGTCACCAGGACGCGGCTTCTGCTACCGGCGCCTTCGCCGATCAGGACATTCCTAAAGTGCCCAGCAGGATGCTAGGCAGCAGGAGGATGCAGAGATGGACGTCTCGTGGACAGCGACGGACCCCGAATCGCGACAGTACTCCCCGCCTGAGCAAAGCCCCGACATTGCGGATCTGACGGATCACATCACCGCACTGCGCTCGCGTGGTCAGGGGTATCTGGAAGTCCGCCTGCCGGGCCGCGAGTTTCCCTTGCTGACCCTGGGCTCCCAAGACGATCAAACAGTCATCCATCTGTTCGACGCTGCTGAGAAGTCGTCCCCACTCGTCGGCGATGGCACCGCCGCAGCGGATGTGGCCGTGGAAGTGCCGATCATGGACGACCTGGCCGTGTTCAGTGGCCACTACGTCGTCGCTGTCGATCGCGCCTGGACCCTCCTTCGCAACTTCATCCAGACCAGGGCGCCTGGCGAGCTGGGTCAGTGGCGGGAGCTGTGACCCTGAAGCGCTCCGGGTCTGATGGAGGCTCGATTCCCTGAGAGGATCGAGTCATGGCCCGTCCGTCCCCTTACCCTGCCGAGCTGCGTGAGCGTGCGCTGCGCATTGTCGCGGGGGTCCGCCCCAACTACCCAGCTGCGTGGGCCGCGATGAAGGCGGTCGCTGCGAAGCTGGGCATCGGTTCCGCTGAGACGGTGCGGACGTGGGTCCGCGAGGCCGAGGTCGACACCGGCAGGCGTCCCGGGGTGACTTCGGAGGAGGCCGCGAAGATCAAACGACTGCGGGCCGAGAACGCCGAGCTGCGTCAGGCGAATGAGATCCTCAAGGCGGCCTCGGCTTTCTTCGCGGCCGAGCTCGACCGGCCGTCGAAGCGCTCGTAGCGTTCATCTACGCCCACCGGCAGGTGTTCGGAGTCGAGCCGATCTGCAAAGTCCTGACCAGCCACGCACTGAAGATCGCGACGAGCACCTACTACGCCGCCAAGAACCGCACCCCCAGCCCGCAGTCGGTCCGCGACGGTCTCCCAGGCGTCCGCGAAACGTGGGCGGCCGGGCGCACCCGCCCACACGAGCACCAGCAGGAACACGCCCGCCGCGTACATCGGTACGACGCCGACGAGCAGGAACCGCATCCCGAACATCCCAAAAGGTCCGCCGTCCTTCATATCGGCTCCCCGGGTTCGCCGGAACAAGTGCGCTTTGCCGAAGGACTCGGTCGAGGCGATGGCGACGCTGTTCTTCTCTTCACGCTCGGTATACACCTGGAAGAGGAGTTCGGCGCCGTGGCGGTCGAGTTCCATGTAGCCGAGCTCGTCGACGCAAAGGAGGTCGACGCGGCCGTAGCGGGCGATGGTCTGAGCCAGGATCTCCGGCTTCGGGCCGGCGACGTAGCAGCGGACCATTCCGTGGGAGGCGCCCGCCCCATGTTCCTCGACCAGGCGGTGAAAGATCCGGGTGACGGTACGCTGCTGCTTGCGCGGCGCATCCAGATCCCCGCGGAGGATGCCATCAATCACCGGCTTGTACGGATCCAGAGCGGTCGCCCCGCGGTGCCTCAGGCGCGAAGGAAACGGGGCGCGCGACGACCCCGCCTCACGTCCGCCGTTCCGCGGGACGCACGGCCCGGTAGTACAGGTCCAGGCACATGAGCAGTTCGGTCTGTTCCACGCCCGGCAGGGTTCTGATCTCGGAGTCGATCAGTCGCATGACGTCCTGGGCGTCGCGGCAGACGGCCTCGGCGAAGATGTCGAAGCGGCCGGCGCAGGCCACGACATAGGTGATGGACGGGATCTTGGTGAGGAGCTGGGCGAGGGCTTCGACGCCATGCCCTGGGCGGCCGCGGATGGCCACCCAGACCTGCATCTCGAAGCCGAGGCTACGCGGGTTGGCGATGGCGGTGATGCGCAGGACGCGGTCGCCGAGCATGCGGGTGACGCGCTTGCGGACCTGGGACTCGGAGATGCCCACCGTCTCCGCGATGCCCTGGAAGGGGAGCCGGCCGTCCAGGCTGAGTTCCCCGATGATCTGCCGGTCGGTGGCGTCGAGTGAGGCGGCCTGTGTGCTGTCGCCTTCCTCCGTCCGCTCCGGCGCAGCCTTGTCCTGGGCGACGTCCCAGGCCGGTTCCTGGTAGTGGAGCTGGAGGTAGGGGAAGACCTCGGCCGATCCGACGCCCGGTGTCCGGGTCAGGGTGTCGTGGACGACGGTCAGCAGCTCCGCCGTGTCACGGCACAGCACCTCCACAAGCGCGTCGTAACGGCCCGTGGTGATGACGGCGTAGTCGACGGCGGGCAGCTCCGCGAGGGAGTTCATCAGCGGTTTGACAGCCTGGCCGCCGTCGAAGCTGAGGCCGACAAGGGCCATCACCGGAAAGCCGAGGAGGCCGGGGTCGGCGACCGCCGTGATCTGGATGACGTTGTCCTCGAGGAGCTGGTTGACCTTGCGGCGGACCGTCTTCTCCGGTACGCCCAGGTCGCGGGCCATGCCGGCGAAGGACTGACGTCCGTCCGCCTGGAGGAGGCGGATGAGTTGGCGGTCGAGTTCGGTGAGCCGCGAGTCCACCTCGTCCTGGTCGGGCAGCGGCAGCGAGCCGTCGAGGAAGCTGGAGACGAGGTGAGAGGGGCCGTGCATGGCAGTCATCGTATCGGTGCGGCTTCGTGGACGAGGCGCCCGGCGAGATACACCTCGTCGACGCGGACGTCGAGCAGTTCGTCCTCTGAGCAAGCGAAGGGGTCGCGGTCCAGGACGATGACGTCCGCGTGCTTGCCCGCATCCAGAGAGCCGTAGCTGTCGCCCTCGCCGAGGGTCCGGGCGGCGTTGATGGTGTGCATGCGCAGGGCCTCGGCGAGGGTGATCTCCTGGTCGGCGTCGAGGATTTCGCCTAGGAACGACTGGCGGCGCAGGGTGCACCAGATGCTGAAGAAGGGGTTCGTCGCGCGCTCCTCGGAGCCGATCCAGACGTCCGAGCTGCCGGTGATCGGCCAGCCCTCGTCCAGCAGGCGCCGGAACGGGAAGCGGCCGAGCCGGCCGTAGTCGCCGAGGTAGGCGGGAAAGAAGTCGCCGAAGGTGTAGAGGAAGACCGGCTGCGGGACGGGGATGATGCCCGCCTTGCGCCACAGTGCGGTCGCCGCCGGGTCCGGAAGGAAGTTGCCGGCGTGCTCGACGCGGGGAGCGGGGACTCCGGCGGGGGCACCGCCCGCGGCGGCGACGGCCTCGCAGACCTCTTCCTGGGCCCGATCGCCGTTGGCGTGGACGGCGAGCTGGAGGCCGGCCTCTGCGGTACGACGCAGCGCCTCACCGATCTGATCGGGGCGCAGGGCCACTTCGCCGCAGTGGCGGTGGCCGGCGTGGTCGTCGTTGACGTAGGGCTGCTTGACGGCGGCGCTGGCGGCGGAGTAGCCGCCGTCGGCGAACATCTTGACGCCGTGGATGCGCAGCAGCTCCTCGGGAGCGTTGAGGTCCAGCCACTCGCGGTGGGTGCACGCCTCGTCCAGGGAGACCGTGCCGGGAGCCCAGAGATAGATACGCAGCCGGGTGCCCAACTCGCCGTCCTGGTGCAGGCGGTCCATGGCCCGCAGTCCGTCCACCGATTCGGAGATCTCGCCGATGGTGGTCACTCCGTGGGCCGTGAACAGCTCGCGCACGCCGCGCTTGAGGGCGTGGTGCAGCGCGTTGCCGGAGAGCCTGGGGAGCGGTAGGAGGTTGTCCATCTCCTTGACGACGCCGGTGGGTTCCCCGGAGTCGTCCCGCAGGACCGTGGGCAGTCCGGTGATGCTGTATTCGGCCTCGCGGTAGTCGCGGTCGATGCCGGCCAGCTCCAGGCCGCGGCTGTTGAGGACGGTGATGTGGCCCCCGGCGCGTACGGCGATGGCCACCTCCGTGCTGACCGAGTCGAGCTCGGCGCGGGTCGGCAGGCGCTTGTCGGTGAGCTTCTGGTCGAAGAAGAGGTTGGCCTGGCCGACCAGCCAGCCGTCAACCGCCTCGTCGAGGTGTGCGCGGAGAGTGGCGAGAACGTCGGCGACGGAGCCGCAGCGCGGTGCCCGGCAGTCGACGGTCTGGTAGTGCGTACGGGCGGCGACCTCCATGTGGGCGTGCACGTCGACGAAGCCCGGCATGACAGGGCGGTCGCCGACATCGTGCACCCGGGTGCCGGGTCCGGTGTGGGCGCCGGCGTCCTCCTTGGGGCCGGTGGCGACGATGACCCCGTCCCGTACGGCGACGAAGCCGGGGCCCATCGGCTCGCCCTCGGCCATCCGGATCAACTTGTCCGAGATCAGGACGAGTTCCGCGGTGCCCTGGCTCATGTACGCCTCCTCGATGGTCTGCCCGACGGGGGCTTTCGTTGAAGCGAAAACGTAATCGCGCGCTACGTCGCATGTCAATGACTAATTCAACCCGTAGAGCGGCCACTCGTAACGGATTCAACCCTTGACAGGGCATCCGATGACTGATTCCGTTCGAACACCGCGAAATGTGCGGCCTTACCGCGACCGCTCGCCCGGTGATCTCCCACGGCATCGCCGTACCGGACACCGCGTCTGGACACCCGCACTCGTCACTTCTGCATGGAGGCCCCATGTCATCGCCCACCCGTCACGCCGAAATCGCCGGAGGCGGCCTCGCCGGCCTGACCACGGCGACCGCCCTGGCCCAGCGCGGCTGGAGCGTGCGCCTGCACGAGCGCGGCCGTGAGCTGCGCGAGATCGGCGCCGGCATCTTCATGTGGGAGAACGCCCTGCGCGTCCTCGAGGAGATCGGCGCCTTCGACGAAGCCGTCCACCGCGCCGAGCGCATCGACAGCTGGCGGCTCTACGACGAGCGCCGGCGCCGTCTCCAGGACGACTGGATGAAGGGCGGCGACACCCGCCTGTTCACCGTGCTGCGACCCGACCTGCACCAGGCGCTCGCCAACGCGGCCACCAAGGCCGGGGTCGAGATCGTCACCGACTCGCTGGTCGCGGGCGCCAACCCCGACGGCGAGCTGATCCTGGAGAACGGCAAGGTCCTCAAGGCCGACCTCGTCGTCGGCGCGGACGGCGTCGGCTCGCCCGTGCGCAACTCGGTCGGTCTGAACCTCGTCGTCCGCGACCTGGAGGACGGCTGTATGCGCAGCCTCATCCCCAGGCTGCCGCACGACCCCGTCGGCAACGCCCTGGAGTACTGGAACGGCGGCCGGCGCGTGGGCGTCGTCCCCGTCACCCCCGAGCAGGTCTACATCTACACCTGCTGCCCCTCCAGCGACCTCCTCGGACGCGAGCGGCCGTTCAACAAGGAGTCATGGATCGAGTCGTTCCCGCACCTGCGGAGCATCTTCGACCGCATCCCGGACATCTCCCGCTGGGCCTCGTTCTCCGATGTCCGCTGCCACCGCTGGGTCAACGGGCACGTCGCCCTCGTCGGCGACTCCGCCAGCGCCATGTCGCCCAACCTCGGACAGGCCGCCTGCCTGGCCATGACCAACGGCTACGGCCTGGCCCTGATGCTGGAGGGCCAGATCGACGTGCCCAGCGGGCTGCTGGCCTGGGAGGCGCGCCAGCGTCCGGTCACGGACGCGACCCAGCGCTACTCCCGGCTGTACGGCCGCGTCGGCACCCGCTGGCCGCGCCCCATCGCCGACGTCCGCTCCGCCCTGGTCTGGGCGGCCGGACGGTCCAAGCGCTGGCAGGAGCGAGTCAACGTCGCCGCACACCAGGGCGCCGAGTCGGTCCGCCCGAGCCTCCGCCGGGCCGGCTGACCCACTCGAACGACAGGGCGCCGCAGCGCTCGCGGTGCCCCTCCCGTGAAGCATCACACACCCCGCTGGACCAAGGACCCCTTTCGCGTCGTGCACAAAGCAGGAGGAAACCGTTATGGCACACAACCCCTCGGGTGCCTCGATGGACGGTGTGGAGAGACGGTCGATCGACCACGTCCCCTCCACTGAGCGCCACGGCAAGGCGTGGCACCAGGGCCCGTTCTGGCTGACCGGCGGCTTCATGCTGCCGTCCATGCTGATCGGTTTCCTCGGCCCGTCCATGGGACTGGGCATGGGCTGGTCGCTGATCGCCGTCATCTCCGGTATGGCGTTCGGCACCCTGTTCATGGCACTGCACGCCAACCAGGGCCCCCGCCTCGGCCTCCCCCAGATGATCCAGTCGCGCGCCCAGTTCGGTTCGCGCGGAGCGATCTTCCCGCTGGCCATGGCCGTCTTCATCTACATCGGCTACAACGTCTTCCAGATGGTGCTGGCCAGCGACGCGCTGTCGATGTTCCTGCCGGGCGAGAAGATCTGGTACGTCGTCCTGGCGGTGGTGGCGGTCGTGATCGCCGTCGTCGGGCACGACCTCCTGCACACCGTGCAGCGCTACTTCAGCTACCTCACCATAACGATCTTCGCGGTCGTCACCGTCGCGGCCGTCCTGTACTACCCGATGGGCGACGCCGCTCCCGTCGCCACCGGATTCTCCGGCGCCGCCTTCCTCGCCCAGTTCGCCGCGGCGGGCGGCTATCAGATCAGCTACAGCATCTACGTCTCGGACTACTCCCGCTACCTCCCCGAGAACATCCCGGACGGCAAGCTGATCGGCTGGACGTTCCTCGGCGGATTCACCGGTGCCGCCTGGCTCGGCAGCCTCGGCGCGATCTTCGCCTCCTACGTCCCGGCGCCGGACGCGCTGCGCCAGCTGCAACTGGTCGGCGACACCGTCTTCCCCGGCTTCGGCGCGGTGGCGGTCCTGGCCACCCTGCCCGCACTGATCGGCACCTCCGGCGTCAACGCCTACGGAGCGATGCTCAGCGCCACCACGGTCCTGGACGGCATCAAGCGCGTGAACCCCACCCTGCGGCTCCGCGTCGTCGGCGTATGCGCGGTGGGCGCGGTGGGACTGGGCATCGCCCTGAGCATGCCCGCCGCCTACATGCACAGCTTCCACACCTTCATCGCCGTCATGTGCTACCTGCTGGTGCCGTGGACCGCCGTCAATCTCGTGGACTTCTACGTGGTCCGGCGTGGCCGCTATGCCGTCGCCGACATCACCGATCCGCACGGCGGCTACGGCCACTGGGCCTGGCGCGGACTGACCGCGTACTTCGGCGGCTTCGTGTCCATGGTCCCCTTCGTCACCCTCAGCTTCTACACGGGGCCGGTGACGAAGGCCCTCGGCGGCGCCGACCTCGCGTTCATCGTCGGACTCCTCGTCTCCGGGGCGCTCTACTACTTCATCGCCCGAGGCGTCGAGCAGCACGGTGCTTCCATCCCCGCCGAGGACGTACGTGTCCCTGCGTAGTAACGCGCCCCGCGCCCGGCCCGCTTGAGGGCCGGGCGCGGCCGCGTCACCAGCTGCCGCTCGTGCTCGACCGTCGATGGTCGGTGGGCAAGGCCGTCAGGCCTAGGGCCTGTCGCGAAAGTGGATCTTGTTCGTCGATGATCACGTCCTGTGGGACGTGGGGATCTGACGGACGGGCAGTGGGCCCGGCTGGAGCCGCTGTTGCCGCTGGGCATCAAGCCGGGTCGTCCGCAGGTGTGGACGCGGCGGCAGCTGATAGACGGCATACGGTGGCGGACCCGGACTGGCGCGCCCTGGCGCGACGTGCCGGAACGTTATGGGCCGTGGGACCGGGTCTATGACCTGTTCCGGCGCTGGCAGCGGGACGGTACCTGAGCGAGGATCCTCACCCAACTCCAGGCCGAGGCCGACGCCCAGGGCCTGATCACCTGGGACGTAAACGTCGACTCCACCGTCTGCCGGGCCCACCAGCACGCCGCCGGAGCGGCGAAAAGGGGGACCTCCAGAAGGAACCGCCCGGCGGCGTCTTCGTCGAGCCGGCCGACCACGCACTCGGACGATCCCGCGGCGGACTGACCAGCAAGATTCACCTCGCGGTCGAGCAGGGGCAGAAGCCCTTGTCCGTCGTGGTCACGGCCGGGCAGCGGGACGATTCCCCGCACTTCAAAGCGGTCCTGGAAGCCATCCGGGTCCCGAGGCTGGGGCTCGGCAGGCCGCGCAAGCGTCCGGACCGGGTCCGGGCCGACAAGGCGTACGACTCCCGCGACAATCGCGCCTACCTGCGCAGACGCGGGACAAGGCCACCATCCCGGTCCCGGCGGACCGTGTCCGCAACCGCCTCAAGCGCGGATCGTACGGTGGGCGGCCGCCGAAGTTCGACAAGGACGACTACAAGCAGCGGCACGCGGTCGAGTGCGGGATCAACCGTCTCAAGCGTCACCGGGCCGTCGCCACGCGGTACGACAAACTCGCCGTCCGCTATGAGGCGACTGTTCTGGTCGCAGCGATCAACGAGTGGCTGTGACGGTGCTCTAACAGGGCATCGGAAGCCATGCCATCGCCTCACGCCAACCCTGGCGATCGTGCGCCCAGTCCATCATCACTTTGGCAATCGGCTCTGGGCCGATGATCTCATGTGGTCTTGGGACGTGAGCCTGGAAGTGCTTGTCTGCGCTGCCTTCGCGGTACTCCACCTGGTAGCTCATGTCGTCATTCAGGTACACCTGCATGTAGTGCTGATCCACAGGCTCCAGGTCGAGCCTGCTAAGGATCACGAACCGGTGACGCAGGTTCATATCAGCCAACAGGTCGTGCAGGGCGTCCTCGGTCGGATCGTCCACAGCGCGCCCGTCATCTTCGATTGCCCGCAGCACTGGTTTCACCATGCCCGCGACTGTACTGGCCTACCAGGATTCAGTCGCCCACCAGTGCACTTTCACAACACTCCCTAGTAGGGCTTGGTCATCTTCATTCGTGAGTGGCGTGTCTGCTGGGTGGTTGGTGTCGTTGGGATGGTGTGACGCCTGAGGAGATGGCTGAA
>NZ_JBHTWG010000075.1:0-7064 GCF_042792555.1 Streptomyces sp. NPDC056628
GGACGGTGCCGTCGGCCTGCGGGGTCCACAGTTGGGCTCCGGTGCCGTTGCAGGTCCACAGCTGGATCCTCGTGCCGTCGGCGGTGCCGGCGTTGGCGGTGTCGAGGCATTTGCCGAGGGCGCGGAAGGTGGTGTCGGTGCCGATGGTCCAGCGCTGGGCGGCGGTGGTGTTGCACGTCCAGATCTGCACCTTGGTGCCGTCGGCGGTGCCCGCGTTGTCGATGTCCAGGCACTTGCCGTTCACGCCCCGCACCTCACCCGCGCGCGGGCCGGACGGGCTCCCGGCCTGCTTGATCCGGATGTTGCGGAACGCCACCTCGTCACCGTCGCCGTGGTTCTGCAGCCCGATGTGCCCCTGCCGCAGACTGCGCGCCGGATCCGTGTTGGTGAAGTCGTTGATCTTCCGCCCGTTCAGGAACAGCTCCAGCCGCTCCCCGGTGACCCGGATCTCGTACGTGTTCCAGCTGCCCGGCGGGTTCAGCGCGGCGTCCCGGGCGGCGAGGTCGGCCGACTTGAACCCGTACACGGCCCCCGTGGTCCGGTCGGCGCTGTCGGTGGCGTCGATCTGGATCTCGTAGCCGTTGTCCACGGCCGACCACGGGTCGTCGGAGGCCGGGAAGCCCACGAACACACCGGAGTTGTCGTCGCCGCTCATCCGCCAGTCCAGCTTGAGCGAGTAGTCGCCGGTGAACTCCTTCGCGTCGTACCAGAGCAGACCCAGCCCGCCGTGCGAGGTGAGCGTGCCGTCGGCCAGCGTGAAGCCGCCGGGGCCCGCCTGCCGCCAGCCGGCCGTGCCGCCGCCGTCGAACAGGGAGGTGTAACCGGTCTCCGGACGGCAGTCGGCCTGAGTGAGCCCGGCGGCCCAGCGGACCCCTCCGAGCAGATGCCGGCGGAAGGCCGGGTCCGCGTACGACTCCTCCGTGTGGCCGCCGCCGGTGTAGAAGGCGCGGCCACCGGCGTAGTCCTTGCACCAGGCGATCGGATGGTCGCCGGACATGGTGCCGCCGGAGTAGCTGGACTCGTCAAGCGAGGCCAGTACATGGGCCGAACTGCGCGGATTCGTGCGGTAGTTGTACCACTCGTCGGTGCGCTGCCAGGTGCGGCCCAGCTGGGCGGTGGCATCGTGCGCCCGGTCCTCGACCTTGACGGTCGCCGGCTGGATCGCCGGGTGGGACTGGAAGAGCGCGCCGGCCAGGCCCTCGTAGAAGGGCCAGTCGTACTCGGTGTCGGCGGCGGCGTGGACACCGACGTATCCGCCGCCCGCGCCGAGGTACTGCTCGAACGCCGTCTGCTGGGCGCCGTCCAGCACGTCCCCCGTGGTGGAGAGGAAGACGACGGCACGGTACTGGCTCAGGTTGGCCGCGGTGAACGCGCCCGCGTCCTCGGTGGCGGCGACGGTGAAGTTGTTCGCCGCGCCCAGCTCACGCAGTGCGGCGACGCCCTCGTCGATCGAGGAGTGACGGAAACCCGCCGTCTTGGAGAAGACCAGGACCCGGTAGGCGGGGTCGGCCGCGGGCGCCGCGACGGGCGTCTCCGCAGTGCCGCCCGGCAGCGCCGAGGCCTGGGGAGACATGCAGAGCGCGGCGCCGGCGAACAACGCGGTGGCCGCTTTGAGCAGAGTGCGCATCACGAGGTGCCTCCCTTCTACGGCAGGGTCCATTTCTGGTTGGGGCCGGTGTGGCAGGTCCACAGATGGACGGGGGTGCCGTCGTTCCAGGTGCCACCCGAGGCGTCGAGGCACTTGCCCGAGCGGGGGTTGCGGACGGTGCCGTCGGCCTGCGGGGTCCACAGTTGGGCTCCGGTGCCGTTGCAGGTCCACAGCTGGATCCTCGTGCCGTCGGCGGTGCCGGCGTTGTCGATGTCGAGGCATTTGCCGAGGGCGCGGAAGGTGCTGTCGGTGCCGATGGTCCAGCGCTGGGCGGCGGTGGTGTTGCACGTCCAGATCTGCACCTTGGTGCCGTCGGCGGTGCCCGCGTTGTCGATGTCCAGGCACTTGCCGTTCACGCCCCGCACCTCACCCGCGCGACTGCCGCCGCCCGTGGCGGTGCTGAAGGAGAAGTCGTCCACGTCGAACAGGGCGCCGCTGCCGCCCTTGAAGACGAGGAAGAGCGCGGTCGACACGGCCGGCTGGTTGCTCAGGGACGTCGTGACCTCCTGGAAGGTCTCCCAGCCGCCGGTGACCGGCACGGTGACCGTGCCCAGCAGGGTGCCGGTCGCGGAGCCGGTCCGCACCTCGATGGTGCCGCCGGCGCCCGCCGAGGACACCCGGGCAGTGAACGTCCGGACGTCGGCCAGGTGGTACGGCGTGAAGGAGATCCAGTCGCCGTTGTGGATCTCACCGACGGTACGGCCGCCGTGCGCCGGTGCCTTCTCGATGATCTGCACGCCCGCGGAGCCGCCGTAGTGCTCGGCCTGCCGGTGGCTGGGCTGGGTGACCCGCTGGTCGTGCGTCGTCAGCGCGGGCTGACCCGCCGCGCCCTTGTCGGTGTACTCGGCGTCGATGACCCCGAAGATGTTGGCGTTGGGGTCGTGCTCCCCGTCCGCCAGGGTCTGGAGGGTGCCCGTGCAGCCGGTGGCCGAGGTCTGCGGATGCCCGTGACTGTCGTGCCCGACGATGAAGTTGACCTTCACCCGGGAGCAGTCGATCGTCCCGTCCTCCGGGTCGGTGACCGTCACCTTGAACGGGATGGCGGCGCCGAAGTCGTAGATCTGCCCGTCGGCGGGCGTGTCGATCCGCACGGTCGGGGCGGTGTTGCCGACGGTGATCTGCACCGAGGCCGTGGCGGACTTGCCGCTCGGATCGGTGACCTTCAGCGTGGCCGTGTACTGGCCCTCGGCGGTGTAGGTGTGGGCCGGGTTGGCGGCGGTGGAGGTGGCACCGTCGCCGAACGTCCACGCGTAGGCGAGCGTGTCCCCGTCGGGGTCGCTGCTGCCCGCCGACGAGAACGACACGGACAGGGGGGCCTTGCCGGAGGTGACGCTCGCCTTGGCCTGCGCCAACGGGGCGCGCCCGCCCGTCACGTGCTCGATGCGGTACAGCGCGGAGTTCTGGTCACCGTTGAAGTACCCGGTGCCGTAGTCCAGGACGTACAGGGCGCCGTCCGGGCCGAAGGCCATGTCCATCACCTGGGTTCCTGCCCAGGGGAAGGCGTTGACGGACTGCACGGTGCCGTCTCCGCCGGTCTCGATGCGCTTGATCCAGCGGCGGCCGAACTCACCGGCGAAGAAGTCGCCGTCGTACTCCTGCGGGAACTTCACGTCCGAGCTGGAGGCGGCGTCGTAGCGGTAGACGGGGCCGCCCATGGGGGACTCCGAGCCGTTGCCGAACTCCGGGACGGAGTTGCCGTCGTAGGGGATCCAGGCGGGCTGCGCGGGCGGCAGGTCGGTGAGGCCGGTGTTGCGCGGCGAGGTGTTCCTCGGTGCCGCGCAGTCGAACCGGGACCCGGACGAGCCGGTCGCGAAGTCGAAGTCCACGTAGGCGTCGTTCTTGCCGGTGCAGTACGGCCAGCCGAAGTTGCCCGCCTTGGTGACGCGATTGAACTCGACCTGTCCGGCCGGGCCGCGGGAGGGGCTTGCGGTGCCGGAGTCCGGGCCGTAGTCACCGACGTAGACGATGCCGGTGGCCCGGTCGACACTCATGCGGAACGGGTTGCGGAAGCCCATCGCGTAGATCTCGGGCCGGGTCTTCGCGGTGCCGGGCGGGAAGAGGTTCCCGGACGGGATCGCGTAGGAGCCGTCGGCGTTGACCTTGATCCGCAGGATCTTGCCCCGCAGATCGTTGGTGTTGCCCGCGGAACGCTGGGCGTCGTACGCCGGGTTGCGGGAGGCGCGCTCGTCGATCGGCGTGAACCCGTCGGAGGCGAAGGGATTGGAGTCGTCGCCGGTCGAGAGGTACAGGTTGCCCGCCGCGTCGAAGTCGATGTCGCCGCCGACGTGACAGCACAGGCCACGGGAGGCGGGCACGTCCAGGATCTTCTTCTCGCTGGCGAGGTCGAGCGTGTTGTCGCTCTTCAGCACGAACCGCGACAGCCGGTTCACCCCGTCGAACGGCGTGAAGTCGGAGGCGGTTCCGTCCGAAGGGGCGTCCCCGGTCGGTGTGTTGAGCTTCGGGGCGTAGTACAGGTAGACGAACCGGTTCGACGCGAAGCCGGGGTCGGCGGCGACGCCCTGCAGCCCTTCTTCGTCGTGGCTGTAGACATCGAGCCTGCCGGCCACGCTGGTGGTGCCGGCCGCGTCGGTGCGGCGCAGCGTGCCGTCCCGCGCGGTGTGCAGGACCGAGCGGTCCGGCAGCACCGTCATCGTCATGGGTTCGCCGGTCTCGGCGACTCCCTTGGCCAGGGTGACCTGCTGGAAGTCCTCGGCCGCCGCGGGGGCGGAAGCGGGTGCGTCACCGGGGGCCGCCGCGGCGGGGCCCAGCGGCAGGGCCAGGGCGAGGGCGCACACCATGGCCGGCAGCGCCGTGCGGACACGTTTCAGGGAGGGCGATCTCGTACGCATGGAGTACTCCATGGGAGACGGGGTGGCGGCGGTCGCCGGAGGAACGCCGGACGACCGCCGGTGGGGGGTTGCGGGCGCGCGCCGTCGCGCCATCGAGCACAGGCCCCAAGGGTTCCGAAGGGCCTCATGAACGCTTCAGTTCCCGGAAGTTAGCGGGCTTCGTCCGCGCTCGTAACCCCTTCCGCACAAGATCTCGGTACTTTTCTCATGGCGGAGACAAAGTCGCGCTGCCGAGCCGCGGGCCCGGCGCCCGTCCCCCGCCTCCATGGGGAAGGCGGCTCAGCGCACGCGCGCCACGCCCGCGTAGATGCCGCTCGGCTCCGCCTCGGCGGCGGGGGAGGACGGCGCCCACTCGGTCGCCGTCACCAGACCCGGCGCCACGAGGTCCAGCCCGTCGAAGAACCGCTCCACCTCCGGGCGGGGCCGGAACGCGAGCCGGATGCCGCCCTTCGCGTACTCGGCGACCACCTGGTCCGAGAGCTCCGGGAACAGGTCGGACGAGGCGTGCGACAGGATCAGGTGACTGCCCGGCGGCAGGGTGCCGACCAGCGCGCGGACGATGCCGTGGGCGTCCTGCTCGTCGCTGATGAAGTGCATCAGGGCGATGAGTGACAGCGCGACGGGCCGGTCGAAGTCCAGGACGCGCCGGGCGCGCCCGACGATCGCCTCCGGATCGCGCACGTCCGCCTGGATGTAGTCGGTCGCCCCCTCGGACGTGCTGATCAGCAGCGCCTCGGCGTGCCGCAGGACGATCGGGTCGTTGTCGGCGTACACGACCCTGGCGGACGGCACGACGTTCTGCACGACCTGGTGGAGGTTCGGCTCGGTGGGGATGCCCGTGCCTATGTCCAGGAACTGGTCGGTGCCCTGGGAGGCGAGCCAGGCGGCGGCACGGTGCATGAACTGCCGGTTCTGCCGGGCGCCGTCGCGCGCCTCCGGAGGCAGCCGCTCGCCCACCGCCTCGTCCACGGGGTAGTTGTCCTTGCCGCCGAGCAACCAGTCGTACACGCGGGCCGGACGGGCCCTGCTGGTGTCGATCTGGACGGGCACCTGGGAATTGGTCGTCATGTCGGCTCCATCGCGCGGGTGGGGGAGAACGGACCGCGTATGCCAGACGATCTTACGGCGTTCAACCAACTCCTGGGTACGCAAGGAAAGTTGGCGACGAATAGCGGTGGACCCTCCACCGCCACGCCGACGATCACGGCCCGGCGCGCCGGACGCGAGGACCTCCTCCGCGACACCCGCCATGCGCACGGGACCGCTCCGGCCGCGAACCGGAAGAACATGACGGCGGGCCGTCCGCAGAGCGCGAAGACGGGACACCACGCGGCCCGACGTGAGGCCCTCGCCGACGCTCCGCGTCGACTCCCTCCTCCGCCTTGCAACTGCACGCACCAGACCCCGCTCGGGCACGTCACCATGTCCCGTCGACCACAACCGGGCCGATCCGAACGAAAAGGCCCTAACCTGCCGGTATGACCGCCCTCGGACCCGTCGCCTGGCCGCCCGCACCGATCAGGACCGAACGGCTCGTGCTGCGCGCGGCCGAGGCACGCGACCGTGCGACCTTCGTCGAACTGCTGGCGTCACCGGAGGTGCACACCTACCTCGGAGGCCCCCGGCAGCGCGACGAACTGGAACGGGAGGTGCCCGCCGTGCCCGAGCCTTGGCCAGGGAGCTTCGTCGTCGAGCTCGACGGGCGGATGATCGGGCAGGTCCTGGTCCGGAGGGTCACCGAGCACCGTACGGCGGCGGCCGTGGGCAAGGTCGACCTCGGCTACCAGAATTCGTTCGCAGTGATCGGTCTTCAGGCCGGTGGTGAAGCGAATCTACTGGTCGCGACGCGGAGCGTCGCGGATTCAGGTCCGGCGGAGCCGGACGGCGTGGTTCTTTGCCTGGGGCGAGGAGCGTCGCGAGGGCTTTTCCGGTTCAGCCGGGTGGTGCTCACACCGGTCGGTTCTGCTGTGCGATGTACGGCCTGATCACAGAGAGCGGGGCGCCGCCGGCGGTTCCGGCAAAGTAGGACCCGGACCAGAGTTTGCTGGCCCGCAAGTAGTGGCGTACCAGGTCGGGGAACTCCCGGCGGACCCTTCGGGAGGAGACACCCTTGAGGGAGTTGACCAGTTTGGTCACGGCGACCTTGGGCGGGAAGTGCACCAGCAGATGGACGTGGTCGTATCGGTGAACACCTTGTGCCGGAATTTCGTCACGAAGACCAAGTGCACATGCATCACGAAAACACAGTGCCGGCCAGTTCTGATCTCCTGCATCTCACCCATAACCCCAGTGCGTAGGGTGACGGTCGTGCAGCTTCGGTACAGCTTTCGCCTGTACCCGGATACCGGCCAGCAGAGGGCGTTGGCGAAGGCGTTCGGGTGCGCCCGTGTCGTGTTCAACGACGCGGTGCGTGCCCGTGAAGACGCCCGTAGGGCCGGGCAGCCTTTCCCGACGGCCGGTCAGCTGTCCACGCGCCTGATCACCGAGGCGAAACGGACTGCCGAGCGGTCCTGGCTGGGTGAGGTCTGTGCGGTAGTGCTCCAGCAGTCCCTGCGGGACGCCGAGAG
>NZ_JBHTWG010000076.1:0-6760 GCF_042792555.1 Streptomyces sp. NPDC056628
CAGCGCTACGACAACGACCGCGCCCACACCTGGCTGCGAGACCTGGCCACCGAAACCGTCCAGGCACTCTTCGCACCACCGACCGCCTCTCAACAACCCCTCACCCACCGGACCGGGCAGTGACGGATACGCCCGGGGAAAGACCCGCGGCAGCCGACCCCCGTTCTCGTGAACATCCCCTCTTCGTGCGAGCGTGCGACTCCCCATCTCGCATCGAAACGACGTCGTAAGTCGGTTCTGGCGTAGATCTTGGGGAGCGATCGCGGAGGGTGATGGTGGCGTTCGATTCGCTCAGAGCGCGATCGGCCGGTACTTCAGAGCCTCGTCGACCATCTGCTCCGCACACGGGTCCTGACGGATGTCTGAGTGATGGAAGACCAGGTCACTCACCCGGGGATGCGACACGTTCGCCTCCAAGAGCCGCAGATAGTAGCCGCTCTCCGCACAGGCAGTCAGGAGTCGGAGCGCGGGGACGCGCACGCCGACGCGGCGGCGCTGTGTGAGGAGGCCGCGGGTCTGTATGAGGAGGCGGGGCTGGCGGGCGACGCGGTGTACGCCCGGGTGAGCGCGGTGCTGGTACGGGCGCAGGTGGTTGTGCCGGGGGAGGGGACCGAAGGTGCAAAAGGGGCGCCGGTCCCGGGGGCGCCGGCGCCCGGGGTGCGGGTCCGGAGGCGCGTGCCGCCGCCCGGGTCGCGGTCTTCACCGAGGCGCGGGGGAGCTGGTGCGGTTGCGCGGGCAGGCGTTCGGGATCGCCCCGTACCTGCAGGTGCGGTTGCGCGAGCAGGTGTCCGGGATCGCCCCGTGCCTGCAGGCGTGGCTGCTGTGCCTGCGGGTGAGCGCCCGCGGCCTGCGGCTTTAGGCGTCCGGGGACCGCGGGCACGCGCCCGCGGTCCTGGCGGAGGTGGAGCTGCTGTAGGGGTGTGACCGAGATACGCGCCAAAGGGGCAACGGGATGATCTTGAAGCCCTGATCCGCTCGGATTTACGTGCGGCGACGTGCAGCGGGGTCGCGTTCGGCGACGTGCCGGGCGACCGAGTCGACGCCGGGGCGGGCGTACCGCTCCAGGGAGCGGACGGAGGCGTGGCGGGAGCGGGCCAGCAGCATCGGGGTAGAGGTGCCGTCCTCCGCGTCGTGCGTCAGGGCACTGTGACGTAGCCGGTGGAGCGTCCAGCCGTCCAGGTCCTCGATGTCGTCGGATGAGGCGAGGGGGGTTGGCCAGCAGCCGGGTGTTCTCCTCGAAGATCTCCTCAGCCCGGCGGTAGGAGAGCCGGGCCCGGCCGGTCTCCGGGCACACGTCGAGCGTCGGCGTTCCGGCCGAGGCCTTGCGGTCGGTGAGGAACAGCGGGCCGCGGGTGCGGCGGGCGATGAGTCGGGGCAGCAGCTGGGCGGTGCCGGACTGCCAGTGAATCCACTCGGTCGCCCCGCCCTTGGCGGTGATCTTCCCCCGCTTGTCCTGCGGGTAGAGGTCTTCCACGTTGAGGCACAGCACCTCGTCGGCCCGTGCGGCGGACTCGTAGAGCATTTTCCACTGTGTCTTCTCCCGCAGCGCGACGTCGAGGCGCCACAGGGCGGCGATCTGGTTCTGCGCCAGGGCTTTGGTGCGGTCCGGCGGTGCCGGCCGCCGCTCGATACCGATCGTGGGATCGCCGTCGATCCAGCCTTGGCGCTGCCACCAGTCGATCGCCTTGCGGGCGATGGACAGTTCACGGTTGACGGTGTCGGCGTCCATCTCGTCCGCCCGCGCAGCCGCCAGCTCGGCCAGGACTTCCGGCAGTGCCGGGTCGTCGATCGCGGTGACGGCGAAGACGGGCGGCTTCGCGCCCCGGCGGGCGGGTCCGGTCGGCGCGGGTCCGCCAGCGAACATCCATCCCCATGTCGTGAGCGTGATCCGGTAGATCCGTGCGGAGGACTTCGCGATGCCCGCGCTGGTGAGGTATCGCTCGACCGCCGCGGTGTACGTCGACGGCAGGGCGGACAGCGGCACCACTCGGGCGCGCGGCACACGCAACGCGCCCCCGCCCCCGAGTTCGGTCACTGGTTCGATCGTCACGCCTGCCCCGCCCTTCCGGTACTGCCGCAGTAAATGCGTACACCTCGCCCCGGCGACCGGAAGACCCCGTTGCAGATCGCGATGATCACCGTGGGGGATCTGCCGCAGTAAATCCGGCATTTACTGCGGTAGTTCTTCCGGTCCCCGCTGGGCAGCTGCGGTGAGCTGGGCGGCCAGATCCTTGAGCGCCTGCCGTAGTTCGTCGGGATGGTGGATGGTGAAGGGCCATTCCAGGGAGGCGAGCATGTGGGCCATGCCGTCCAGCCGTTCTGCCCGTGCGTGCATGAGGACGCCGGTGGGCTGGGCGGTGAGGGTCACCGCTGAGCGAGGCAGTCGGCGGGCGATCTCATCGAGGGGGCCATGGATCGTCACCTCGACCTGCCAGCGGTAGGGCCCCTGGGCGAGGTTCGAGGCCAGGTGGGCGACGGGGTCGAAGCCGGCGGGTGCGGTGAAGCTGTCGGCTCGGGGGGTGACGGAGGTGATGCGGTCGATGCGGAAGGTCCGCAGGCTGTCGCGGAGGTGGTCGTGGCCGACGACGTACCAGCGGCCGGTGTGGAAGACCACGCCGTAGGGGTCGATGTCGCGTTCGGTGTGTTCCTGGCGCCAGGACTGGTGGCTGATACCGACGGTCGCGCGGGCGCGGGAGGCCTGGGCCAGGGCCAGCAGGACGCCGGTTCCGGGTGCCTGACCGATCACGGCGTTGGCGGTGAAAGACAGGGTCTCCCGCATGGCGGCGAGCGGTTCGCGTAGGGCGTGCGGAAGCACCCGCTCGATCTTGGCCAGGGCACCGGCACTGGCCGGCGCGGCGGTGCCCATGCCCAGACGTTCTGCCGCGAGCAGGCCCAGGACGACGGCGAGGGCCTCGTCGTTGGTGAGGACCAGGGGTGGCATGCGGTAGCCGCGGGCCAGTCGGTAGCCGCCGTAGCGGCCGCGTTCGGCTTCCACGGGGATGCCCAGTTCCCGCAGGTGCGCGGTGTACCGGCGCACCGTGCGCACGTCGGTGTCCAGCCGGTCGGCCAGCTCTGTCCCGGTGAGCCGGGCGTTGGACTGGAGGAGTTCCAGCAGGGTCAGCACACGGGTCAGGGGATGCGACATGGATCACTCGGCATTTCAGGGCGGATTCTGTCCTGTATCGACTTTACGCTCCCCGCAGCACCTCACTTCAGGGAGATCACATGGCCACCTTCGTACTCGTTCCCGGCGCCTGGCTCGGGGCATGGGCCTGGGAAGACACCGCCCGAGCTCTGCGGGAGCGCGGCCACACGGCGCTGCCGCTGACACTGACCGGCCTGGCCGAGCGCGCCGACCAGGGCGCCCCCCAAACGGACCTGGACACGCACATCGCGGACATCAGGGGATTCGTCGAAGAGCACGATCTGCACGGCGTCACGCTGGTCGCCCACAGCTACGCGGCTGCCCCGGTCACCGGGGCAGCCGGACGTCTCGGCGACCGGCTGGAGCGCGTGGTCTACGTGGACAGCGCCCCGTTCGCCTCAGGCATGTGCATGCTCGACCTCATGCCGCCGGAGGCAGCGGACCAGCTGCGCCAGCAGGTCGACGCTTCTGGCGACGGGTGGCGCCTGCCGATGCCGCCGTTTGAGGTCCTGGGCTTGTCCAGCAGCCTCGACGGGCTCGATGAGGGCCAGCGGGACGTTCTGCGCGCAGGTGCCACCCCTCAGCCGTTCGGCACCTTCACCCAGCGTCTCGCCGGCCCGGCCGAGCCCGGTCCCGGTGTGGACCGTGTCCTGGTCGCGTGCCAAGACTTCACGGGCCTGCTGGATGCCGAGGTGCCGATGCTGGCCTACCTGAACCAGCCGCCGTGGCGACGCTTCGACCTGCCCACCGGACACTGGCCGATGCTGTCCGCGCCCGCCGAACTCGCCCGCGTCCTCGACAAGGCCGTCTCCTGACCGCGTCGGCCGAGAGGTAGAACCCGATGCTTGACCGCGAGAGCGTCCGCCGGCTGCGGGCCTGTGCGCAGGCCCTGGCCGGCGGGGCACGGGAGGCCACTGCCGAGGCGGTCGTCCGACGGGTCTTCGCCATCCAGGCCCAGGACACCACGGCCGCCGACCTGGGCATCCGGGTACGTGGGCTGAACATCACCGCCCAGGCCATCCGCGCGGCGTATGAGGACGAGCGGAGCATCGTCCGCAACTGGTACATGCGCGGCACCCTGCACACCATCCCCAGCGACGACGCCCACTGGGCCCTGCAACTGCTCGCCCCTCGGTTCCTTGCCACAACCAGCCGCCGCTACCAGCAGCTGGGGCTGGGCGATGATCTGCGCCAGCACGCCGACCATCTCATCCGGCGGGTTCTTGCCGCGCACGGCCCACTCACCCGGGCTGAGCTGACCGAGCACCTCACCACCCTCGGTATTCCGCCGGACGGGCAGGCGCCGTTCTACCTGATCCGCCACGCGGCACTCACCGGCACCCTCTGTCACGGCCCGCAGCGCGCCGGTGAGGCCACGTATGTACTGCTCGACGACTGGCTGCCCTCCACCGGGCGCTTCCGGTGGGAGGGAGACTCTGCTCTCGCCGAGCTGGCCCGCCGCTACCTTGCCGCGCACGCCCCCGCCACCTTGGAGGACTTCGCCGCCTGGTCCGGGCTGCCGGTCACCTGGGCCCGCAGGGCTTGGAAACTGCTGGCGGAATCGGGCGCGATCACCGAGTACGGCGCGTTGACCGTGCTCGCCGGGCGGGTGAAACGACTCCCAGACTCGTCTGACACCCCGGACGTTCGCATGCTGCCCGCCTACGACAACTACCTGATCGGCTCCTGCACCCGCGAGGTGTCTGTCCCCGCTCTCCACCAGGCCCGCGTCTGGCCAGGAGGCGGCCTCATCCGGCCCACCGTCATCGCCGACGGCCTGGCCATCGCCACCTGGACCCGTGGCTCCGGCTCGCGCTCCATCCAGGTGGATGCGTTCGAACCTGTCCCGCCTCAGATCGAGCAGGGTATCGAGATGGAGAAGGAGGCCGTCGTCGGCTTTCTGCGGCCAACCGCATAGCCGACCCACATCCCGATCCAAGAATAGGGCGGCCGCGTAGGCGAGAACGTTGGGTCAGGCGGCCTGGCCGAGGCTGGCGGCGGTGAGGTCCTGCTCACGGAGCGGGGTGAAGTCGACATCCAGCTTTGGGTCGTACGCGTCGGGCTGGATGCCGAGCTCGTGGGTGCTGTACTCGCCGAACCGGTTGATGTGTTCGGTCAGGTACGGCGAGATGTGTGCCAGGTCTTCGGGGTCGATCTCCCACCCTTCGTCCAGCAGTTGCCGCACGATCTCCGCGATGTCCAGGGCGTTGTGGAAGATCACCGCGTTCGTGAGCAGGGCGTTGAATTTCATCGCCTTCTCCTGCTCGATGGGGTCGTTGTCGGCGATGATGCCGCGGTTGCCGAAGCCGATCCACTGGGAGAACCGATTGCCGCCTTCCGCGAGGTCGGCCGCGTCATCCGCACCGTCCAGCTCCTTCGGTATCTGTCGGATGCGCCGCTTCGCCGGCGGGTGACCGCGGCGACCAACAAGGTGGAGTCGTTCAAGCCTCGGCGGTCATGGCCGCGGCCCTCGTGAGCGCCTCCTGGGCCGGGCCGCCCTCGTCGATGTTCTTCAGCACCGTGCGGTAGTTCCCGATCAGGGCCTCGACGATCTCCCGCTCGGCGAGCTGGGTCTCCTCCAGCTCCGCCCTGGCCTTCTTGATCTTCGTCGCCACCCGCTTGCAGAACATCGTCGCGAGGTCGTCCCGTACCCGCATCCTCGCCTTGTGCGTCAGGGCCGCGACCAGCGCGATGCGCTTGACGGGGACGAAGCCCCGCAGCTCCGAGGCATCCGCCGCGTCCGCCTCCCCGGCAAAGTCGGTGATCTTCCCCGCAGCGACACCCTCCATCCACACGTCCGTGTCTCCGAGACCGTCCACCCACTCCAGACGCCTGGTCAGGTTCTTGAAGTGTGACCAGGTCGGGCCCTGCGCGGGCTTCTTCAGCCGGTTGAACAGCGTCGTCCCATCGCCGTCGCGCTCCTCCAGCAGCCGCAGCAGCCCCGCCCGCTGAGCGGCACTCATGCGGTCGTGGATGCCCGTACGGATCGAGGCGTTCACCTCGGTGCGGATCTTCGAGGCCATCTTGTCGAAGGTGGAGAACCCCGGCAGCTCCAACTGGCAGATCGCCGCCTGGCTGCTGCGGGCCGCCACGCGTGCCGTGGCCGGTGACCTGGGAAAGCAGCTGAGCCCGCACAGGCAGCGAACCGGCCCTTCGACCATGTCGGGGCGTCGACCGCTTCGGCGCGCCACCCGGCGGCCGGCCGTCCCCCCTCCGTGAGGCTCGCGTGGGCGGCCTTGGGGTCCCCCAGGCCCGCGGTTCCGTGAGCGGGCAGGCGTACTAGAAATAGACCTCGCCCTGTGGGGAGCCGGTGATGACGACTTCCCGTGAGCAGCGCTTTCTGCCTGCCGATGGTCGTGATGACGTGGTGGCGTGGCTGGAGCGGGAGAATGCGCAGCTGCGCCGGGCGGTCGATTCGCATGCGATGGTCGACCAGGCCATCGGTGTCCTGGCCGCGGTGTGCAGGCTTGAGCCTGGGGCTGGGTTCGAGGTGCTGCGGGAGGTTTCCCAGCGCACCAACATCACGCTGCACACGGTTGCTGATGCGGTGCTCGACTGGGCGTTGGAGCGGAAGCCCCTGCCAGTGTCCGTGGACGGGGATCTACAGGCGGCCCT
>NZ_JBHTWG010000077.1:0-4211 GCF_042792555.1 Streptomyces sp. NPDC056628
CCGGCGTCCCGTTCGACCCCTCCCGGCACGAGGTCGTCGGCGTGGTCCAGGACCCCGACGCCGAACCGAACACCGTGGCGCAGGTGCTGCGCCCCGGCTACGGCGAGGCCGAGCGGCAACTCAGGCCCGCCGCCGTGACCGTCGCCAAGCGGGAGTGAGCGGTCATGGCACGGGACTTCTACGAGGTGCTGGGCGTGTCACGGACCGCGAGCCAGGACGAGATCCAGCAGGCATATCGCAAACTCGCCCGCAAGTACCACCCGGACGTCAACAAGGACCCCACGGCGGAGGAACGCTTCAAGGAGATCAACGAGGCGTACAGCGTCCTGTCCGACCCGAAGACCCGGGCCCGTTACGACCGCTTCGGCGAGGACTTCCGAAAGGTTCCCGAGGACTGGGAGGAGCGGGTCGGTGCCGGCGCCGGCGTCGGCGGGGGACCCGGCGGCGGCTTCCGCGCCCGGAGGACGGCGGGCGCGGGCGGCCCCCGCGTCCGGTACTCCACCGGTTTCGGCGACGACTTCGGCGCGGAGGGTATCGACGTCGAGGATCTGTTCGGCTCGTTCTTCGGGGGCGCGGGACGGATGCGTGTGCCCGGGGCCGACCAGGAGGCGGAGTTGCCGCTCACGGTCGAGGAGGCGTACAGGGGTGGGCGCCGGACTGTCACGCTTGCTGGTCCTGGTGGGGAGCCGCGGCGGTTCGAGGTCGACGTGCCGCCGGGTGTCACCGATGGGCAGCGTATCCGGCTGGCGGGTGAGGGTGGCCGGGGCAGTGGTGACGCCCCTGCGGGGGATCTGTATCTGCGGGTGCGGATCCGGCCGCACCCTCGGTTCCGCCTCGATGGCCGGGACGTGTATGTGCAGCTTCCGGTGGCCCCTTGGGAGGCGGCGCTGGGAGCGACGGTTCCGGTGCCCACGCCGGGCGGCAGTACGGCCAAGGTGACGGTGCCCGCGGGCTCGTCCAGCGGGCGGCGGCTGCGGCTGCGTGGTGAGGGCATGCCGAACCCGCGCGGTGCCGACGGCGATCTCTATGCCGAAGTGCGTGTCATGGTGCCGCCCAAGCTCAGCGACCGGGAGCGGGAGCTGTTCGAGGAGCTCGCCGCCACCTCTTCGTTCGACCCCAGGAGGACGTGATGAGCGACCGACCCTCATGGGCGGCCACCGGCGGTCGGACCGACCAGGCGCACGCGGGCGAGCGTCCCGTACAGACGGGCGCGAGTTCCACGGCCGTGCGGTATGCGCTGGTGCCGGTGCCCAGGCTTTCCCTGGATGCCGTGGCCCGTCGCTCCGGGGTCCATCCCGATCTGGTCCGCCGGTTCGTCGCTCTGGGCCTGGTGGAGGCCGAGCGTGACGCCGCGGGGCGCCTGGTGTTCGACTGGGCGGCGCCGGCGGTCCTCGCCCGGGTGCAGCGGCTGCGCATCGGGTTGTGTCTGAACTACGCATCCATCGGTCTGGTGCTGGATCTGCTGGACCGCATCAGTCTGCTCGAAGCCGCACTGCGCCGCGCCGGCACGAGGAGTGACATACCGCCATGGACATGAACCGTCTCACGCAGAAGTCCCAGCAAGCACTCCAGGAGGCCCAGAGCGCGGCCGTGGGGATGGGGCAGACCGAGGTCGACGGTGAGCATCTGCTGCTCGCGCTTCTCGAGCAGGAGGAGGGTCTGATCCCGCGGCTGCTGCAGCAGACCGGCGCCGACCCCAACGAGTTGCGTGCGGCGGTGCGGGCGGAACTCGCCCGCCGCCCGAAGGTCACCGGCCCCGGCGCGTCACCCGGCCAGGTCTTCATCACCCAGCGCCTGTCCCGGTTGCTGGATGCCGCGGAGCGGGAGGCCAAGCGGCTGAAGGACGAGTACGTGTCCGTGGAGCATCTTCTGCTGGCTTTGGCGGAGGAGGGCTCGGCGACGGCTGCCGGGCGCCTGCTGAAGGAGCACAGCGTCACCCGCGATGCGTTCCTGGGCGTGCTGACCCAGGTCCGCGGCAACCAGCGGGTCACCTCGGCCAACCCCGAGGTGGCGTATGAGGCGTTGGAGAAGTACGGCCGCGATCTCGTTCTGGAGGCCCGGTCGGGGCGGCTGGATCCGGTGATCGGCCGGGACGGGGAGATCCGCCGCGTCACCCAGATCCTCAGCCGCAAGACCAAGAACAACCCCGTCCTCATCGGCGACCCCGGCGTCGGCAAGACCGCCATCGTCGAGGGTCTGGCCCAGCGCATCGTGCGCGGTGACGTGCCCGAAGGGCTGCGGGACAAGACGGTGTTCGCGCTCGATATGGGTTCGCTGGTGGCGGGGGCGAAGTACCGGGGCGAGTTCGAGGAGCGCCTCAAGGCGGTGCTGGCCGAGGTGAAGGCGGCTCAGGGGCAGATTCTGCTGTTCGTCGACGAGTTGCACACGGTGGTCGGTGCGGGTGCCGCGGAGGGGGCCATGGACGCGGGCAACATGCTCAAGCCGATGCTCGCCCGCGGTGAACTGCACATGATCGGTGCCACCACCCTGGACGAGTTCCGCAAGCACATCGAGAAGGACGCCGCCCTGGAACGCCGTTTCCAGCAGGTGCTGGTGGACGAGCCGAGTGTGGAGGACACCATCTCGATCCTGCGGGGCTTGCGTGAACGTCTGGAGATCTTCCACGGTGTGAAGATCCAGGACACCGCGCTGGTGTCCGCGGCGACCCTGTCCCACCGCTACATCACCGACCGGTTCCTGCCCGACAAGGCCATCGACCTCGTCGACGAGGCCTGTGCCCGGCTGCGTACCGAGATCGACTCGATGCCCGCCGAACTCGACGAGATCACCCGCCGTGTCACCCGGCTGGAGATCGAGGAGGCGGCCCTGTCCAAGGAGACCGACCCGGCCAGCAAGGCCCGCCTGGAGGAACTGCGCCGCGAGCTGGCGGATCTGCGGGCGGAGGCCGACGCCAAACGTGCCCAGTGGGAGGCCGAACGGCAGGCGATCCGCCGCGTGCAGGAACTGCGCCAGGAACTGGAACAGGTCCGCCAACAGGCGGAGGAGGCCGAACGCGCCTACGACCTCAACCGCGCCGCCGAACTGCGCTACGGCCGCCTGCAGGACCTCGAGCGCCGCCTGAAGGCCGAGGAGGAGCAACTGGCCGCCAAGCAGGGCGAGAACCGGCTGCTGCGCGAGGTCGTCACCGAGGAGGAGATCGCCGAGATCGTCGCCGCCTGGACCGGCGTGCCGGTCGCCCGCCTGCAGGAGGGCGAACGCGAGAAGCTGCTGCGCCTGGACGAGATCCTGCACGAACGCGTCATCGGTCAGGACGAGGCCGTCAAACTCGTCACCGACGCCATCATCCGCGCCCGCTCCGGCATCCGGGACCCGCGCCGCCCCATCGGCTCGTTCATCTTCCTCGGCCCCACCGGCGTGGGTAAGACCGAGCTGGCCAAGACCCTGGCGGCGGCCCTGTTCGACTCCGAGGAGAACATGATCCGCCTCGACATGAGCGAGTACCAGGAGCGGCACACCGTCAGCCGGCTCATGGGCGCCCCGCCCGGATACGTCGGCTACGAGGAAGGCGGACAGCTCACCGAGGCGGTGCGCCGCAAGCCCTACTCGGTGGTGCTGTTCGACGAGGTCGAGAAGGCCCACACCGACGTCTTCAACACCTTGCTGCAGGTCCTGGACGACGGCCGCATCACCGACGCCCAGGGCCGCACCGTCGACTTCCGCAACACCGTCATCATCATGACCTCCAACATCGGCTCCCAGTACCTCCTGGACGGCGCCACCGCCGACGGCGAGATCAAACCGGACGCCCGCGCCCTGGTGATGGGCGAACTGCGCGGCCACTTCCGCCCGGAATTCCTCAACCGCGTCGACGACATCGTGCTGTTCAAGCCCCTCGGCGAACGCCAGATCGAACGAATCGTGGAGCTGCAGTTCGACGAACTGCGCCGCCGCCTCGCCGAACGCCGCATCACCGTCGAACTCACCGAAGCAGCACGCAAACTGATCGCCCACCAAGGCTACGACCCCGTCTACGGAGCCCGGCCCCTGCGCCGCTACATCTCCCACGAGGTCGAAACCCTCGTCGGACGCGCCCTGCTGCGCGGCGACGTCCAGGACGGCGCCACCGTCCGCGTCGACGCCCAGCACGCAGAACTGGTCGTCACCTACGACCAGCCCGACAACGACAAGGGAGCGCAAGCGGCATGAGCACCCTGCAGGCGACGACCGTCAAGTGCCCCAACTGCGGGCGG
>NZ_JBHTWG010000077.1:4306-5695 GCF_042792555.1 Streptomyces sp. NPDC056628
GTGCGAGACGTTCTACGTCGTCCTCAGTGGCTCGGTCGCCATCGTCGAGGACTACGGCACCCCCGAGGAACACGTACTGCGCGTGCACGGCCCCGGCCGCTTCATCGGCGAACTCGGCCTGATGAACGGACAAGTGGCCTTCTACACCGCCGTGACCAAAGACCCCGGCGAAGTCCTCGCCGTATCCATGGACCAACTGCGTGACCTGGTCACCCGCGACTCCGACATCGGCGACCTCGTACTACGCGCCTGCCTCGGCCGCCGCGCCCTGCTCGTCGGACAAGGCGCCGGCTTCCGCATCATCGGCTCACGCTACTCACCCGACACCCGACGACTACGCGAATTCGCCGCCCGCAACCGACTCCCCTACCGCTGGATCGACCTGGAAACCGACCAGGAAGCCGAACAACTCCTGCGCCGCTTCGGCGTCAGCCCAGCCGAAACCCCCCTCGTCATCTGGCGCGACACCACCCTGCTACGCAACCCCAGCAACGCCGAACTGGCCCGCCTCATCGGCCTGCCCTCCCTCCCCGCCGGAGAACACCACGGCGACGTCCTCGTCGTCGGCTCCGGACCCGCCGGCCTCGCCGCCGCCGTCTACGGCGCCTCCGAAGGCCTGGACACCACCGTGGTCGAAGCGATGGCCACCGGCGGCCAAGCCGGCACATCCTCCCGCATCGAAAACCTCCTCGGCTTCCCCTCCGGCATCTCCGGCGCCGAACTCGCCGAACGCGCCGTCCTCCAAGCCGACAAATTCGGCGCCAAATTCAGCCTCCCCCAAGAAGCGACCGGCCTGCACCCCAAAGACGACGACCACTACACCGTGACCTTCGCCGACGGCACCGAGATCACCGCCCGCACCGTCGTCCTGGCCACCGGCGCCCACTACCGCCGCCTCCACGTACCCGGCATCGAACGCCTGGAAGGAACCAGCGTCCACTACTCCGCAACCGTCTACGAAGCCCAGCAATGCCGCACCGACCCCGTAGCCGTCGTCGGCGGAGGCAACTCCGCCGGCCAAGCCGTCCTCTTCCTCGCCGGCTACGCACCCAAGGTCTACCTCCTCGTCAGAGGACCCAGCCTCGACGCCAGCATGTCCCGCTACCTGATCGACCGCGTCGAACGCCACCCCCGCGTGGAAATCATGCTGCACACCGAGGTCACCGAAGTCATCGGCCAAGAAGTCCTCGAAGAACTCGACGTCGTCGACAACCGCACCGGAGACCACCGCCGCCTCCCCGCACGAAGCCTCTTCGTCTTCACCGGCGCCGACCCCCACACCGAATGGCTCACCGACACCCTCGCCCTGGACTCCCGCGGCTTCATCCTCACCGGACCCGAAGCCCAGGAAGCCTGCACCTCCCCCGACATCTGGCACAGCCGCGGACG
>NZ_JBHTWG010000078.1:1873-5079 GCF_042792555.1 Streptomyces sp. NPDC056628
CGGGGGTGATGGGTGGTTGGTCGTTGTTTGAGAACTGCACAGTGGACGCGAGCATCTGTGGCCAAGTTTTTAAGGGCGCACGGTGGATGCCTTGGTACCAGGAACCGATGAAGGACGTGGGAGGCCACGATAGTCCCCGGGGAGTCGTCAACCAGGCTTTGATCCGGGGGTTTCCGAATGGGGAAACCCGGCAGTCGTCATGGGCTGTCACCCTTGCCTGAACACATAGGGCAAGTGGAGGGAACGCGGGGAAGTGAAACATCTCAGTACCCGCAGGAAGAGAAAACAACCGTGATTCCGGGAGTAGTGGCGAGCGAAACCGGATGAGGCTAAACCGTATGCGTGTGAGACCCGGCAGGGGTTGCGCATACGGGGTTGTGGGATCTCTCTTTCATGGTCTGCCGGCCGTGAGACGAGTCAGAAACCGTTGATGTAGGCGAAGGACATGCGAAAGGTCCGGCGTAGAGGGTAAGACCCCCGTAGTCGAAACGTCAACGGCTCGTTTGAGAGACACCCAAGTAGCACGGGGCCCGAGAAATCCCGTGTGAATCTGGCGGGACCACCCGCTAAGCCTAAATATTCCCTGGTGACCGATAGCGGATAGTACCGTGAGGGAATGGTGAAAAGTACCCCGGGAGGGGAGTGAAATAGTACCTGAAACCGTGTGCCTACAAGCCGTGGGAGCGTCGGAATGAAGACTTGTCTTTGTTCTCGTGACTGCGTGCCTTTTGAAGAATGAGCCTGCGAGTTTGCGGTGTGTTGCGAGGTTAACCCGTGTGGGGAAGCCGTAGCGAAAGCGAGTCCGAATAGGGCGATCTAGTAGCGCGCTCAAGACCCGAAGCGGAGTGATCTAGCCATGGGCAGGTTGAAGCGGAGGTAAGACTTCGTGGAGGACCGAACCCACCAGGGTTGAAAACCTGGGGGATGACCTGTGGTTAGGGGTGAAAGGCCAATCAAACTCCGTGATAGCTGGTTCTCCCCGAAATGCATTTAGGTGCAGCGTCGTGTGTTTCTTGCCGGAGGTAGAGCACTGGATAGGCGATGGGCCCTACCGGGTTACTGACCTTAGCCAAACTCCGAATGCCGGTAAGTGAGAGCGCGGCAGTGAGACTGTGGGGGATAAGCTCCATGGTCGAGAGGGAAACAGCCCAGAGCATCGACTAAGGCCCCTAAGCGTACGCTAAGTGGGAAAGGATGTGGAGTCGCACAGACAACCAGGAGGTTGGCTTAGAAGCAGCCACCCTTGAAAGAGTGCGTAATAGCTCACTGGTCTAGTGATTCCGCGCCGACAATGTAGCGGGGCTCAAGCGTACCGCCGAAGTCGTGTCATTGCAGCGTATAGCCCCAACGGGTGTTGTGATGGGTAGGGGAGCGTCGTCTGCCGGGTGAAGCAGCCGCGGAAGCGAGTTGTGGACGGTTGACGAGTGAGAATGCAGGCATGAGTAGCGATTCACACGTGAGAAACGTGTGCGCCGATTGACTAAGGGTTCCTGGGTCAAGCTGATCTGCCCAGGGTAAGTCGGGACCTAAGGCGAGGCCGACAGGCGTAGTCGATGGATAACCGGTTGATATTCCGGTACCCGCTGTGAAGCGTCAAACATCGAATCCAGTGATGCTAAGCCCGTGAAGCCGCCGGCCGAGTCTTCGGACGAGGTCGGAGTGGTGGAGCCGGTGACCCGAGCTGGTAGTAGGTGAGTGATGGGGTGACGCAGGAAGGTAGTCCATCCCGGGCGGTGGTTGTCCCGGGGTAAGGGTGTAGGACGGTGTGCAGGCAAATCCGCACACCTTGTGTCTGAGACCTGATGCCGAGCCGATTGTGGTGAAGTGGATGATCCTATGCTGCCGAGAAAAGCCTCTAGCGAGTTTCATGGCGGCCCGTACCCTAAACCGACTCAGGTGGTCAGGTAGAGAATACCGAGGCGTTCGGGTGAACTATGGTTAAGGAACTCGGCAAAATGCCCCCGTAACTTCGGGAGAAGGGGGGCCATGTCCGGTGATGAGCTTCGCGCTCTGAGCTGGGTGTGGCCGCAGAGACCAGCGAGAAGCGACTGTTTACTAAAAACACAGGTCCGTGCGAAGCCGTAAGGCGATGTATACGGACTGACGCCTGCCCGGTGCTGGAACGTTAAGGGGACCGGTTAGTCCGACTTCGGTCGGGCGAAGCTGAGAACTTAAGCGCCAGTAAACGGCGGTGGTAACTATAACCATCCTAAGGTAGCGAAATTCCTTGTCGGGTAAGTTCCGACCTGCACGAATGGCGTAACGACTTCTCGACTGTCTCAACCATAGGCCCGGTGAAATTGCACTACGAGTAAAGATGCTCGTTTCGCGCAGCAGGACGGAAAGACCCCGGGACCTTTACTACAGTTTGATATTGGTGTTCGGTTCGGCTTGTGTAGGATAGCTGGGAGACTGTGAAGCCTGGACGCCAGTTCAGGTGGAGTCGTCGTTGAAATACCAGTCTGGTCGTGCTGGATGTCTAACCTGGGTCCGTGATCCGGATCAGGGACAGTGTCTGATGGGTAGTTTAACTGGGGCGGTTGCCTCCTAAAGAGTAACGGAGGCGCCCAAAGGTTCCCTCAGCCTGGTTGGCAATCAGGTGTTGAGTGTAAGTGCACAAGGGAGCTTGACTGTGAGACCGACGGGTCGAGCAGGGACGAAAGTCGGGACTAGTGATCCGGCGGTGGCTTGTGGAAGCGCCGTCGCTCAACGGATAAAAGGTACCCCGGGGATAACAGGCTGATCTTCCCCAAGAGTCCATATCGACGGGATGGTTTGGCACCTCGATGTCGGCTCGTCGCATCCTGGGGCTGGAGTCGGTCCCAAGGGTTGGGCTGTTCGCCCATTAAAGCGGTACGCGAGCTGGGTTTAGAACGTCGTGAGACAGTTCGGTCCCTATCCGCTGTGCGCGTAGGAGTCTTGAGAAGGGCTGTCCCTAGTACGAGAGGACCGGGACGGACGAACCTCTGGTGTGCCAGTTGTCCTGCCAAGGGCATGGCTGGTTGGCTACGTTCGGGAGGGATAACCGCTGAAAGCATCTAAGCGGGAAGCCTGCTTCGAGATGAGGACTCCCACCCACTTGATGGGGTAAGGCTCCCAGTAGACGACTGGGTTGATAGGCCGGATCTGGAAGCACGGTAACGTGTGGAGGTGACCGGTACTAATAGGCCGAGGGCTTGTCCTCAGTTGCTCGCGTCCACTGTGTT
>NZ_JBHTWG010000079.1:0-5054 GCF_042792555.1 Streptomyces sp. NPDC056628
GGTGGCTCGGGACGGAATCGAACCGCCGACACGAGGATTTTCAGTCCTCTGCTCTACCGACTGAGCTACCGAGCCAACATAAATGGCGGTCCCGACCGGGGTCGAACCGGCGATCTCCTGCGTGACAGGCAGGCATGTTAACCACTACACCACGGGACCATTTGGTTGCGGGGACAGGATTTGAACCTGCGACCTTCGGGTTATGAGCCCGACGAGCTACCGAACTGCTCCACCCCGCGATGATATATATATAATTTATATGGTGGAGGATGACGGGATCGAACCGCCGACCCCCTGCTTGTAAGGCAGGTGCTCTCCCAGCTGAGCTAATCCTCCGAATTGCCTGGCAACGTCCTACTCTCACAGGGACAAGGTCCCAACTACCATCGGCGCTAGAGAGCTTAACTTCCGTGTTCGGTATGGGAACGGGTGTGACCTCTCTGCCATCATCACCAAACTATGAAGGTATATTCCTTCAAAACTAGATAACATTGCTTCATATTATATGGTTAAGTCCTCGATCTATTAGTATTCGTCAGCTCCACATGTCACCATGCTTCCACCTCAGACCTATCAACCTGATCATCTTTCAGGGATCTTACTAGCTTGCGCTATGGGAAATCTCATCTTGAGGGGGGCTTCATGCTTAGATGCTTTCAGCACTTATCCCTTCCGCACATAGCTACCCAGCGATGCCCTTGGCAGAACAACTGGTACACCAGCGGTGCGTCCATCCCGGTCCTCTCGTACTAAGGACAGCTCCTCTCAAATTTCCTGCGCCCGCGACGGATAGGGACCGAACTGTCTCACGACGTTCTGAACCCAGCTCGCGTACCGCTTTAATGGGCGAACAGCCCAACCCTTGGGACCGACTACAGCCCCAGGATGCGATGAGCCGACATCGAGGTGCCAAACCTCCCCGTCGATGTGGACTCTTGGGGGAGATAAGCCTGTTATCCCCGGGGTAGCTTTTATCCGTTGAGCGATGGCCCTTCCATGCGGAACCACCGGATCACTAAGCCCGACTTTCGTCCCTGCTCGACTTGTAGGTCTCGCAGTCAAGCTCCCTTATGCCTTTGCACTCTACGAATGATTTCCAACCATTCTGAGGGAACCTTTGGGCGCCTCCGTTACACTTTAGGAGGCGACCGCCCCAGTCAAACTGCCCACCTGACACTGTCTCCCGGGTCGATAAGACCCGTAGGTTAGAATTTCAATACAGTCAGGGCGGTATCCCACCAGCGCCTCCACCGAAGCTAGCGCTCCGGTTTCAATGGCTCCCGCCTATCCTGTACAAACTGTACCAAAATTCAATATCAGGCTACAGTAAAGCTCCACGGGGTCTTTCCGTCCTGTCGCGGGTAACCTGCATCTTCACAGGTACTATAATTTCACCGAGTCTCTGGTTGAGACAGTGCCCAAATCGTTACACCTTTCGTGCGGGTCGGAACTTACCCGACAAGGAATTTCGCTACCTTAGGACCGTTATAGTTACGGCCGCCGTTTACTGGGGCTTCAGTTCAGAGCTTCGCTTACGCTAACCCCTCTCCTTAACCTTCCAGCACCGGGCAGGTGTCAGCCCCTATACTTCGCCTTACGGCTTCGCAGAGACCTGTGTTTTTGCTAAACAGTCGCTTGGGCCTATTCACTGCGGCTTTCCGTTAAGAAAGCACCCCTTCTCCCGAAGTTACGGGGTCATTTTGCCGAGTTCCTTAACCAGAGTTCTCTCGCACACCTTAGGATTCTCTCCTCGCCTACCTGTGTCGGTTTGCGGTACAGGCACCTTTTATCTCGCTAGAAGCTTTTCTTGGCAGCGGGGAATCAAAGACTTCGCTCCATAAGGAGCTTCCCCATCACAGCTCAGCCTTCACGATAAGCGGATTTGCCTACTTATCAGCCTAACTGCTTGGACGTGCACAACCAATCGCACGCTTCTTCTATCCTTCTGCGTCCCTCCATTGCTCAAACGATAAAGAGGTGGTACAGGAATATCAACCTGTTGTCCATCGCCTACGCCTGTCGGCCTCGGCTTAGGTCCTGACTAACCCTGAGCGGACGAGCCTTCCTCAGGAAACCTTAGGCATTCGGTGGACGGGATTCTCACCCGTCTTTCGCTACTCATACCGGCATTCTCACTTCTAAGCGCTCCACCAGTCCTTCCGGTCTGACTTCACTGCACTTAGAACGCTCCCCTACCACTGATACCATTGGTATCAATTCGCAGCTTCGGTGGTGTATTTAGCCCCGGTACATTTTCGGCGCAGAGTCACTCGACTAGTGAGCTATTACGCACTCTTTAAATGGTGGCTGCTTCTAAGCCAACATCCTAGTTGTCTAAGCAACTCCACATCCTTTTCCACTTAATACACACTTTGGGACCTTAGCTGGCGGTCTGGGCTGTTTCCCTCTTGACTACGGATCTTATCACTCGCAGTCTGACTCCTAAGGATAAGTCATTGGCATTCGGAGTTTGACTGAATTCGGTAATCCGATGAGGACCCCTAGTTCAATCAGTGCTCTACCTCCAAGACTCTTACACTTAAGGCTAGCCCTAAAGCTATTTCGGGGAGAACCAGCTATCTCCAGGTTCGATTGGAATTTCTCCGCTACCCACACCTCATCCCCGCACTTTTCAACGTGCGTGGGTTCGGGCCTCCATTCAGTGTTACCTGAACTTCACCCTGGACATGGGTAGATCACCTGGTTTCGGGTCTACGACCACGTACTAAACGCCCTATTCAGACTCGCTTTCGCTGCGGCTCCGCCTCTTCAGCTTAACCTCGCACGGGATCGTAACTCGCCGGTTCATTCTACAAAAGGCACGCCATCACCCATTAACGGGCTCTGACTATTTGTAGGCACACGGTTTCAGGATCTCTTTCACTCCCCTTCCGGGGTGCTTTTCACCTTTCCCTCACGGTACTGGTTCACTATCGATCACTAGGGAGTATTTAGCCTTGGGAGATGGTCCTCCCAGATTCCGACGGAATTTCACGTGTTCCGCCGTACTCAGGATACATTCAAGAGAGAACGAAGTTTCGACTACGGGGTTGTTACCCTCTACGACGGACCTTTCCAGGTCGCTTCGTCTACCTCGTTCCTTTGTAACTCCGTATAGAATGTCCTACAACCCCAAGAGGCAAGCCTCTTGGTTTGGGCTATGTTCCGTTTCGCTCGCCGCTACTCAGGAAATCGCATTTGCTTTCTCTTCCTCCAGGTACTTAGATGTTTCAGTTCCCTGGGTCTGTCTTCCTTACCCTATGTATTCAGGTAAGGATACCATACCATTACGTATGGTGGGTTTCCCCATTCGGAAATCTTCGGATCAAAGCTTACTTACAGCTCCCCGAAGCATATCGGCGTTAGTCCCGTCCTTCATCGACTCCTAGTGTCAAGGCATCCACCGTGCGCCCTTTCTAACTTAACCAAACTAAAATTAAAAAAATATGAGCTACACTGTTATCTAGTTTTCAAAGAACATACATTTATATATGAGAGATAGTTCTCTCAAAACTGAACAAAACGAAACACGGAAACTTATATTGATGAACAGCGTTCATCAATTCTCCATAGAAAGGAGGTGATCCAGCCGCACCTTCCGATACGGCTACCTTGTTACGACTTCACCCCAATCATCTGTCCCACCTTAGGCGGCTGGCTCCAAAAAGGTTACCCCACCGACTTCGGGTGTTACAAACTCTCGTGGTGTGACGGGCGGTGTGTACAAGGCCCGGGAACGTATTCACCGCGGCATGCTGATCCGCGATTACTAGCGATTCCAGCTTCATGTAGGCGAGTTGCAGCCTACAATCCGAACTGAGAACGGTTTTATGAGATTAGCTCCACCTCGCGGTCTTGCAGCTCTTTGTACCGTCCATTGTAGCACGTGTGTAGCCCAGGTCATAAGGGGCATGATGATTTGACGTCATCCCCACCTTCCTCCGGTTTGTCACCGGCAGTCACCTTAGAGTGCCCAACTTAATGATGGCAACTAAGATCAAGGGTTGCGCTCGTTGCGGGACTTAACCCAACATCTCACGACACGAGCTGACGACAACCATGCACCACCTGTCACTCTGCTCCCGAAGGAGAAGCCCTATCTCTAGGGTTTTCAGAGGATGTCAAGACCTGGTAAGGTTCTTCGCGTTGCTTCGAATTAAACCACATGCTCCACCGCTTGTGCGGGCCCCCGTCAATTCCTTTGAGTTTCAGCCTTGCGGCCGTACTCCCCAGGCGGAGTGCTTAATGCGTTAGCTGCAGCACTAAAGGGCGGAAACCCTCTAACACTTAGCACTCATCGTTTACGGCGTGGACTACCAGGGTATCTAATCCTGTTTGCTCCCCACGCTTTCGCGCCTCAGTGTCAGTTACAGACCAGAAAGTCGCCTTCGCCACTGGTGTTCCTCCATATCTCTACGCATTTCACCGCTACACATGGAATTCCACTTTCCTCTTCTGCACTCAAGTCTCCCAGTTTCCAATGACCCTCCACGGTTGAGCCGGGGGCTTTCACATCAGACTTAAGAAACCGCCTGCGAGCCCTTTACGCCCAATAATTCCGGACAACGCTTGCCACCTACGTATTACCGCGGCTGCTGGCACGTAGTTAGCCGTGGCTTTCTGGTTAGGTACCGTCAAGGTACCGCCCTATTCGAACGGTACTTGTTCTTCCCTAACAACAGAGTTTTACGACCCGAAAGCCTTCATCACTCACGCGGCGTTGCTCCGTCAGACTTTCGTCCATTGCGGAAGATTCCCTACTGCTGCCTCCCGTAGGAGTCTGGGCCGTGTCTCAGTCCCAGTGTGGCCGATCACCCTCTCAGGTCGGCTACGCATCGTTGCCTTGGTGAGCCGTTACCTCACCAACTAGCTAATGCGCCGCGGGTCCATCTATAAGTGACAGCCGAAGCCGCCTTTCAATTTCGAACCATGCAGTTCAAAATATTATCCGGTATTAGCCCCGGTTTCCCGGAGTTATCCCAGTCTTATGGGCAGGTTACCCACGTGTTACTCACCCGTCCGCCGCTAACTTCATAAGAGCAAGCTCTCAATCC
>NZ_JBHTWG010000080.1:0-4768 GCF_042792555.1 Streptomyces sp. NPDC056628
CGCCCGGTGCGAGCGGGGGCCGGCGGCCTTCAGGGGCCGCTGATCGCGCAGCCCGATCCCCCGCACCGGGCTGCGCGCGGCACCTCGATCAGGGTGCTGGCCGCGGCGAGGACATGGCCGACGTGCCGGCTGCTGCCTCGGCGAGGGCAGGCCGCCGCTTCGGCAGCCCCAGGCGGCCGCGGGTGACGGCGAGCGCGATGACCGCTCCGGCCAGGGAGGCGAGGAAGAAGGCGTGGGTCACATCGGCGCGGGACATCCCGGGGAACAGGTCCTCGCCGGCCACGGAGAAGTAGTTGTTGACCCCGCAGTGCAGCAGCATGACGAGCGGCATGCTCTCGCCGGACCGGTTGAACACCCAGGTCATCACGAAGCTGAACAGGGTGGCCGTCGCGACGAACTCGACGGGCTCCGTCCAGGCCACCTCCGGGCCGCCGCCCCAGTCGGTGAGGAACAGCGGCAGGTGCCAGCCGCCCCACAGGACACCGACGATCAGGGTGGCGGCGAGGGGCCCGTTGCGGCGCTGCATGCGCGGCATGGCGAACTCGCGCCACCCCGGCTCCTCCGCGAGCCCGGTGGTGATCATCTGGGCGGCCAGGCCCGGCAGGAACGCGATCAGGACCGTGGCGGAGGGCTGCGCGGGGCCGTCGCCGGACAGCGCCACCGAGGCCAGGGTGAGCGCGAGCGGCACCGACACCAGGACGGCCAGGTACCAGCGCCAACCGACCTTGAACCGCGTCATGCGGCCCCGCCAGGTACGCAGTCCGGCGCGTCCCTCGGTGAGGGCGATGATGAGCAGCGCGGACCCGATGGGGCCGAGGTAGGCGCCGGGCAGGACACCGGTGATCTGGGAGGCGGCGGCCCCACCGGGGAAGGTGAAGTCCCAGACGCCCAGGCCGTTCCCGGACAGGACGTACGGCAGCCAGGCCACCCAGCTCAGTCCGTAGGCCAGGGTGAAGAACCAGGTCAGCGGATGGCGGCGGAGGCTGCCGCGCAGGGTGCCTTCCGTGCGGCCGGCCGGTGCCGTGCTCGTTCGTGCGGGGGTCTCGGTCCTCACTGCGGGTCCTCTCGGCGGTCGCTGATGACGTGTCCTCAGCACACCACCGGGCGCCCGGCGGATCATTGCCGCGCACACCCCGAGTGGGGGTACAGCAGGCTGTACCCCGGGCCGGTTCCCTCAGCGCCGGCGGGCGTCCTCCAGGTAGTGCAGGACGGCCGCGACCCGCCGGTCCAGCTGGTCCGTCGGGGACAGGTCGAGCTTGGCGAAGATGCTGCGGATGTGTTTGTGCACGGCCCCCTCGGTGACGACGAGCCGTTCTGCGATGGCGCTGTTGCCCAGGCCCTCCGCCATCAGGCCGAGCACGTCCTTCTCGCGGGGGCTGAGGCGTTCCAGGCGGGTGTCGCGGCGGGAGCGGGTGAAGAGCTGCGCGACGACCTCGGGGTCGATGGCGGTGCCACCGCCGGCGACCCGGCGCAGCGCGTCGAGGAACTCCTCGACCCGGCCGACGCGTTCCTTCAGCAGATAGCCGAGCCCGCCGACGCCGCCCGTGAGGAGTTCGGTGGCGAAGCTCTGCTCGACGTAGGCGGACAGGACGAGCACGGCGAGTGCGGGACGGCGGCGGCGTGCCTCGACGGCCGCGCGGATGCCCTCGTCGGTGTGGGTGGGCGGCATCCGCACGTCGAGGATGGCCACGTCCGGCTCGTGACGGTCGACGGCGTCCAGGGCGTCGTCGGGAGTGCCGGCCGTGGCGACCACGTCCAGGGACTCGGCGCGCAGCAGCAGGGCCAGCCCTTCGCGCAGCAGGGGGTCGTCCTCGGCGATCACGATCCGCATGGCAGGTCCACTTCCAGGGTTGTCGGGCCGCCCGGCGGGCTCGTCAGGCGGAACGTGCCGTCGTGGGCGGCGACGCGCCGCCGGATCCCGGCGAGACCGGAGCCGGTGCCGGGCCCGCCGTCGTCGCGCGCCTCGGCGGGGGCCGTGGCGCCGCCGTGCCCGTCGTCGTCGACGGTCAGCAGGAGCCGTCCGCCGGCCAGCCGGGCGGTGACGGTGGCGCGGGTCGCGCCGCTGTGCTTGGCGATGTTGGTGAGGGCCTCGGCGACGGCGAAGTAGGCGGTCGCCTCCACCGAGGCCGCACAGCGCCGGGGCATGTCCACGTCGACGCGGCACGGCACGGCGCACTCGGCGGCGAGCCCGGTGAGCGCCCCGGCCAGACCGCGGTCGGACAGGACGGGCGGCAGGATGCCGCGGGAGACCGCCCGCAGGTCGGCCAGCGCCTGCTCGGCGGCGGACTGGGCGCGTTCCAGGAGGTCCTGCGCGCCGTCCGGGTCGCGGGCCACCATCCGTCGGGCGGCGCCGAGCAGCACGGTCACGGACACGATCCGGTTCTGCGTGCCGTCGTGCAGGGCGCGTTCGATACGGCGCAGCTCGGCGGCGTGGGCGTCGAGCGCGGCGGCGCGGGTGGCGGTCAACTCCGCGATGCGCAGGGAGAGGTCGGTCTCCGGTCCGGCCGTCAGCAGGCGCCGCCCGGGGCCGCCCTGAACGCGCGCCATGGCGGGGCCGAGGCCCAGGACGATGGCGATCCAGCCGACGCCGAGGAGGGCGACGGCGACCGCGTCCGCCCAGGAGCTGGACGAGCCGATGCCGATGGAGGTGGCCGTCACGTCCGCGGGGACGAACCGCCAGTACAGCGGGAACAAAAGGTCCCGTACGGCGAGGACGGGCAGCCAGAGGCCGAGCAGTCCCAGCGGCAGGCCCACGACGACGTGCCGGACCAGCCACCGCAGTTCACGCCGGGTGGTGGAATCGCGAAGGGCGGCGCGCGGGACGGTCGGAGGTGGTGCCGGCGCCAGGACCTCGGGGCCGGAGCGGGCCAGCCGGGCGCGCTCGAGCCCGGCCAGGCCGTGCAGGGCCCGCAGGGCGGCCGGCGCCGCGAGCAGCCCCACGCCGAGCGGGACGGTGAGGGCGCACCCGGCGAGCAGGATCAGCACGGGCAGCGCGAGTAAGGCCGTACGGAGGCCGGAGACCAGTTGTCCCGTCGCGCCCAGCGCGTCCCGCACGACTCCCACGACGTGGTCCCGGCGGCCTGGGCCCGGATGGTCGTCACCGTTCGGCATGCCCACTCCTTCCGTCGAGCACAGCGAACGACCCTATAAGAACTCCTAACGAAATGATCTTCGAGGTGGTTGGATCACCCCGGGAGCGTTGATCCGGGGGTGCGGAGTGGCTCGGCCGAAGCCGTGGGAAGTCGATGACGAGTTGTGGGCGGTGATCGAGCCGCTGTTGCCGAAGATTGAGCGTCGGCTCCGGCATCCGGGTCGCAGGCGGCATCCGGACCGGTTGGTGTTCCAGGGCATTCTGTTCGTCCTGCACACGGGGATTGCCTGGGAGCACCTGCCGCAGGAACTCGGCTTCGGTTCGGGCATGACGTGCTGGCATCGCCTGGCCGAGTGGACCGAGGTCGGAGTGTGGCCCCGATTGCACGAGGTCCTCCTCGCCGAACTCCGCAGCGCGAACGCCCTGGACTTCTCCCTGGCGGCGGTCGACGGCTCCCACATCCGAGCGTTAAAGGGGGAGCCAAGACAGGACGAAGCCCCGTCGACCGGGGCAGGACGGGCAGCAAGCCTCACCTGATCACCGACGCCACCGGCATCCCGCTCGCCGTCACCCTGACCGGCGGCAACCGCAACGACGTCACCCAGCTGATCCCCCTCCTCCAGGCCGTGCCGCCCGTGCGGGGCAAGCGCGGCCGGCCCCGGCGCCGCCCTGAGGCGGTGCTGGCCGACCGCGGATACGACCATGACAAGTACCGCCGCCTGGTCTGGGACCTCGGCGTGAAACCGCAGATCGCCCGCCGCGGCACCGAACACGGCTCCGGCCTGGGCACCCAACGCTGGGTCGTCGAGCGAGCGTTCGCCCACCTGCACTGGTTCCGCCGCCTACGCATCCGCTGGGAGATACGCGATGACATCCACGAAGCCTTCCTCAGCCTCGCTTGCAGCATCATCTGCTGGCGACGGCTGAAGAAGCTCCGGCCGCGTTAACGTTCGTTGTTCTGGGCAGCCTCGAAGCCGCGGTCTTGGATCACTGGAAAAACTTGCTGTGTGGTGGTGATCCAGGCGTCGATGTCGGCATGGGACGACCTGATGGCGCTGATCAGCGCCTCGATCACGTCCAGCTTCGGCTTACCGACGTTCAGGCTGAGCTGGTCCATCGACACCTCTTGATACGACATGACCAGCTGCCACCAGAACCGCATGAGGAAGCGGCATTCCTGCGGGTCACGGTCGTCTGCGAGGCGATCGTGAACGACCCTCTGGACGCGCCGCCGCTGCTCATCGTCACGAAAGCCGTTGTTGAGGTCGGTCAGGGTCACGTCCGGAGAGTAGCAACCGCGTTCGTTCACGGCCTCTGAGTTAGCTCTCAAGTCCTCGCAGAGCATTCTGTTAGAGGTTCTTAGCGTCGGTCTTGGCCTCGCCGGGGTAGAGGTCGGCGATCCTGCGCATGGCGAGTCCTGGCAGGTAGGCGACCTGACAGCCGGCGTCCCTGGCGACGGTCAGTGGGAGGGCGCCGATGGAAGCGGGCTGGTCCACGATCACCAAGACCGTGCCGTACTTGGTCTTGAGCTTGTCGAAGACAGCTCGGAGCTTTGGTTCGGTGAACCGCTCCGGGATCGGTGGAGTGGTATGCCCCGGTTCTAATGGAGTCGGGTTGCTGGACAATTGACGATCCAGCAGCCTTCGGAGGCCGTGATGCCCCGCAGCTATCCGCCCG
>NZ_JBHTWG010000081.1:0-4401 GCF_042792555.1 Streptomyces sp. NPDC056628
CTCTAATAGAGAATAAAATAAAACCATAAGATCACTAAGGGGGAATTAAAATGGCGAAAACAACAGTAAAGCAGTATAAATCATTTGAAGAAATGGTGGAGGCCATGAAGAAAGTAGCTGAAGAAGGATTCGAATTAGACAGACCTTGGGGCGGCGGATGGAAAATGAAACACAGTGACGGACGTGAAGCACTTGTTAATGTTCATATCAATGAAGTTACATTCTTCGAGAAGGAGGTGGAATACAAAATCGGTGATAGAGTTTGGCTTCCGGTCGCAGGATGCGAAATTGTTATCAATACCATGGAGCAACTTGAAATTATTAAAGATTACAATATGACACGTTTAGATTGCGGAGATAAACCGATTGAAATAATCAAGGGGGAAACACAATGAACACAGCATACAGAGTTTGGGATGGAGAGCAGATGCATTATTGGGATGATGAGGGAATGGATCTCATTATTACAGCCGTGGGATGGAGATTGTACCGCCATACCGACTCATCACTTCATCTGATTAGGATTGCAGATAGCACACAAAAAAATGCAGCTCTCATGTGGAACACCGGGTTGAAGGATAAGAACGGAAAGATGATTTATGACAATGATTTCATTTTGGATCATAACACTGATACGAAGTTCGTAGTTAAGTATGACAACAAGCAAGCTGGTTTTTATCTTGATATAGGTCTTGGAAATGGTAGTGGTGCTTTTATGGCAGGCGATCTTGAAATCATCGGTGATGTTTACCGAAATACTGAGTTATTGGAGGATGCGGAGAATGTATAAAAAAGCTGTGACGTCAGTCAAAGCCGGAACCCTAAAAGAAGCGTGTGAAAGGATACAAGCGGCGCATGATCTAGGATTCGTGGTAGAGGTTTTTCAATTTGAGAAGGCGAAACCGGATGGGGTTTTCACCCCTAACTTGTTTATGATTGATCTGTTTCTACCTGTGAAGGAGGGCGCGGAGTGAAATTTGCATTTAGAGTATTGATGCTTCTCATAATGTCGGGCGTTGCTGATTCCATAGGAATAATTCTGGCGTATTATTTCGACAATCAGAGTTTGAGATTAAATTGTGTGTCAGTTACCGCGGCGATCAGTGGGTACTTGGTTCGTGGATGGTGGCCGCCGGAAGAGAAGGAGGGCGCGGAATGCCAAAAGTGAACGGAACATTAATCGGATACTATTGCGATGACTGCGAGGAATGGTTGTTTTTAGAAAGGCCTGCCTGTACGTCTGAAATCTATTGCCCTTTTTGCAGGGATCAGACTCTTGCGATTGATTCTGACGATTTAAGTTTACTGGAAGAAATAATGAAGGAGGACGCAAAATGAAAAAGATTATTTTCGCTTTAGTTGCTGTCATTACATTGGGGGTTATGGTACTTCCGGAAAGTGCTTCGGCGGCATGGTCAGGCTGGCAGAATAGAAACGGCCATTCAATAAGAGTTTGGACGGATGCCACGACTTACAGTCCGAGTGCGTCAACAATCGACTACAAGGCAGAAAAGAAAGGCTCAAAACGCCTGTATTACAAAGCCATCTTGTATAAGTGGTCAGATAAAGGACTGATACACACAGGGCGAGTCGGCTCAGGATCGTTTACCGGATCAACGCCTGTAAAAAGCTTTAGTGTTCCGTCTGTCCGGCGTGAGTATGGAACAGGAACATATCTGATCAAATACAATCTATACAGCAAGTCAAACTGGACTGGATATGTCGGCAGCGTGAACAGCAATCGTTTTTATATAGTAGCGAAAATATAGGAGGGCGCGGAGCAACAACCTCAAGCCTTTAAGGGGGTGGTCAAAATGTGATACCAGGACAGCTAACGCATTTTATATTTTGAAAATTCAATAAATTTAAAATGGAGAGTGATAAAAGGTGTTTATCAATCAAAATAGAATAGTGGGAGCCTCAAAAAAGGGTAAGGGGGCAGAGAAGGCGAGCTTTGGCGGGCCTGACCTTCTCTACCTAGTACCCCGCAAAGTAGCGGAGTGCCGTAAGTATAACATGCTGCGGTTTTGTTTTTCAATGCTACTTGTGCTATCCCTTGTGACAATCGGGTTAAACAGTGCTATGGCAGCGGATCAGTACCGGAATTTTGAGGAATTGCAGGCTAATGAAGATCCCGTGAATTACAACATATTCACGCGAGAGCTTGGAACGTCTGTCCTAATCTTTGCGCCTCACGGCGGCGGGATTGAGGGTGGAACAAGTGAGCTTGCCAGGGAGCTAAGTAAATCTTATTCCACGTATCTATTTGAAGGATTGAAGGCATCAGGAAATACATCTTTGCATATCACTAGCACGAATTTTGATGAGCCTCAAGCCCTTGAACTATTAAGCCAGCATGATTTCACGTTGTCGCTACATGGCTATGCTTCAGATGAAAAGCATATTTTAGTAGGTGGGACGGATCAGGAAAATGCAGGGAAACTCACGGAAACCTTGAATGCTGCGGGCTTCTCAGCTGAGTTATTGCCGGAGGGTGCAGCCTTATCCGGTACAGATCCGGCGAATGTCGCAAATAAGAATAGAACCGGAATGAGTATCCAGCTAGAAATAAGCACCGGACAGCGGCGGGCCATGTTCGATACGTTTTCACTAAATGGCCGTGAAGTCTCCAAAAATGAAACGTTCTACCGGTTTACGGATCTCCTTTCCGACTTTGTTAATGCGAACGTAAGCAGAAAGGCGGGTGCTTAATATGGGCGCTGTTGAAAGCTTACAACCGATGTATTATTTCATTAACTTTGACGAATGGGGTATAAATCCGAACTGTGAGAACGCGGAAGCAACAACACAAGGCTTTAACGATGCTATCCAGCACGCGGCCAAGAATGGATATTACGGCGTTTATATTCCTGGTGGCCGTTTCCTGATTGATCCCGTTAGTAAGTTCGGGAGCTTGCCGGAATACGGCGGCGGGGTTCGCGGAGCTTCAAACCTGAAAATAAAAATGTCAAAAACAGCACGCTTTTACGCTATGCCGAATAGTGCCACAGGATACTCTATTTTCTACTTTGAGCTGCTTGAAAATGTGGAGCTGGAAGGCGGCTTCTTTATGGGAGACAGAGACGATCATGATTATGTCTATGTAGAAGGCAAGAAAACGCACGAATGGGGCTATTGCATCCATATAAGAGGGTGTAAGAACGTTACTATCGAAAAAGCCACATGCACCCACGCTACAGGCGATAATATTTGGGTAGCTGCTAAAGGTATGATGAACTGGAATAGTGATTACACGCCTTCCAGCAGCATCACAATAAGGAAATGCGTTTTAGAGAGAGCGAGAAGAAACAATTTTGCTACAAACGGATGCGAGGGCCTTGTATTTGAAGATAATGACGTAAATTATGCCGGCGGCGACACAATAGGGCCGCAGCTGGGTATTGATCTAGAGGGATTCGGAGAAGGCGGCCTGAAATATGATCATCCTTACAAAATCATTATCAAGAAAAACCGATTCAGAGAGAACGGACGTGGAGCTATTCGGGCATTTACAGCAGGGGAAGTCATTATTGATAGTAATTTTGCTGATAATGACATTTCATACGGGTACGGCACAGACGTAAGCATCACAAACAATAAAATCATTCGCCAGCCTGGTCAATCATCCTGGGCGCACGGTATCGACTCTATAGGCGTATCCAGCACGGAAACAGGGAATAGGGCCAATATATCAGGAAATACAGTCATAGGCTTTGAAAACGGCATTACTGCCAGGGGGAAAGGCGTTAAGGTTAACGATAATACTGTTGAGGGCTGCACCTCACAAGGTATATACGTGTATTTGTGTGAAATGGCCCTAGTAACAGATAACCGTATCAATGGTGATTGTGTTCATATCAGGGTGCATTTATCAAAGTATGTCAAGGTAAGCGACAATGATACAGAAGGCTCTACACAGGATTACTCAATTGTTTTGGATGCTGCTATAGATACGGTGGTCACAGATAACAAAATTAAAGGTTTCGGCGGTATTCGTTGTGGTGTAACAGTAGATGCTGAGGTTTCCGATAATATTATTGATCTAACTGGAACCGGACGCGGTATCATGTGGAAAGCCCATTCAGAAGTTGACGTGATCGGAAACACAATTAAAAACGCTAGAACATACGCAATAGACGGAACAGCAGACAGCCGATATATAAACACCGTAGAAGATAACCGTATAAAGAATTGCATTGGCAGGACAGCGATTTTGCTTACTGGCGGAAGAAAACACAGCGTAATAAACAACAAAATACGCTTTAAGCGCAATGAAAATGGCGGTTATGGCGTGCTGCTTCAAAACACTGACGGTGTAACAGTAATAAGAAACGACATTGACAGTATGAACGAATTCACTGTAACGCCTGTTTCTTCTTCAGCTGCCACAAACACAACGAT
>NZ_JBHTWG010000082.1:0-4240 GCF_042792555.1 Streptomyces sp. NPDC056628
TTCAGCCATCTCCTCAGGCGTCACACCATCCCAACGACACCAACCACCCAGCAGACACGCCACTCACGAATGAAGATGACCAAGCCCTACTAGGGTTCGGCCACGACCTGCCACAGCTGCTGCCCACCGCACGGATCACCCACATGCGCCAGCCCGCGCACGCGCTGCGCGACCTGAGCGAACGCCTGTTGGAAGCACACCAGATACCCGAAACCCGGCACCAGCCGTATCTATTGGTGTGCGCGACCTCCTTGGACGAGGACGCCGCCTGGCAATTCGCCGACCTGCTCTCCCGAGCCGGGACGGTGCCCGTCACCCTGATCGCCCCCGCGACGACAGCAGCTGCCCCTTTCCCCGAGGCGGAGATCCTCAACGCCTCGCTCAGCGGCCCGCAGATGCTCGAATACACCGGCACCGACATCACCGTGCAGCGCCTGGAGCACACCGCCTACCTCCAGATCACCACCGCGCTGAAGGTGTCCGCCCAGCCACCCCACCCCGCCGAAGGCCCCTGGCAGGACGTCCCGGACGAGCTCGACAGCACGCACCAGCCCGAGCACGCGTCGCCGCCGCAGTCCGCGCCCACAGCGCCCGCCGCGGCAGCCACTGCCGCCTCGGTTCCGTCACCGGCGGCGGCAACGGACGTGAGCCGCGAGGTCTTCCCGGCCCTGCTGGGCGCCGGCACCGATCCCTCCCGGCTCCATCTCCCAGCCCCCACCGCATCCTCGACCCCGCACGACGACGAAACCGGACCGGGCGCCGAAGCAGCGGTGCCCGCAGCCTGGGCGTCACCGGCCGCCGCGGACCCCACCAATACGGCAATGGCGACCGAGGCTGACGCCCCAGGGGCGGTTCCCGAGGAACCCGCGATACCAGAAGAGGGCGAGGCGCCAGACCTGCACGCCCCGGAAATCCGGGTGCTGGGGCCACTCGAGGTGACAGGCGTGGACAGCACCGGCCACGGCCCAAAAATGGCGCAGCTCGCCGCCCTGCTGTACTTCCGGCCCGGCCGTAGCGCGGACACGCTGTGTGCCGACATGGACCCCGCCAGCCCCTGGTCGACCAGCACCCTCAACGCCCGCATGCAGGGCCTGCGCAGCTGCCTGGGCAGCGACCCATCCGGCAACCCCTACGTGCCGCGCCGCAAAGCACGCGAAGACCCCTACCGGCTCGCCCCCACCGTGCGCTGCGACTGGACCCGCTTCCTCCAACTCGCCGAGCCCGCACTACAGCAGGGCACCTCCGGCCTGACCGACCTGGAAAAGGCACTTGCACTGGTCCGCGGCAAGCCGTTCGGCGGCCGGCCACTGCCCTGGGCCGAACCCCAGGCCCAGGAAATGACCACCCGGATCATCGACGTCGCCCACACCGTGGCCACCCACCGCATCCCCCCAGGCCCGCACCACGACCTGGCCGCCGCCCGCCAAGCCGTCGCAACCGGCCTCGACAGCGACCCCACAGCCGAACTCCTCTACCGCGACTGGATGCGCATCGAAGCCGCCCGCAACAACCGCACCGGACTCCACACCGCTATCACCCGTATCCAACACATCAACCAAAACCTCGACTGCTCACTCGAAACAGAAACCACCCAACTCATCAACCAACTCCTCAACCACCCAAACACAGCGGAACACAAAGCCCGTTAGGGCGTATGTCGGACATGCTTTAGGTTGGCTGACGTGAGTGCGCGGGGGCGGGGTTACAGGTATGTCGGACCGGTTGAGCTGAAGGCTGCAGTCCGGCCTGGCAGCGGCGGGTGCCCGATCAGCTCGGCGGCTGACTTCGACGGCTGGATCGCTGAGCGATCGCCAGAAGAGCTGACCGACCCGTTCACCTTCGTTGTCGGCATGGATGGTGTGCTTCGGCTGGCGCCGCGGCGAAGCGAGCACGTGGCCTGCGCTGGCCGGGACATGGTTCTGAGTGCGGGCGAGATCAGCTTCGTGCGCGAAGTAGACCGGTGGATCGTGGGCGAGGTCAGCAACCAGTCCACCGGATACTGTCCAGACGTCACCTCCTGGTCGGCAGTCGCTCGTGCTCTGGACGAGGTAGGACTCGGGCGGCCCCGCGGGTTCACCCACGAGGTGGTGTTCCGGCGGTGCCCCGACTGCCAGGAACACAACATCGTGCGTGAGGACGACTTCGTCTGTGTCTTCTGTGGCAGTGATCTTCCTGGCGCGTGGAATGTGGATCCCACCGCATGACGGCCGCGGTCACAGCCACTCGTTGACGGCAGGACCAGGACAGTCAGTCGCTTCATAACGGACCGCGTGCCGGCGTACAAGCGAACGTGTGCCTCCTGAGCCGGTTGATCCCGCACTCGACCGCATGACGTTCACGTCGTCGACCGGGGCGAAGGCCGCCGGCCGGCAGCCGTGAGGGCCGAGCTTCCGGCGCTTGCGCGCCTGGCCGGCCCTGTCCGGGATGGTGCAGCGGATCCCATCGGCGGCGCAGGTAGGCACGGTTCTTGCCGGGGGCTACGCCTGGCCGTCCCGCACGCGATCGGGCCGGACGCGTGTGCGGCCCGGCCCGAGGCGCGGCACACTGACCTGTCCAGCACGGGTTCGAACTGCGGCGAGTCCCGGCGCTGGCCCGCCGACCACGCTCGCCACGGGCGCCCACAGCGGCTGACCCGGGCGGACCTTGATCTTGAGAGCAGAAGAAAGGTTCAATCGCCGGATGGCTGAAACTGACATCGACGTGGGAGTCGTGACGGCGCCGTCGGGAGTCCTCGTGCTGGGGATGGCGTCGTGGATCGACTACCGGCCGCAGCTGGGCCGACCGCTGCCCGAGCGCGCAAGCGCCGCGGCATCGGACGGCGGCGGACACGTCCACGACTGGATGTGTGAGCCGCAGTTCGCGCCGCCGATGACAGACCATTGATGGTGCGGGCCAGCACGGCGGCGTCGCCCTTCGACGGAGTACCGACCATCGCCGTCCTTGAGATCGATCTCGGTCTGCCCTGAGCCGGCGCCGCAGGGGACGCCCAAATCATCATCGGCGACCTACCGGTCGACCGTTGCGGCATGGTGCTCGGTGACGCGCTTGCCCTGGACTCCTGGACCGGAGAAGGCCATCCATCAACCGACGGCCTTGCCGACGTCGCCTACTGGGGAGGGCATGCGCAGGCCGCGCATCGTCAGTTCGGCGGAGACCTGATCCCGCAACACGGCACCCACGTGCGAGGGTGGCTCGACCTCCCGCTCCAAGACGCCAACAAGCTCGGCGACGCCCTCAACGACTGGCAGAGCGTCGACCAGGGCCGGGGCCTCATGGTCGCAGTCGACGAGCACACTGACTTCCACCGCTTCAACCGCGCGAGTTGGACCCAGCCGCTTCAGATCGGCGCCATCGACGTCGCTGGCTGCCCGTTCTGGGGATCAATTGGGGCAGCGGCGGCCACTCGTTGAGACATCGCGGCGAACGCCGCTTCGGACAGGTCTATCCCCTGCCTCTTCAGCCTGGTCCCACGGGCCGGACAATGATGCGCTGGACGATTGCGCCCTACGAGCAATAGTCAAGACCTGTGGACGAGATGACGTGCGGTTGGCGACTCAGTCCTGGACAGGTTCTACTCTGTGAGGCTCTGCTCCGCCGAGGTAGAGCATGCACCCCGCGGTCTCGTCCACGTCCTCCGGGTCGAAGCTCTCGGGCGGCACGACGTAGATTCCGGCGGTGGGGACGGGAACCCAGCCGAAGTCACGAGGCGGGTCGTACTCCTCGTAGTGCCCCACGCAGAGGCGAGTGGGAGGGATCGACACCGTGCAGACATCTCCTTCTCGGAGGGCAGGAGGCGCCGGCTCGAAGTGATACGGGGTCCATTCACCGCTCGAATCGGCCCACGGGAGGTGGAATGTCCCGTCCCAGCGAACTTGTCCGGAGTTGTCGATCTCTCCCCATGGCCATTGGAGACGGATGTGGGTCGCATTCACCGAGACGACCTGAGCGCTTGCCGGCTCGCAAGAGACGGTCACCTCGTCGCCAACCCGATACGCCATGTCTGATCGCCCCTGTCCCGGTCGTGAAGGACCGAGGATAGATCAAGGTCTAACCTTGACCCTGTCGGGGATCTTGGAGCTTCGCGGTGCGGCAGCATGGTCAACGGGGCATGCTCGGGTGGTTCCGCCAACCAATGCAGTTGTCGAGTGTCGGCGACGGCTGAAAAGTGGACCAGCGGCGACGCTTGAAAGTTGACCCCCTCCAGGGGCTTGGCTCGTTGAGTCAGGCCGGGAGGAGTGGT
>NZ_JBHTWG010000083.1:0-3835 GCF_042792555.1 Streptomyces sp. NPDC056628
GTAGTCGGCTGCTGACAGCCCCGTTGCGGCTGTTTGGCCCACGTCCCTTGGCTGGAGTGAAGGAGGAAGGGACGGGCGCGATGGGCGGCGCGGCCCCCGCCGGGGATCGGGGCGCGTTCAGCGGATTACGCGTCGGCCGGGGCCGCCGCGCCTCACCGCCCTGAGCCCGGCGGCGGAGAGCGGATCGCTGGCGGTGTTATCAGGCGTCATCGTCCCCGGCTGCAGCGAGCTGCTCATTTACCGCGAGCCGGCGCATGTCCTTGTCGATGCGAGCTGACGCGAGGGAGGCGCCTTCGCCGAATCGGATCAGCTGTTCTGCGGGGCTGCAGAAGCGGGGCGTGGCGCTGGGGCTGGCGCGGCAACCGCCATGGGACATGTCCTGCGTCGGTGCTCTATCGAGTCAGGAACCGTTCAACCTTCTGTTGCAGGTCAGGCGGCAGGTCGGTCAACTTCGAGATGATCGCGCGTAGTTCTCGGCCGAGTTCGGAGGATCCGGTCCAGACCGCCGGGTTCCTGGTGAGGACCGCGGACAGCAGATCACCTTCGTACATGTGCCCTGCTGTCATCGGGTTGTCCCGTAGTACCTCCAGTGCCAGTGGCAGGAGGTAGGGCAGTCCTATGTCCTGGCCGATCAACAAGCGCATGTCTTCGACGGTGAGCTCGCCGATCGGGCGGCGCCGCAATGCGTGTGCAGTAGCGGCAAGGCGGGTGGCGTCGGCTGACGGGGCCGGCCAGCGGTCGCGTTCGAGCTCTTCAAGGGAGCGGTCACGATTCAGGGGTCGCGTCACCGCCCGATTGTCCTACGACGGGATCTCAAGCGCGGTCCGAGGAGGCCGCCACCACTGGCCTGGACCACAGCGGGGGACCTGGGCCTGCGGGTACACCGCGTCGGTTGGCGGAGGTTGCGGCCAGAGGCCCCCGAGTCTTCTTGGTTCACTTCAGGGGCAGTTTGTCCCTCGGTTCGGGCAGCAGTTGCGGATCTTCAGGCCCGGGAATGTTCACGAGAAATGGCAGCGCGGGTGACGCGCGGTGCGTCGTCGTGTCCGCGAGGCGTCACTGCCGGGCGGGGGGCCGAGTGAGTGCGGTTCCGATCTTGGTCAGCATCTGGCCGAGGAGGAGGAGGGCTCGGGCTCGTGTCGGTGCTCCGCGTGCTGTTCCCATCCAGTGGGCGTCGGTGAGTTTCTCTGTCGCGGTGAGGATCTGGTCGTCGTTCTGGGTGGCTAGGACGAGGGCGAACCGCACGTAGTCGCCGATGTCGGTGCCCTGGGGGTGCTGGTGCGTGATGGTTTGCAGGCGCGGTGTCAGGGCGGGCAGGGTGCGGTGAGTTGGGAAGACGACGGCAAGCCCGGCGAGGGCGAGGCGAACCGCTGGGCATTCGGCCGACCAGCGGGTCAGCAGATCTGGGACGTGGGCCTGCACCGCGCTGCGGGCCCGGGCCTCGCTGTCGGGATCGGCGTGTGGCGGGGTGGCCGGCCAGGTCTCGGCGAGGTGGCGCTCGGCGGCAGTAGCGGCCCTGAACAGCAGGTCGACGGCTTGGAACCGGTGCCGGGCGGGAATGCGGTCGTCGACAGCGAGGGCCGCGACCAGAGGGAGGCCGTCAGCGGTGGCGGACTGGCAAGTGTCCTGGTGGAGGATCTCGTTGTAGAAATCGCCAAGGAAGCTCCGGTCGTCCCCGCAGGGGGCGACCTCGGCGTTGAACAGCATGGCGGCCTGGGGCGGTCTGAGGCCCGGCAGGCGGTCGGCGATGACGTCCCGGAAGAGCTGCCGGATCGGCGTACCGGAAGCGATCGCACTGTTCCGGGCCTGTTCGGCTTCGCCGTTCGTATCCATCGCCGACGTTCCATCCTCCCTGTGCCTGTGGGGCCCGTTGAAGTTCCTATATATCGTCAAGGTGGTCGGTTGTCGTGACTGGGTCGTACTGTGCCCGGGTGCGCTACTTGGTGGAGACCTTCATCGTCGGGGCCTTGAGGCGGGGCCGTTCGGTTGAGCAGTTCCTCGGGCCGATTGGCTCGCCCGAGCGCCCTGGTGTGAGGTATGCCGAGGTCCGGGCGGCGAGCACGTCGTACGAGGTCTACGTCCATGCCGTCGAAGACGTCGGGCACGAGAACTTTCTGGACCTGGACGTGTTCCCGCCGTTCGATCAGGACTCCAAGGAAGAAGAGTTCGGCCAGCTCTTGGGCAAGGCCGAGGACCCGCAGGGCGCTCTGGTTCTTGCCGAGAAGTGCACGGGAGCTGTTCGCGGGCGATGGGTCAACCAGGGTGTCGCGCAGGACGGGTACCGTGACTTCGTCCGGGCGGACCGCCCATCCAGCGCGTCACCGGATGGGCATCCGTGGCCTGGCCCGCACACCGGCCCGTGAAACCCTGGTCGCCTCGGTCACGTCACCGGTGCCGGTGCCGGGACGCCAATGGTTTTCAGGGGTCTGTGGACCTCGCGGGCCACGACCCTCTTCAGGCACCGCATGACGTCTTCGGAGGACATGCCTTCGGAGGTGCGTCTGGCGACGTATCTCCTGGCGACCGGAAGGCACTTCTGTTGAGAACACCTCTGTCCAACCGACGCTTCGTCCTCCAAGGAGCCGTCGAAATGACCCAGCGCCCGTTCAAGTCCCGTCCGCAGCCCGTCGTCCACCCGCTGGCGTCCGCCCGGCCGTGCCTGGCCGCCCGACCGGGCGAGGCGCTCGCCGAGCGCCCGTTCGCCGCGGCCGCGGCCCGACCGTAGTCCTACAGCAGCTCCCCATCCATGCGCCCGCCCGGGCCCCCGCGTATCCATCCGTCCGGCCGGGGCTGCCGTGTCCAGGTGTATGCGGGCGTCGTGAGTTGGAGCCTGGTCTGGCGGTCTTCCGACTGCTCGCCGGCGTTCCGTTGCGGCCCGGGTGCGGGTTTGGCGTTCGAGGTGCTCAGCGAGGTGTGGTCGGGGTGTTTTGGTCTGGTTGTTCGCATGCCGCTCGACGGTGTGGCGCTGTACCCGGGAATGGGTGTCGTGTGTCGGCGGCTTCGGGAGTCGTCTCCGGTGTAGTGGGCTTGATCGGTGTCGATGGGTGCGGGCGTCAGTTGCAGTCCAGGGGGCGTTGTTCCTGCCGGCGCCTGGCGTCCGGCGTCCTGCGCCCTGCGTCCGGCTGCTTCGCAGGTGCGCGCTTCTTGGTGTGGTGTGGGTGTGGTTTTGGTGGGGTCAGTGGGTGTGGGTGATGGCGGTCGGTTTGAGTCCGTGTCGGCGCAGGATGTGGGGGACGGCGAGGATCATGGCTTCGGTGGCGCGGGCTGTGGTGATGTCGCCGAGGTCCTCGATGTGTTCGGGTTGCCAGCCCAGGTCGGCGAGGAGGCCGGTGACGGTCCTCTTTGCGTGTTCGTCGTTGCCGGAGAGGTAGGCGGTGGGTGGGGTGGTCAGGGTTTCGGGGGCGGTCATGACCATGTAGAGCATGGTGTTGAGGGTCTTGACCACATGCGTGTGGGGGAGTGCGTTCTGGAGTTTCTCGGCGAGGCTGCTGCCGGGGTAGCACAGGTCGCCGGGCAGGCCGTCTGCGGCGGCGTGGGTTGCGTTGGAGACGTCGATGAGGATCTTTCCGGAGAGCTCGGTGCGCAGGTCGGTGAGGCGCTTGAGGGAGCTGTCGCCGGGTGTCGCGTTGATGACGATGTCGGTGGTGCGGGCGGTGGTGCGCTGGTCGGCGAAGGCGATGCGCGGGTCGAGGCCGACGGTGCGGGCGGCGGTGTCTTCGGGGCTGCGTGTACCGATGGTGACGTGGTGTCCGGCTTGGGAGAGCTTGCCGGCGAGGTTCGTGCCGACGCGGCCGGCGCCCAGGATGCCGATGTTGCTCATGTGGTGATGCTCCTTGCG
>NZ_JBHTWG010000084.1:0-3649 GCF_042792555.1 Streptomyces sp. NPDC056628
CGCCCCCGCACGATCGAAGTCCCGCTACACTCCCGCCACCCGGCGGAAAGACCTGGTCAGGCAGCGAAATCCTGCTGGAGTACTAATACTCCAGCAGCGGTTCGTGTCCTGAGTTGCGTTTTCGGTAATGGCAGCGGCGGGCGACGGCCTGGCGGCGTCTTCTCCAGGCAGACCACTTCAGCACGTGGGTGACTGGATCGCTGTCGGCTCGCGGGTGGGGCAGGAGAGCATCCAGGAGCCGCCGTATCTCTGCCACGGTGAGCGGGACCGAGGCTGATCCGTTTCTGCAGCCCCCTTTGCGGCATCGCCGCTGGTCTGGGGTTGTGTTGCGATTGCGGTCAGGATGGCATGGGCGAGCATGGCCAGGGTGATGTGTCGGTACCAGCCGACGTAGCGGCGGACCTCGTACTCGTCCAGGCCGCACTCATTCTTCGCGGCCTGGAAGCACTCCTCGATCGCCCAGCGGCTGCCGGCAATGTGGGCCAGTTCGGAGAGCTCGATGCCGACGGGTGCGTAAGCGAGGTAATAGGCCAGGTCAGCAGGGTCGGACAGGCTGCGGCGGGCCATCACCCAGCGGTGATGGGTCGGCGGATCGGGGTCGAAGATCAGGTTGGCGGGTAGCTTGGCTGCGGCCCAGTCGTAGACCCGTGGACCCTTGGCACCGTCACCGCAGGACAGCCGCTGCCAGGCCTCACCGGGTGCTTCGCCGATCATCTGGTCGATGCGCCAGATGCCGGCCAGGGACTTGATCTGCTGCGACTTGGGCACCGCCACCACATAGCCGATGTCGAGCTGCTCGAGCAGGCGGCGAAAGTGCCAGTCCTGCCCATAGGCCTCGTCGGCGGTGACCCACTTGGCGGGCAGACCAGCGGCCAGGCAGCGGCGGACGATGCCCCGGGCCAGCTCTCCCTTGGTAGCGAAGGCACGTTCGTCGGGGATCTTCGCCGCCCGGCAGCGGTCACGATCGGACGTCCAGGCCTTGGGCAGATAGAGCTCCCGGTCCACCAGAGCCCGGCCCGAGCCGGTGGCATAGGCGGCGAACACCCCGATCTGGCAGTTGTCGATCTTTCCGGAGGTTCCGGTGTACTGCCGGCCCACTCCGGCCGAGGTGGTGCCCTTCTTGATGAACCCGGTGTCGTCGATGATCAGTACTCCGTCCGGCCCGAGCCGTTCGGCGATATAGGCGCGAACGTCGTCACGCAGCGCATCCGCGTCCCAGACACTGCTGTTCAGTAGCCGCTGAAAGCCGTCGGGGGTGCGATGGCCTGCCCATTCCGCGAGCTGCCAGCCGTTCTTGCGTGTCGCCCGCCCCAGCAGACCGCGGACGTAGTCGCGCATTCGCCACCGCAGATCCGCCCGAGCAAACCGGCCCGCCACCCGGGCGAACGCCGACTCCAACTCACCCGCCCAGTCAGCGACTTCAGTCATCCCCTCCATACCCAGGACAACGACAACCACCAGCTCAGGACACGAACCGCTGCTGGAGTACTAATCGTCCCCGCCCATGCTAAGCACCCATCACCGCGCCACTCCGCGGTGATGGGCACGGCCGAGATGCATGGCCCCCCAAGTGCACCTCAGGTCCAGGCGATCGCCTCAGGCCCTGCTGAGGAAACGGATCAGCGCTGTCGCAACGCGCTGAGCCGTCCGTCCGGCGAAGGACTGCGCTACCGTTTTGTTCACTTTTCGGAAGTACTCGTCGTCCGTGATCGCGCCGGCGACCCAGCGCCGACCGGACTCGACAACGGCCTGTTCACTCTTGATCATTACTTCCCCCCGGCTCGGCAGCGCGCTGCAGACGCGCGCACAGTGTCCCGTTCCACGACCGTTTTACCCGCTCTCGGACGACGATTCACCAGACTGTGATGAAGTTGTCGAGCGAGTCGCTTTCTGTTCGGGGTTGCTCGCGGGCGGTCAGGCCGGAGTGGCGGCCTGCGTGACGGCGAGAATGTTGGCGAACATACGCACCAGGCTTTCATGGACTTCCGCGAGATCGTCCACTTTCGGCGCATCCAGAATGAGGACGCCTTTGGCCTCTTCGCCCGCGTAGACGGGAGCGACGATCGCCGTACGATAGTCGTCCCCCAGATTGAAGCTGGGATTTCCGTTCGTCTTACGGGTGTCCGGAATACTGATGACATTCTTTCGATTCATGATGTAGAGCAGGTCGCTGCCTGATCCGTTGGCCACGGGATAGGTCTCCAAGGCCTTCATATTGCCGGAGCTGCCTCTGCGGTGGAAGCTCGCCCCCTGGCCCTCGAGCGCGTAGAAGGCGCAGCGGGCGGTGGGGCCGACATGCGTGGCCAGAAGCGTGACGGCCTTGTCACGGATCCGTCCTCTGCGCTCGGCGGCATCCGCCGGATTCTCAGCGAGCCAGGCGAGATGTTCCATTATCGCGCAGAGGCTTTCTCCGAACTCGACGAGTTGGGCGCTGTTCGACTTGCGCTTTATGCGCAGCGCGAAGTAGGCGGCCAGGGTGGCCGTGCTTGCCCCGATAAGAATGTAGATCAGCCGGGCGGTCCCGTGGACCTGACTTGCGACCGAGCCGACGACGAAGGTAACCCCCGGGAAAAAGATCGTCGCGCAGACGACGACAATCCTGCGCCACTTCTTGGCGCGCTGTGGGTTCCTCATGTTCCCCCCTTTGGTGGTACAGGTCCCGGCGCATATATCTACCGATTGACTGGTTGTGCGCGGGAACGGAGACACGCTATGAGAGCGGCAGGTCCGCCACCTCTTGAATATTCATCCCGTTCATCGGTGAGGGAGGCGCACCGAAGCTTCATGGGGGATCGAGGCATGCAGTTCGCGCCCCCTATAGGCGCCCTTGCTTCTTCCGGGGTGCGGGGGCGATGAGCGGCGGCCGGTGCGTATGGGGGGCGCGGACCGCGAGTGCCACCACGGACTGCGGCGCGTCACCCCACACGCAGCCCGGCGTCCGGCCAACGCAACACCACCACCTGTCATCTGACACCGCGTATGCCACGCGGTTCCCGGGGCACACGGCCAGCGAGGCACGACAGCGATGTCACGGCGAACCATGGAGCGAGGACTCAGATGACGAATCAGGCCCCTAACGCATACTCCTCCGAACCGTACGGCGAACCCCAGGCTCCCAGAAGCAACGGTCTGGCGATCGCGGCGTTGGTGCTGGGCATCACGGCGTGCGTCTTCTTCTGGTCGGTCTTCGGCGGCATCATCCTGGGCCTGCTGGGCGTCATCCTCGGGATAGTCGCCGCCCGGCGTGCCCGTGGCGGACGTGCGCGGCACCGGGGCATGGCCATCGCCGGAGCGATCCTCGGCGCGCTGGGACTCATCGCGTCGTCGGTGATCGTCGCGATCGGGGTCTCCTTCCTGTCCTCCGACGAGTTCCAGAACTACAACGACTGCGCCAAGCACGCCGACAGCCAGGCGGAACGCGAGCAGTGCGCCCAGGACTTCGAACGCGACGTCGAGAACAAGTGAGCCCCGGCCTGCGGATTCAGCGGGACACACCGGGCGGCGGTCCGTCGACCGCCGCCCGCAACTCGTTCAGCCGCAGTGCCAGATGGAGCCTTAGACGTCATCTCATTTGGCTGAGTAGGCTGCTGGCTGTGGTGAGGATCGTTGAGCGGCTGGTGCCGGATGAGTTGTGGGAGCTGTTTCAGCG
>NZ_JBHTWG010000085.1:0-3265 GCF_042792555.1 Streptomyces sp. NPDC056628
GTACGCGGACGACCCTCCGCCTTGCGATGCACCGCACCAGACGCCGCGGACCCCGCCCTTCGGGCGGACGACGCTACTTTCGAAACACGCCCTAGGCGTCCTGCGTGCGGGAGCGGCGCTCGGCGCGGCGGCGCAGGTGCAGCGGCAGTACGTACCAGCACAGGCCGAACCACAGCATGACGCCGCCCACGAGTATCTCCGCCAGGACGCCCGGCACGACGAAGCGGAGGATCAGCAGGAGCGTGCAGCCGATGGTCAGTGCCAGCAGGACCATGCCGCACATCATGAGACGCCCCGCGACCTCCACCATCTCGTCCTTCATGCGCTGACCGGACAGGAAGCGGTGGATGGACACGGGCGCTATGAGCGATCCAGTGGCCGACGCGCCGAGCACCACGGTCGTGACGTAGATGCCCCGGTCCAGCGTCTCCAGCTCCCGGAACAGCGGGGTGAACGCCACGCTGAGCAGGAAGCCGAAGAGGATCTGCACCCCGGTCTGGGCGACGCGCGTCTCCTGCAGGACCTCGTTCCAGCGGCGGTTGACCCGCTCGTGCGCCGTCTCGGGCGCATCGGTAGCAGGCTTCGCAGGCGGGCTGTCGTGCCGTCCGCGGCAGGGGCCGTCGGTGGCGTCGGGCTCGACGGGCTGCTCGGCGATTGTCATGCATCCTCCCCGGGTCAGGGAGTCCTTTTGCCCCGCTCACGCGTCTTCATGCAGGTGGGAGCCGTTCCTGCCGACGGCCGCGCGGATTTGAGTCTCTCCCCGGGAGAGGGTCCACGGTGGTGTCCATGAACAGCAACGAATTCGACGGACGCACCGCCGTGGTGACGGGCGGGACCCAGGGCACCGGACGGGCGACGGCGCACCGGCTGCGGGAGGCCGGCGCGCGGGTCGTCACGATGGCCCGCACGGCACCCGGGACCCCGGACCCGCTCTTCGTCGCCGCCGATCTGAGCACCGAGGAAGGCGCCGCGTCGGCCGCCGCCCAGGCCGTGGAGCGGATCGGCGTGCCGGACGTCCTCATCCACGTCGTGGGCGGCTCCAGCTCCCCGGCCGGTGGCTTCACGGCGCTCACCGAGAAACACTGGGCGGAGGAACTGGCGCTCAACCTGCTCTCCTCGGTGCGCCTGGACCGGGCCCTGGTGCCCGACATGGCGGCCCGCGGCTCGGGCGCCGTGGTGCACGTGACCTCGATCCAACGCCGGATGCCGCTGTACGAGTCGACCCTGGCGTACGCGTCCGCGAAGGCCGCCCTGGCCGCCTACAGCAAGGGCCTGGCGAACGAGGTCGCCCCGAGCGGCGTACGGGTCAACTCGGTGGCCCCCGGCTTCATCCGCACCGACGCCGCCGAGCGGTTCCTGGCACGGCACATGCAGGAGAGCGGTCTGAGCCGGGAGGCTGCGCTGGAGGAGCTGATGCGGTCACTGGGCGGCATCCCACTGGGGCGGCCCGCGGAACCGGAGGAGGTCGCCGAAGTGATCGTCTTCCTGGCCTCGGACCGCGCCGGAGCGGTCGCCGGCACCGAGTACGCCGTGGACGGCGGCACCGTCCGCGCCCTGTGACGCCCGCCGAGCACAGCGGCCCGCGGAGGAGGAGACACGAGACCATGCCGAACACCCCGAACACCCCGAACACCCCGAACGGTCCAGACGACACCCCGACCCCGCACGGCGCGGACGGCACGATGCAGGGACCACGGGAATTCGTGGAGGCGTACTTCGCGGCCGCGAAGGGCCCTGACCGGGAGCGGCACCTCTCGCTGTTCGACGAGAGGGCCGTCGTCCACGACGAGGGGCGCAGCCACGAGGGGCTCGCCGCGGTGCGGCGCTGGCGGGACGAGGTCCCGCCGGTCCGCTACGACCTGCGCGAGGTCACCGGCACACCGGCGGACTTCCGGGCCCTCGCCGAGGTCGCCGGGGACTTCCCCGGCAGCCCGGTCACCCTGTGCTTCACTTTCGAACGCGACGAGCAGGGCAGGATCACCCGGCTGGAGATCACACCCTGACACCGGCACCCGTGCCGGGGGGACGGCGCCGAGGACGAGGAGGACCCGTGGGCGGCGACAGACTGACGATCGGCGAGTTCTCGCGCATCACGCATGTGAGCATCCGCGCCCTGCGCCGCTACCACGAACAGGACCTGCTCGTCCCGGCGGAGGTCGACCCCGTCACGGGCTACCGGTACTACGCGCCCGAGCAGGTGAGGCCCGCGCTGACCATCCGGCGGTTCCGCGATCTCGACCTCCCGCTGGCGGACCTGCGGCGCTTCCTGCGCGCCGAGTCCGCCGGCGCGGGCGCGGCCGGGCACGAGGCGGCACAGCAGGTGGTGTCGGCCCATCTGCGCCGCCTGGAGGACCGGCTCGGCCGGACCCAGCGGGCCGTCGAGGCGCTGCGCGAGCTCCTCGACCCGGAGGCCGAACGAACGGTGAGCCGGGACGACCTGCCGCCGCAGCAGGTGTTCGCCGTGTCCCTCGACGTCCCGCCGGGCGCCGACCTGAGCTGGTACGACGCGGCCATGCGGGACCTGGACGCGGCGGCCGGCCGGCGCCCGGTGCTGCCGCCGGGCGGCCGGTACGCCCACGAGCTGTTCACGGAGGGCCACGGCCACGCCACGGTCTATTCACCCGCCGAGCTGCCGCTGCCCGCGGACGCGCCGGCCACCGTCCGTGAACTCCGGCTGCCCCCGCGCAGCGCGGTCGTCGCCACCCACGCCGGGCCCCACGACGACCTCGACCTGACCTACAGCGCCCTCGGCTCCTACGCCGCCCGCCACGGACTGCGCACCCAGAGCCTCATCGAGGAGGTCTATCTGGTGGGCCCGCGGGACACCGACGAATCCGAGCACTGGCGCACCCTGGTCGCCTGGCTGGTCGACCCCGCCTGACCGGACGGGTACCGCGACCTCGCCCGCGAGCGCCTCGCCGAACCGGGCGCGGGGTGCCCGTCCGGCCGCTACCAGAATTCATTCGCAGTGCATCGGCCTTCAGGCCGGTGATGAAGCGAATCTACTGGTCGCGACGCGGAGCGTCGCGGATTCAGGTCCGGCGGAGCCGGACGGCGTGGTTCTTTGCCTGCGGCAAGGAGCGTCGCTAGGGCTTTTCCCGGTTCAGCCAGGTGGTGCTCACACCGGCCGGTTCCGACTTCATGATCTCTTCCATACGCCTCAAGTGGGCATCGGTGAACACCTTGTGCCGGAATTTCGTCACGAAGACCAAGTGCACATGCATCACGAAAACACAGTGCCGGCCAGTTCTGATCTCCTGCATCT
>NZ_JBHTWG010000086.1:0-2904 GCF_042792555.1 Streptomyces sp. NPDC056628
AGTCCTATGTCCTGGCCGATCAACAAGCGCATGTCTTCGACGGTGAGCTCGCCGATCGGGCGGCGCCGCAATGCGTGTGCAGTAGCGGCAAGGCGCGTGGCGTCGGCTGACGGGGCCGGCCAGCGGTCGCGTTCAAGCTCTTCAAGGGAGCGGTCACGATTCAGGGGTCGCGTCACCGCCCGATTGTCCTACGACGCGATTTCAAGCGCGGTCCGAGGAGGCCGCCACCACTGGCCTGGACCACAGCGGGGAACCTGGGCCCGCGGGTACACCGCGTCGGTCGGCGCAGGTTGCGGCCAGAGACCCCGGGTCTGCCTTGGTTCACTCTCAGGGGCAGAGTCTGTCCCTCGGCTCGGGCAGCAGTCGCGGATCTTCAGGCCCGTGAATGTTCACGAGAAATGGTTCTGGCACAGGTTCCGTGCAGCAGTGACTGAGCGTTGCGAGCCGGGAGGTGGTTGCCTCGCTGGTCAGGGCTGGATTTGATCCGGCTCGACGAGGTTAGGGTGCTGATTCACCGAACCGAGGAGAGCTGGCGTGCACGGTAGACCGCGGATCGCCGAAGCCCTTGATATCCTACGTGCCGAACTGGAGGTCGGGCGGTCGACGACGGAGTTGACCACTCGGGCTGCATGCCTGGCCTTCATGCGATTCGCGCTACAGCGCTTTGCCACCGAGCCGAGGCCCGACTCAGACGGCCTGCTCTTCCAGTACGGCACGTACGCCTTCAGCGGGCGTCCGATGTTCACTGTGGACCTCACGCGACAGTTCGACATCAGTGACGACGGCGGTGAGCACGACCACTACGTACAGATTCACTGCGAACTCCGCTACAAGTGCGAACCCGCCCTGGACGTCCTGGGAAGCTTCAACTCCTGGTTCTTCCACGACACCAACGCGGGCCTCGACAAGTGGCTCGCTGCCATGGAGGGGCACCTCGAACCGCTGCTGGCTCGTGTGCCCTCCGAGATCGACGTGTACGAGGAGCCGGTATAGGTATTCACGCCAGCAGGGCTCGCTTGCGCAGGAGGTCGAAGCCGGCGCGGCCGAACATCTGACGCTTCAGCATCTTGATCCTGTTGACGTGGCCTTCGACGACACCAGAGTTCCAGGGCAGGGTGAGGCCGGCGATGACAGCGTCGTGGTCTCGGTCGATGCCGGCGGCGAGGGTGTGGAGGCTAGGAAGGTCGTCCTGTCGGACGGCGTCGAGCCAGTCCGGAAGTCGTTCGCCTTGGCGCTCGGTGAGCATGGTCGCGAAGGACCGGACGTGGAGGGTCAGAGCGTCGAGTTCGGGGCAGTGTGTCCGGACGGACTTGAGTTGGATCTGCTCGGCCTCGGTGAGGGTGTCCGGTCGGCGAAGGATCCATCCGGCGACCGTTCGGGGTGAGGGCGGCCGGGCAGTCACCGGCCGCGGCGAGGTGCGCTTCTTGTACAGGTAGGCGCGGACGCGCTGATAGCTGCCTCTGTAGCCGAGCGGGACGATCTCTTCCCAGAGCTTCCAGGCGTTGGTGCACCCCTCGTTCCAGCGGTCGTCGAGGTAGGTCTTGTACTCGTCGAGGACGGATGCCCGGTTCTGCCACTGCCCATCAAAAAGGTCTTCGGGAGCGTCAGCACGGGAGAACCGCAGGACCGTGTTCTGGCTCATGCCAAGTTGCCGGGCCACGGACCGCTTGCTGTGCCCAGCGTCCAGCAGTGCGTGAATGGTGGCGTGCTTGGCGCGTGTGCGTTCGGCGAACCGGTGGCCCATCGGCCAGGGAGAACTGGACGGCTTACTTTCCGACGCGGGCTCCGGCCCAAGGCCGGCGGTCTCAGGAACGAGGGCTCGGAGGCAGTGGCGGTGCTGGGCGACGGATCGTTCGGCGGCTTCGCTGAGGTTGTGCCAGAGGTGCCATCGGTCCGCGACCTGGATCGCCTGAGGGGCTCCGGCTGTGGCGCCTTCTGCGAAGAAGGGCGCACGGTCCCGGCAGATGACCTCGACGCCGGGCCGTTTGGCGAGCCACGCGGCCAGACTTGATGCTTCCGGGTCTGGGAGCAGGTCGATCGGGCGGCGGGTTTCGACATCGACCAGGACGGTGCCGTAGTGGCGGCCCTTGCGGGTGGCGTACTCGTCGACGCCGACTACCCGCGGCGCTGGCACCTCCGGCTCGGGAAAAGCGTCGACCAGGCGCAACACCGTGCTGCGGCTGACGGCCACGCCCAGGACGGCAGCCGGCCGGGCACCGGCCCGGCCGGCCAGGGCGAGACCGACTGCGGCAAGGGTGGAACGTTGTCGCTCGGTGCGCTGGCTGTGCCTGCGGGTGAGGCCGGGTATCTGTTCCGCGAAGGTCCGGCGGGGGCACATGTTGTTCCCGCATCGGAAGCGCCGAACTCGTAACTGGAGTACGACGCGTCGTCCGGCGCTCGGCACGTCAGCGGGAAACCGCAGGTAGGAGCTGTGAACCTGGGTCGACCAGGCTCCGCATCCCGGGCAGGCGGCGCCGACCGTGGTGCATAGCGCGTCAACACGCACTATCTCGATATCCACGTCCACCGACACCACCGCCACGTCCGCAATCGCCGGGAACAACAACTCCTTCAACCGGAGCACGACCTCTTCCACGGTCCGGACTGTCAGCCCAGCAGTACTGACCAACGCCTATTTTCGGGCGACTTCGCAAGCCGCCCAGGGACGCTCAGCTGTCACTCACCGTGGCCCCTGCACGAAAGCTGAGCCAGAACCGGGGTCGCACGCCGTGACGACGTGGAGGGCGGCAGGTCCGGGGAGCTCGGGGAAAGGGCCCTCGGCCGTGCCCCGCGGACGCGGTGCGACCCGTTGTCGGCGACGGCTGAAAAGTGGACCAGCGGCGACGCTTGAAAGTTGACCCCCTCCAGGGGCTTGGCTCGTTGAGTCAGGCCGGGAGGAGTGGT
>NZ_JBHTWG010000087.1:0-2627 GCF_042792555.1 Streptomyces sp. NPDC056628
AGTCCCGCTACACTCCCGCCACCCGGCGGAAAGACCTGGTCAGGCAGCGAAATCCTGCTGGAGTACTAATACTCCAGCCGTAGATCGTGATCTTGCTGGTGAGGTGAGCCGAAGCACGATAGGTGTCATATAGGCAGGCTTGTTGTCCGTGGGACCACTCCTTCAGAGCAGTGTGATCCGGGCGGCGACCGGTAGGTGGTCGCTACCGGTGGCGGGCAGGGTGCGGATGTGGGCGACGGTTGCTGAGCGAGCCATGACCTGGTCGATCCGGGCCAGCGGGAAGGCGGCAGGGAAGCTGAAGGCGAAGCCCCGCTGCGCCAAGCTCATCCGTGAGGTCAGCGGGGCCAGTCCGCGGTCGTCGACCGTGCCGTTGAGGTCGCCCAGCAAGATCACCGTTTCCAGCTGCTCGGCGGCGACGGCCTTGCCCAGCAGGCCGGCACTCTCGTCGCGCCAGGAGGATGCGAGGCCGCTCGCCCGGATGCGGACCGAGGGCAGGTGCGCGACGTACGCCGCGATGTCGCCGTGCGGCGTGTGGACCACGGTCCGCAGTCCGCGACTCCAGGGCCCCGTGATCCCCTGCGGTTTGATGTCTAGTAGCCGGGCATCGGTGAGCGGATGCTTCGACCACAGTCCGACAGTGCCCCGGACCGCGTGGTACGGGTAGTTCGGGGCGAGAGTCTTCTCGTAGACCGGCAGTGCCGGAGGCACCAGCTCCTCCAGCGCGATGAGATCGGGCCCGGCCTCGGCCAGGGCGCGGGCCGTGCCCGCCGGGTCGGTGTTCTCGTCGCTGACGTTGTGCTGCACCACGACCAGGTCGTGCGGGCCAGACTTCGCCCCGGGCAGGAACAGCCCGCCGAAGAGGTACGTCCAGGCCGCCACCGGCAGGAGCAGGGCCACCAGAGCGGTGGTTGAACGGCGCAGCAGGGTCAGACCGAGCAGTACCAGGACCACCAGGCCAAGCCACGGCAGGAACGCTTCCAGTAAACTGCCCGCGCGGCCCGCGGAGTTGGGAACCGCCCGGTGGAACGCCAGCAGCCCGGCCGTCAACACCGCGAACGCGGCGGGCACCCACCCCCGCGTCCAGACCCACCGGCGCCTGGCCTCCCCCTTTCCGCCCTCGCCCAGAACCCACTGCCCGGCCCGGCGCCGCGCCCGTCGGGGCACTGCTGCCCTCCCTGTCGACGTCACACCGCTGTCCTTCCACTCCACCTGGTTTCCCATCCGCTCGGCTCGTTGCCCAAGACGAGTCGCCAGGTGAATCAGTTTCCGCTTCCCCGTCAGCGCGTGCCGCGTCCTCCTCCCGCGCGGAGAGGACGAGCTACCCCCGCTGCGAGCTGAGGGTGACAAGCAGCGTGCTGATCCGGGGACAACCACCTTGCCTCGCCGCGACAGAACGGCGGAACGGCCGCTCTCGTGGGTGACAGCCGTCGTGCCTCGGCTCATGGGGTCGGCTGAGAGACGGGTACGGCCACCTTTGATCATCGGTGTGTGAAGACTGAAGATCATGCGGTGGCCGCGGGTAACAGCGTAGACCCTGCCCGCTGGCAGGAGGCGTTCGAGTTTCTGATGGGCCGGATAGCGGGCCGGTTCGCGCGGATGGAGCCACGGCGCCGGGTACGGAACTTGGTGCGGGGGCTGCTGTCGGACCTGCCGCGCAAGAACTGCTGGTCGATCGCCGAGTGGGCCGGGGAGGCGAGTCCGCACGGCATGCAGCACCTGCTCGGCCGGGCCCGGTGGGACGCCGACCGCGTGCGGGATGACGTGCGCGAGTACGTGCTGGAGCATCTGCACGACGAGGATGCGGTGCTGATGGTCGATGAGACCGGGGACGTGAAGAAGGGCACGCACACCGTCGGGGTGCAGCGCCAGTACACCGGCACCGCCGGCAGAATCGAAAACGCGCAGGTCGCCGTCTATCTCGTCTACGCCGGACGCCGCGGGCACGCGACCGTGGACCGTGAACTGTACCTTCCGCACCCGTGGACGTGCGACCCGGACCGCTGCCGGGCTGCCGGGCTCGGCGAGGACACCGCCTTCGCGACCGACCTGACCGAACCCCGGCCCGGCAGCCACCGGCTGCTGATCCGCCGCAACCGCACCACCGGTGAACTGGCCTGCTACCGCTGCTTCTCGCCGACCCCGGCGCCCCTGGCCACGCTGGTGCGCGTCGCCGGGTCGAGATGGCGGGTAGAGGAAACCTTTCAGGCCGGAAAGGGCCTGGCCGGACTGGACGAGCACCAGCTCCGCCGCTTCACCTCGTGGTCCCGTTGGGTGACCCTGGCCATGCTCGCCCACGCCTTCCTCGCCGTCGTCCGCGCCGACGAACATGCCCGCCATCTCGTCCCGGACGGGCTGGTCCCGTTCACCTGCAACGAGATCCAACGACTGTTCACGACGCTGGTCGTCCGGCCCGTGCACGACGTAGCCCACCGGCTCGCCTGGCGACGTCGCCACCAGGCCCGAGCCCAGGCCAGCCATTACCGCCGACAGGCCGCGAATCAGACATGAAGATCACGATCTACGGCTGGAGTACTAATACTCCAGCAGGATTTCGCTGCCTGACCAGGTCTTTCCGCCGGGTGGCGGGAGTGTAGCGGGACTTCGATCGTGCGGGGGCGGTCTCATGG
>NZ_JBHTWG010000088.1:0-2622 GCF_042792555.1 Streptomyces sp. NPDC056628
GAATAATAGGCTTCTTTTTTCGTTATCATTTCTCCGCGCTCCTGACGCGCCTGTAAGCTTTTTAATTTCTCTAGGATATCATAATATACCCCTCTATTTAATTTCTTGATATACGCGCCGGGAATGCCTTTAAATTTCATTGTCTCCGAACCTTTGACCAAACGATATTGTTTTACTTTGCTTTTTTCGGGATAATTAAATACATTCCGAGAAAAAGAGGATATTTCTTTTTCTATTTCTTCTGGTTTTATTTCATCAGCATATTTTTCATAATACGTTTTTGGTTGAATGAATAAACCTTCTTCAAGAATACCTTCCAGTTTCCATTTACCGTACTCTCTATCGTCAACCATGTCATCATCAAAAATAGCTTCACATGCTATTGAATCGGTATCACAATATGCCACATCGCCTTTTTCTAATTGTTTAATTAAACCTCTATATAATAAAATACGCGCGTATGACGTAACGTAGGCGGCTATATGCGGCTGAATATACGGCGCTTTGCTGGGGACGGCTGCTTCAATAAATTCTTGTCCATATACAGGGTTAAATAATTCAACATAAGGATAGCCTTTTTCTTCGCATGTCTCAATTTCTGTGACAGGTAAAATCGTTTGCCGAACCCTTTGCATACCGAATTTTCCGTACAGTGCATTTTGCATTAATTTTGCAAACGTCTTTTTTGCTCCATCACTTGTATTTTTAATCTCTTCAAAATAGGAGACAAAATCTTTAAATATATAATCGGTCTTTTCAAAATAAATACATTGATGAATTTCTTTTATTTTAGCACCCATTTCTAACGCCAATTCAATTTCTTCAAACGTCCATATCCCTGAAAGGTTACCGACCGGGAAACATAATTTTTTGTACATTCTGTGAGGTAGAGGCGGTATATGTAAAGTAGTCGGTATGTGAATATCACATTCTAAAAAACCGCCGCCCTGTCTATAGCTGTACCAATATTTAAATACGTTTCGGGCTTTGTCTCCTTTATGGTGACGCGGTTTCCCTATAGGTATTGGGTTCACTTTCATAACGTACGGATATAATGAATTTACATCATAATGAAAGCCGCCATTTAATTCACTTTGAAATACTTCTGTACGTCCACCATAATATGCCTTGCGTATAAAATCCTCTGTAAACTCGCCCCATTTGCTATAACCGTAATTCGTGGAAATAGCCTTTTCATAATCTTCAGGATAATTCATTTGATATACTTTCATTGCAAGACTTGCGGTAGTAGGACATTTTAAAAATTCATGAATCGGCAAGCCGGATATTTCAATAAGCATTGTAACAATTTCATATAATGCCACACAGTCCAACCGTAAATATTCATTTAATTCAGGTTCATACGGATCGACCTTCATAAAATAATTCCCTTGGGATTCCCGGTCATCATATTTACCCGGGTCATTTGTGGGGTTTCCGTCAGCGTCAAGCGCCCATCCCAATTTCAAAATATGGTCTTTTAAATCTATTTTTGCTTTTTCTTGCGAAATATTAAAATCCTCACATATCTTTTTTAATGAACCCATTACAAGCTTGCTGGAATCATGAAATGTAATAGGTTGCGAAATAATTTCATTTTCTTCAGTTATTTGGGATTCATTAAGACCTGTTTTAAATACCGTAACGACATTATTAATAAAAATCGAATTTTTTAAATCCGCTTCAGGTAAAATGTCCTTTGCGATTTTTGAAATGTCGAAATCTAGATTATGAATAAATACATGACAATCGTATTTTGTGGTATACTGTGAGAGAACCGTTTTCAGGTTTTTAAAAGTGTTTGTCGCACGGTATCTACTACCGTCATATAATCCGACGCGGAAGACTTCCCCAAAAAGTCCTCGCGTCTCAGTATCAAGCGTAAGTATCTTAACGGGTTTACTTGCGCTTTTTTCTTTATTCTCTTTTTCCTTACTCATTTAAAATCCACCTCTCCATCGTAAATCCTTCGCTAAACGTTTCGCCGTTTTGATATTTACTTGCGGGAGATATTTCTGAATTAAATCCCCAATAAATTGAGCCTTTTCTTCATTGTCATATAAAACCCTCATGCCTGCATTTATTGCAATTAATAAATCTTTATATCTCCTTAAATCGGCTTTTCCTTCATATAGCAAAATCCATGAATTCATATCAGCCAGTCTAAGAGAATCAAAATTTCTCATAAATGCTTTATGCTGTTTCCTTTTATTATTGGGGACAACATGCATACTTATTGTTCCTATTTCAGCGGGAAGTTTAGCACCTAAAAAACCTCTTATAGATTCGATAAGATAATCAACGCTCACATGTCTGTAAGACCGTTTTAAGTCCTCTATCACATTTGCATCCATCATTGTGTCGGTTTTTTCTTTCCAGTAAATCATTAAATAGGGTTCAGTAGCTTGTCGGGCTTTTCTTTCAGCCGCTTTTCTTTTTCTTTCTTCAGCCTTCGCCCGCTTATTTAATTCTTTGTTATACCATTCATTAAATCGTGATTCGCTCCAATACCTTTTTGCGGAATGTTCGGAGACTTTAAATCCTAACCGTTTAATTAATTCAGATCGTTCATTTGCAATTAAACTACGACTCTTTTTCTTAACAATTTTATTTACTGTGGCA
>NZ_JBHTWG010000089.1:0-1990 GCF_042792555.1 Streptomyces sp. NPDC056628
GACCTTTTCGGGGATCGTGTGCGCGATGCCGCCTTGCCGCGTTGCCGCAAGCAGCTGCGGAAGCCGCGAGAGCTGTATGCCTTGTCCGCGATCACTCGGTCAGGTCGGCGGAGTGGCCAGCCCGGGCCTGTCCGGCTTGGTGTCCTCCGGCTTCGTGAGGACCCCGGCCCCGGCCACGGGGCCTTCGTTGTTCCCTTTGATTCCCTGATCTCTGACCGCGGACTCTGGAAAGATCTGCTGCGGACACGGACGGGAAGCGTCCGGCAGTCGGCTAGGGAGGTTGAGTGGGTCAGGATCGACAGGCACAACCAGCCACTGACGGGGAGTTATCGCAGGCGGAGCCCGCCGACGCGGTTCCGCAGCCGACAGTTAGTGACGGGGCGTCGGCACAGACACATCCCTCCGACACGGCGCCCCCGCAGCCACAGGCGCAATCAGGCGGAGACGCTGGCTCATCACAGCCGGAGTCTCCCGGCTCCGCTGTAAAGCCGCCGCAGCGCATCGACTGGATGAAGGCCGCCACAGTGGTGGCCGCACTCGCAGCCGCCGGCGGCCTGATCTTCTCCGCCTGGACCAGCTACTACAGCGTTCAGACAGCTCAGGATCAGCTCGACCAGTCACGCGAGGACGCTGACCGAGAACTCCGCCAGCAAGCCGTACTGGTCTCGAGCTGGACTCAGATCGACGGCAGCAACGCGGCGCGCGGAGAGCCTGGCGTGACCACCGGGTACATAGCGAACCGCTCACTCGATCCTGTCGATCAGGTCGTCGTCGGCCTCTCCACAGAACTCAAAGGCGACGCCCGCACGTTCCCCCTCGACTACAAAGAGGCCAAGACCATGCTGTATCTGGGATCCCTCCCGCCGTGCTCGCGGGTGACCCTCCCGGCGTTTGTCGCGAAACGCCAGCTAGGTCCTGGGATGTCCCTGGATGTCAGCTACCACATTCCCGGGGTGTCCTTCATCGACGTTTACGGCCAGCGATGGGCACGCCCATCCTCCGCACCCTTGCAGCCTCTGAAGGAGGGGGGACCCGTCAATAGCAAAGCCAACCTCTCAGCAATGTCGAAAGTGCTGTTCGAGGACGAGGTCTTGGGACTCACTTGGACGCCCGCCGGGGCGAGCAACACTCAGGTGCCTGCACCGGAACCGCTCGAAGAATGCGGTCCCGCCAAGTAGCAACCGAACGACACCAGAGATCTTGACCGACCTCGCCTGACCGACCACCGACAGGAATGCCCGCATCCTGCCGCTTCACGGCGCGGGCCTTCACCGCGTGATCGTCGACTCTCTTGGTGCCTGGACGCCTCGTTTTCTGGAGGGGGGCTTCTTCTTGGTCGTCTGCTTCCGGTTCATCGTCGACCGGCATGCTCAGCTTGACGTCGCGTAGGCCTGCGACACGGGCACGGGTCGCCTGGCCTGTGTCGTAGGTAAGTGACTGTTACCTCGCGTCCCGAGAGAGGCTTGATGGCGAGCGCCCGGTCGACGATCTCGTCGTCGTTGATCGGCAGCCGTACATGCCCTGGCGGGTCAAACAAGAGCTGCACTGTCACTTCACCGCGCCGTACGCCGGTGTTGCGTTGCACCTCCGCGTCCGCTTGGCGGAGCACTGCGTGCTCGGTGCTCTTCTGAAAGAGCTGGTCAAGTACGGCCAGCGTGTACCGCGCGCGCCACCTTGCCTGCGGAGCCTTGCTCTCCTTGAGCTGGTCTAGCTCGTCCACAACGACCATCGGCACCAGGAGGTGAACGGAGTGTTCTGTGATGCCCAGCAGCTCGGCGAAGTCGCTCTCCTCGGCTCCTTGCCCGTGCCGTAAGGCGTACATAGCCGCCCGCAGGCCCGTGCGGTCAACCCTCGGTGTATGGCCGTCTCGCACCGTCGCTTGGTGGAACTGCGCCCCGGCTAGTACTCCAGCAGGATTTCGCTGCCTGACCAGGTCTTTCCGCCGGGTGGCGGGAGTGTAGCGGGACTTCGATCGTGCGGGGGCGGTCTC
>NZ_JBHTWG010000090.1:0-1952 GCF_042792555.1 Streptomyces sp. NPDC056628
CACAAAACGTGATTTTTGAAGCAAAACGGTTCCTCTTTATGGAGCCGTTTTTTTTATTTCCCGAAGGGTTATTTGTCAGAATGACAAACCGATTTCGAGCCGGCGAGAACCCATTGTCACACCACGATTTAGGGGGTGTGTATAAATGGGCACTCTCTGTGAAATTTGAAGCTTTGAAATTCCGAATGGCGCACTTATACACTCTGTCGAGTGAGTGCTAAAATGCTGAAGCATTTCCGTCAAGCGTGTGGAGGAATCTTGTAGAGAGATATAGCATAGATACCCGTATCTCTAGAGATATTTTGGTATATCCCTGCTATATCTATGGGGTATCTATGCTATATCTTTGGCTTCAAAAACGGCACCTGTTCTAAGAGCATAGAAACTCAACAGGCACAGCCTGTTTGACACCCTTTTTTTTAGGGTGGCACCGAGTTTCCTTATGCTCTTTTTCTCTGAAGCTAAACCTGTTTTATATGTCGTAGTCTTTTTATTGGGAGTGACCCCTTGCTGTACAATTTCCGGAGGTGCCGATAAGGGACGAATTTTCCCTTGTCGGTTGCCTTTGGGGATTGTAAGGGGTGGAGGCTCGGAATCAAAAGGAAACGAAATATCATTCCGAGTGTGCTTCTTTTTTCTGTTCTTGAATTCTATTATTTCCAATGTTAGAATTATGTTAACAACTTGTTAGGAGTGTGTTTGGATGGAAGAGAAAAAACAAATTGGACCTCGAATTACTGTTGAAACATTTAAAAAGCTAGAGTTATTAGCCGAACATTTTACAAAACACAATGAATTTGGAAGAGTTTCAAAAGATGCTGTAATTGAGTTTGCTATTAAGGAATTGTATAGGGACTATTTGGGAAAAGGACGCTAATTTTTGTTGAAAAACTGACTTCGGATTTGGGGTTCTTTATTATTAACTTGATTTTAATTAAACATTACAGGAAAAATTGAGGGGAAATGGATGGATAAACGCAATGGTGACGCGGTTTTCATAGCTCCAAATGATGTTGTAAAAGTGACCACTATGAATCACGTCATTGAAGTTCAGCATATGGAGAAGATGAACCGGAAAAATAATATCAAAAAATTGGACAAGGATAGGTTTGTAGACCTCTCTACTGGGGAGATCCGGGAGTTCGAGCATTCGGAAAATCGGCAGGAAAATTATAATTCTTTGAGACAAACCTTTAAGAAGCTGCGTTATTTGATAAATAACAATTTTATAGGACGGCCAAATGAATTACATATAACTTTGACATACAAGAAAAATATGACGGACACGAAAAAACTTTATAGTGATTTTCAAAATTTTATCGACAGGTTGCGTTATAAATACAAGAAAGAAAGTTCGATAGATTATTTATCGGTGGTAGAGCCACAAGGACGTGGAGCCTGGCATTGTCATGTTTTAATGCGCTTTAATGATTTGGATAAGATTTATATTAAAAATGCTGAATTAAGGAGTCTATGGGGTTTAGGATTTGTAACAATCAAGTCATTAAAGGATATAGACAACATAGGAGCCTATTTGAGCGCTTATTTGACTGATATAGACCTAGAAGATGTCCAAGACAGGGAAACAGCCTTAAAAGTGGCTTCAGAGGGCTGTGAGGTGCAAACAAAGATCGTAGAAGGTCGGGAAAAGAAATTTTTAAAAGGCGGACGGCTGCACATGTATCCTTCCGGAATGAATATGTATCGAAAATCAAAAGGGATTGTTAAGCCGGAACGGGAAGAAATGAAGTTCGGAGACATAAAAAAAGTAGTGGGTTCGGCAAAACCACACTACGAGAAAAGTTATCATGTCGAAAATGACAATTTTGAAAACACAATTTCGTTTCTCCAGTATAACACAAAACGTGATTTTTGAAGCAAAACGGTTCCTCTTTATGGAGCCGTTTTTTTTATTTCCCGAAGGGTTATTTGTCAGAATGACAAACCGATTT
>NZ_JBHTWG010000091.1:0-1765 GCF_042792555.1 Streptomyces sp. NPDC056628
TTCCTTGACAATCCCACATTTCTGTGCTAATTAACATGAACCACGGGAACTGTCAATAAATAAAATATCCTCCCGGAAAAGGGAGGACTATTCTTTAGGCGATATATTAAAGTGTTTTAAATATACAAGAATTTCGTAAACATCCATATTGTTGTACTTCTTATCTATCCAATCCTTTAAAAAGTGTTCAATATGCTTGTATTTCGTATCTAATTTCATATTAATAATATCTAATATTTCTAGATTTGGCATAAATTATTCATCTCCTTTAATGGAGAGAGTATATACACACTTATTTTAGTTTGTCAATAATAACCTGTTATAAACATTTATACTCAGTGCGAACATAAGAGATAGGACATTTCTATCCCTGATACCCAGTTATTTCATATATAATAGGACTTTACATTCAGGAACATGTGTTCTATTATTGGTACAGAAATATTTTCTTCTCCTACCAATATGTCGCATAATGTCGAATCCTTCCTGAAAAAATTCTGAAGAAATTTGTAAAAAGGGGTAGACATGATATATCCCTTGATGGTAAGATAAGGTCATCAAAGGGAACATAAAGGAATCTGAAGCCCTTTAAAGGAAGTGATACATATGTAGAGGGAGGTACGCTTTTTGTCTAGTGAAGAGGTTTTAACAGTTAAACAGGTAGCCGAGATATTAAAAATATCTGAAAAAACGGCTCGCAAAATGCTGAACAACGGAGAAATTAAAGGTTTCAAAGTCGGTCGAGAATGGCGCGTGTCAGCTGAAAAATTCAATGAATACTTAAAACAAAATTAATTCTTTGGGGGAATTTTAAAATGACAAACACTATTAAAAACACTGAAAACACTACTGACGTATTGGCAACTGAGGACATTGCAACAGCATCACCAAGTATTTTTGAACAAGGTACACAACAAATGTTTTCAACTATCCAGGCAACGGACAGAAAGAGCAGCATCAAACTTTACAACGCGGTAAGCAACGCTGAACACTCTCTATCAGACCATATCGGAGAAGTAATTGAAATTACAGACATGGTCGCCCATGCGGTTGAATTAGAGGATGAAGTCACGAAAGAGACAATTCAGGCAATGCGCGTTGTTCTTTTAACAGCAGACGGACAAGGCTATCACAGTGTATCTCAGGGCGTAGCAAGCTCCCTACAACGTATCATTGGGATTGTAGGGCAAGGTCCTTGGACGGACGAGCCATTAAAAGTTGTTCCAAAAGAAGTTAAAACCCGCCGCGGCTTTAAAACATTGACACTTGCGCTTGTGGACTAATTAAATAGTCGCTCCGATCGGGGCGGCTTTTCTTATATTAAATTACTATATACGGAGGTTGCTAGACTTGGATAAAAACGTAATGATTTTCGACAACGGAGAACGCCGCACAGAGATTAAAGAGGATAGAGTGGAGAATATGTATTGTTTCGCTCAAAAGCTTGATGACGATACACAACAGATTATTAGTTTCACTCGTTCAGAAATGCTTGCAATAGTCTCCTATTTTCATGCTGAAGCACAAGACGAACTGTCACGCGGTTCTGTTCGCTATATTCCGACACAAAAAGCAGAAGCCATTTAAATATTAAATTGACAGGGAAATTCGTTTCCCTGTGACTTTTGTGTTTAAAGGGGGTGTCACTGATTGGGAAGAAAAAGCGGCTGAAGAAGAAACAGCAGAAAAAACAAAATATAGCTGCCTTGAAAAAAGTCGGAATTACTGACAAAAAGGTTATAAAGGAATTAAAAAATAAACCCTG
>NZ_JBHTWG010000092.1:0-1752 GCF_042792555.1 Streptomyces sp. NPDC056628
TACTGAACTTGATTGAGTGATGTCGGGGTCCGGCGGAGGGTGGCAGGGGCCAGCTCGCGCCTTCCCCGGGTGGCCGGAGCACGAGGATGATGCTCGCGTGATCCGAGACTTCCCGCCGTTGCCGTTGCCCCAGTACGCCGTGGTCCGTATTGGCTGCTCACCAGGGGTGCCTGCCGAGATCGCCGCCGATCTGCGGGAAGTCGGCATCCCAGCAGGGCTGATCGGTTATGAGTACCAACCGCTGACTGAGGCGACGCTCCTGGATGTAACCGGTGAGAGCGGGTTGGTCGTCTTTGGGTCCAGCGGCCTATTCGGTCGGCTCGGCGTCGATGTGGCTTCGCGCCGCGTCGTGCAGATCCCCAAGATCGGGTCTGCGACCGCCTGGCATGTGAACAGCGACCTCGGGGCCTTCCACCGGTGCGTCGCGGGCACCATCGCCCGCTTCCCATTCTATGAGGAAGACGAGGAGGACAGGTTCGAGGAGGTGGCGGACGAGCTTCGTCGGCTCCTCGCTGCTCTCGATGCCACCGCACTCGCAGACAACGGGCTGTGGGAGACCTTGTGCGATGACGTGGCGATGGGCGACTACGCGAACTGGGAGGAGGAATGAGTCACGTCAGTCCTCCAGGGTCAGGCCGGTGGTTGCGAGGCAGCCGTCGACGAGTTCTGGACGGTACTGGATCCTCTTGAGCCGACGTTTCACGGCTTGGGTGATCTGAGTGAGGTCCCCGGCGGCGAGGTTGCCGATCTCGCGTTTGACCAGTGACCAGATGCCCTCCTGTGGGTTGAGGTCCGGGGCGTAGGTGGGCAGGTGGAACACGGTGAGCCACTCGGCGTTCGTCTCGATGAACGCACGCATGCCGGCGGTCAGGTGCAGGCGGAGGTTGTCCCAGACCAGAACGATCGGGCCGCCGAGCTGGATGCGGGCGCGGACGATCAGGTCGCGGAAGTCGCGCCAGCCGAAGCCCTTCGCTTCGTCCTTGCGGCCGCGATACTCGCGGATCGCGTAGATCAGCCGGGACCGCTCGCCCTGCTTATAGCAGGTCATGCCCGCCATCGACACCCGCCCGGAGCCGCGGCCCCTCACCCTCACGACCGGGGTCTGACCGATCCGGCCCCAGGTTCTGGCGCGCGGCGGAGTCATCGACTGCCCGGCCTCGTCTTCAAAGACGATCCAGGCCCCGCGCTCCGCCGCGATGCTCTTACCCGCGGCCAGGTCTCTTTCTTCCATACCTCGACCGCGTCGTCATCGCGCTCGATCGCCCGCCGAGTGGGCTGCTGCCAGCTCCAGCCGTGCCGCTTCAGCAGCCGCCAGGTGCCCTCGACCGTGTAGGAGACGTGGAACAGCCGGCCGATGAGTGTCTTGATCCGTGCCAGCGTCCACCGCTGGTCCGTCCAGCCGTGAGCCAGCGGACCACGCTCCAACTCCCGTTCCAGCCTCGCGACCTGGACTTGGTTGAGCCGAGGTCTTCCTGGCGACCCCTTCGACAGAACCCCGGCCTCACCGCCCTCGCGCCAGGCCCGACGCCACCGCTCAACCGACCGCACACTGATCCGCAGGGCAGCGGCAACCCCCGCGTTCTTCTGCCCGCTCTCGAAACGCTCCACGGCCTGGAGCCGCAACCGCTCCCGCGTAGTTCTCTCGGCGTCGGTCAGTCCGCCGCCCTGCGCGTACCTCACGCCCCAGGGCTACCAGTGCCGACACCCAACTGTCAGGCGGACGGCACCGACATCACCCAATCAAGTTCAGTA
>NZ_JBHTWG010000093.1:0-1707 GCF_042792555.1 Streptomyces sp. NPDC056628
CCATTCCCGTAAGGGAAACTGCCTGGATAACGCCTGTATCGAATCATTTTTCTCGCACCTCAAAACAGAGAATACATACTTTTCTTCATGTCAAACTGAAAAAGAGCTCCACAAAAGCATTAAAGATTACATCCAGTTCTATAATCACGAACGATTCCAGAAAAAATTAAACCAGTGTGCTCCGGTAGAATACCGTAACACACTGGTTGCTTAGGCTTTTTATGGCTGTCTACTTGACAGGGGTAAGACCAAGGACGGTGTCTTTCTCATGTTCCACACAAGAAACTCTTCTCAAAACACAGCCGAATTTGTTCTGCTTGACCAACTCGTTGAAGAGGATCACCTGCTTCGGAAAATTGATAAACACATAGACTTCTCTTTCATCATTGAAAAGGTGAAACCTTACTACAGTGAAAACAAAGGCCGCCCCTCACTTGATCCGCTTATTTTATTTAAAATGATGTTTATCGGATACCTCTATGGTATCCGTTCAGAAAGACAGCTTGAAAAAGAAATTTACTACAATATGGCGTACAGATGGTTTCTCGGATTGAACATAAACGACCCGGTTCCACACCACTCCACCATCAGCTGGAACAGACGCACACGCTTTAAAGATACAACCATCTTCCAAGACATTTTTGATGAGATCGTTCTTCAGGCCATCAATCATGACATGGTGGGCGGACGAGTCCTATTCACCGACTCCACACACCTTAAAGCCAATGCCAACAAGCATAAATACACAAGAAAAACAATTGCGCAGGATACCCAAAACTATATCAAGGATTTAAATGAAGCCATTCAAGAGGATCGGGAGGAACACGGAAAAAAGCCATTAACAGCCAAAGAGGAGGTGAAAGCTGAAAAAGAGATCCGCCACAGTACAACCGATCCGGAAAGTGGCTATCTGTATCGTGAAAACAAACCAGAAGGTTTTTTCTATTTAGATCACCGCACAACAGATATGAAATACAACATTATCACCGATGCCTACGTCACACCTGGAAATGTCCATGATTCTGTGCCTTATCTTGACCGATTAGACCACCAAATCGCACGATTTGGTTTTCAAGTAGAAGCCGTCGCCCTTGATTCCGGATATTTAACGACTCCGATCTGTAAAGGATTATCTGACCGCCAAATCTTTGGTGTCATCGCACATAGACGTTATCACCCTATCCGAGGCTTGTTTCCAAAATGGAAATTTCATTATGACAGTGAACAAGACAGATACATTTGTCCAAATCACCAAACACTTACATACTCAACAACTGACCGAAAAGGCTACCGGTCATATAAATCAAATCCTGAAATATGTTCCTCATGCCCACTGCTTGAAAACTGTACAAAATCAAAGAATCGGCAGAAAGTGATTACTCGACATGTATGGGAAGAACATAAAGAAAAGGTCAGACAAAATCGCTTGTCTGTTTCAGGAAAAAACCTCTACAAAAAAAGAAAAGAAAAAATAGAGCGAAGCTTTGCAGATTCAAAACAGCTGCATGGGCTTCGCTATTGCAGGTTGAGGGGAAAACGAAATGTGAGTGAACAAGTTCTCCTCACAGCCGCATGCCAGAACATGAAGAAGATTGCCACATACCTAGCCAAGCAAGGCTAGGCATGTGGGAGCGCTTTTTCTGCATCTGAAACTGATGAATATTTAAAGAAACTGGATAAAACAAAAAATCTTGTAGAAAAAACATC
>NZ_JBHTWG010000094.1:0-1678 GCF_042792555.1 Streptomyces sp. NPDC056628
ACTAGAGACTTAGTGATTTTGAAAATTACCATCTGGTAAATTCCTAAATATAGGTATAATTTTTATAAATTTGGAAAATGAAAGTGGTAAATGCAATAAGAAGTAAATAAGAGAAAACATTAATTTATATTGGGAGGAAATCGTCTTAAAATTAGTCGTTAAGGGAGTGTAATATTAACTGTGTAAGTAAGGAATGCGTACGGTTCCTTACTCACACAGTTTTTTATTTGATAGAATAATAAGTATAAAGCTAAAGGAGTGGTTTCAGTGGGGAAATTGAAAAGAGATCCGAACTCCGTAGAATTAGCGAACAAGATTATCGAACAGTATCAGCCTAAATCAGTAGAAGATATGCAAGAAGCATTAAAAGACATATTTGGTCCCATGTTTGAGTCAATGCTAAAAGGTGAAATGAATCACCATTTGGGCTATGAATCCAATGACAAGGGAGAAAAAGAAACAAGAAATAGAAGAAATGGATATGGCAAAAAGATCGTGAAAACAACGGCAGGAGAAGTTGAAATTGCAGTCCCCCGTGATCGTGATGGTTCATTTGAACCGCAGTTGATTCCAAAGCGTAAAAGAGATGTATCCTCTATAGAGGATAAGGTCATTTCGATGTATGCCAGAGGAATGTCACAACGAGACATTTCTTCCACGATAGAAGACATCTATGGCTTTTCTGTATCTCATGAAATGGTATCCGACATTACGGATACTGTACTTCCTAATTTAGAAGAGTGGCAAAATCGTCCCTTAAGTAACTGTTACCCTTTTGTGTTTGTCGATTGTCTTTACACAACCATTCGTAATGACTATGAAACGAAGAAGTATGCCGTTTACACAATACTAGGATATACCATAGAAGGTAAAAAGGACATTCTAGGTTTGTGGTTGAATGAAACGGAAAGTAAACATAAATGGATGCAAATTTTTGATGAAATCAAATCTCGTGGTGTAGAAGATATCTTCTTTCTCTCAATGGATGGCGTTAGTGGTCTGGAAGAAGGAGCACGTGCGATTTTTCCTGATGTGACCGTACAGAGATGTATTGTTCATTTAATTCGAAATTCGATTAAGTATATACCAAGTAAAGACTACAAGCCTTTTACTGCTGCCTTAAAGAAAGTGTATGGAGCTCCAAGCCTTAAGGCTTGTCACAGTGCATTTGAATCTTTTGAAAAGCAGTGGTCTACGTACCCTGGAGCTGTAGACGTATGGAAACGAAACTTTTCTCATGTGGAACAACTTTTCGATTATGGTGGTAATATTCGTAAAATCATGTACACTACAAATGCCGTTGAAAGTATCCACTCTAGCTTTCGAAAAGTCACGAAAAAAGGAGCATTCCCCCATGAGAATGCCCTATTAAAAATATTGTTTTTACGAACAAAAGAATTAGAAAAGAAATGGGATGGTGGACGCATCCAGCAATGGGCTATGGTCATGAATCAACTATTAGTTCATGACCACCTAAAGGAACGTGTGAAGAAATATCTAGAATAACTTACACACTTTTCTTGACAAGCCCCCATCAAGCGATTCTAAGCCGGACGTTCTAAAAGCTCTCCTGAAAATCCTTCATCTGCATACTTCAGCACATCTTTAGTCCCTGCTTTCTTTATACAGGCCTCGATTTGGCTGTCGATGCTCGATCCCTTGATCGCTTGTTCCTCGG
>NZ_JBHTWG010000095.1:0-1623 GCF_042792555.1 Streptomyces sp. NPDC056628
ACCCCGAGCACAACGACTTAACCGATCCGATTCCTAATGAAGAGCTGAAGGAAAATATGAATGATGAAAAACACAAACGCCAGCAAAGAGATAACTCTCAAAGCGAACGGGATTACGACACAAAATAGAACCCCTCACAAAATGGGGACTGACCCCCGTTTTTGAGACAGGGATCAAAACACCTTTTAAACAGCCAATTGCCGATAATTTATCGGTGATTGGTTGTTTAGTTTCGTTTGAATACGAATATTGTTATAATAATGAATGTATTCTATGACAGTGCGTTCTACGATGGCGGTCGTGGTTCGATCAATGCTGTTAAGATAGAACGTTTCAGACTTTAGTGAGGAATGAAACGATTCGATGGAGGCATTATCAGCGGGTGTCCCTTTGCGGGACATGCTCATGGTAATGCCTTTTGTTTTAACAGCTTTCTGATACTCGTAAGATGTATACACAGATCCTTGGTCACTATGTAACACGCAGTTCTCAGGCAGTGTTGGCAGTTGATCAAGTGTGTGTAAGACAAAGTCTGTGTCCTGCTTATCTCCAATCGTAAAAGCAATCACTTCTCCATTATATACATCCAATATACTGGAAAGGTACAATTGTTTCTGTCCATAAGGCAAATACGTGATGTCTGTTACTAGTTTTTCAAGAGGATGATCAGACTGAAAGTTCCTATCTAATATATTGTCGACCACGGCATATGGCTGCCCATTCTTCTTGCGCTTTTTCACCTTAACCCGGCACTGCCACTGATTTTTCTGCATAATACGCTGAACCGTTTTATGGTTAATACACATTCTCTTTTTTAATATAGCTGTGATTTTTCGATATCCATATCGATACTGGTGCTCTCGGCACAACGTGCCGATTTGTTTTTCTAAATGGCGCTTGGGATGATCTTTCTTCAGATTCTTCTTCCAACGATAATAAGACGAGCGAGAGATACCTAAATGAATACAGATATCCTGCACGGTCATTGTGCTGTGCAATTCTTCTACAAGTTCGACTGACGTTTGGCTATCAACTTCCTTTCCAATTCGTTGTACTTTTTTAACACTTCATTCTGTTGTCTCAGATATCGATTCTCTGCCTGCAGTTTCTCTAATTCGGAAGAATACTCCGGACCTTTTCCATAAGTGTATTGCTTACCAACAGGCTGTTCAAATCGATGTGTATCACCAGCCTTATACCATCTGACCCATGTCTTAATCTGCGTATTATTTTTGATATTCAACTCCTGCATGATCTCTTTCATAGGTACGCCTGCCAATCTCATTTCTACAGCCTTCTGTTTCACTTCAACCGGATAACTCACTCTTGTCCCCATAGAAAAAACACCTCCAAGTCTAATTTCGGATAACAATCATCCGTATTCAAACTTGAAGGTGTTTTTATTTGTCTCATCTTATGGGGTCAGTCCCCGTCAATGTGAGGGGGTTATTTGTGTGTAAACATCCTTCCTATTTCATCATAAATCAAGAGATCCCTCTACCGTCGTTAGCGCGGTTTCATACATCTTACCCATTGGCATTCCTAAGCTTTCCCACTTCTTGAAGTGTTCGCTGACAGAATACGGTTCCGCTCGTTCGTTTTGTCTGCTGGACACTCCAATAC
>NZ_JBHTWG010000096.1:0-1600 GCF_042792555.1 Streptomyces sp. NPDC056628
ACGGCTGACGCGTCGGGGCCCAAGCATCTGACCGACTCGGTCATGCGGTCCACGTTCGAGCAGATCACCAGTGATCTGGTGGAGCGGTGCCTGGGGCCGGTCCAGCAGGCGATGACCGATGCCAAGGTCAGCGACAACGACATCGACGAGGTGATCCTGGTCGGGGGTTCCACCCGGATTCCGGCCGTTCAGGCGTTGGTGCGCCGGCTGACCGGTGGCAAGGAACCCAACATGAGTGTGAACCCGGATGAGGTCGTGGCGCTGGGCGCGGCGATCCAGGCCGGGGTGCTCAAGGGCGAGGTCAAGGATGTCCTGCTGCTCGATGTCACCCCCTTGTCGCTGGGTGTGGAGACGCGTGGCGGTGTGATGACGAAGATCGTGGAGCGGAACACCACGATTCCGGTGCGTCGGGGTGAGACCTTCTCCACGGCCGAGGACAACCAGCCGGCCGTCGACATCGTCGTTCTTCAGGGCGAGCGTGAGCGGGCTGCCGACAATCGGGTCCTGGGCCGGTTCCAGCTCACCGACATCCGGCCGGCGCCGCGGGGTGAACCGCAGGTCGAGGTCACTTTCGACGTGGACGCCAACGGCATTCTGAACGTGAGCGCGCGGGATCAGGACACCGGTAAGGAGCAGGGCATCACGATCAGTGAGAGTTCCAACCTCGACCGCGGTGAAGTCGAGCGCATGGTCCAGGAGGCGGAGCGCAACCAGGGTGAGGACCAGGCCCTGCGCGAGGCCGTCGATGCCCGTAACGAGCTCGACGCTGTCGCCTATCAGGTCGAAAAGCGCTTGAACGAGCTGGGTGACGCCGCGCCCGCGCATGAGAAGGCACGTGCCGAGATGCTGGTGGCTGAGGCCCGTGACGCGGTCAAGAACGAGGCCGGAGTGGACAAGACCAGGCCGCTGACCTCCGAGCTCCAGCAGATCTACGCCGGGCTCGCCGCCCACCAGGACGAAGCCGCGGCGGCGGGCGGTCCGTCGGACACCAGCGGGCCGGAGGGCTCCGGGCAGGCCGGTGCCGGCGCCGACGAAGACGTGATCGACGCCGAGTTCGACAAGGGCTGAGGTATCCGCCATGCCGATCCCCCCGCAGGACCGATCGTCCGACCTGCCGCCCGAAGGCGCCGCACAACCGCCGCAGGGCCACCTGCCCGAGCCCGCGCTGCCGACCACTGAGGCCGAGCCGGGGGCCGACGCAGCGACCGGTCCGGCCGGGGGCGAGGACGAGTACGCGGCCGCGTTGAAAGAGGTCGAGGACCGCTGGCGGCGTGCTCTCGCCGATCTGGACAACCTGCGCAAGCGGCACGCCAGGGAACTGGAGCGGGAGCGCGCGGCCGAACGCGCCCGCACGGCCGCGGCCTTCCTTCCCGTCGTCGACAACCTCGAACTGGCCCTGACTCACGCGGGATCGGACCCCGGGGCGATCGTCGAGGGGGTTCGCGCCGTGCGCGACCAGGCCGTGTCCATCATTGAACGCCTTGGTTACGAGCGTCACGCCGAGGCCGGCGTCCCGTTCGACCCCTCCCGGCACGAGGTCGTCGGCGTGGTCCAGGACCCCGACGCCGAACCGAACACCGTGGCGCAGGTGCTGCGCCCC
>NZ_JBHTWG010000097.1:0-1593 GCF_042792555.1 Streptomyces sp. NPDC056628
GCTTGTTCTTTTTCTTCCGGCCTCGAACGGTGTCTCGAACTGAGTCGCTCACCTGGGGATTCGCCGGATGTGGGGGCGGCCTTCGTCTGATCATGTGCTCCGACCAAGGTGCACTGACCAAGACGAAGGCCGTGAGGGTGAGTCTGCTGCCTGATGCTGTCCGGAGGGAAGCGTTCGCGGAGGCGTCACGCTTCCGGGGCGAGTTCTACGAGTGTCTGACCGCTCGGCGTGATGAGTTGTTCGAGTTGGTGGACGCGGTGTTGTGTGCGGACGGTGCGGTGAAGTCCCCGGTGGATCTGACGCTGTTGCCCGAGCATCGTCGTGGGCACGGAGCGATGTACGGCGGCCTGAACCGGGGCCGGATCGACGTCGGCCGGCTGCGGGCGGTGCTGGCCGGCCTGTCACTGCCGCGTTTCGACGGCGGGCGCCTGGTCCTGGCGGTCGATGTCTCGCCGTGGCTGCGTTCGGACGCGCCGTGCTCAGCGGAGCGGCTGTTCTGCCACGTCTACGGCCGTGCGAAGACGGCGTCGCAGTTCATTCCGGGCTGGCCCTACTCCTTCGTCGCCGTGCTGGAGCCCGGTGCCACGTCCTGGACCGCGGTTTTGGACGCGGTCCGGCTGGGACCGGTGGACGACGCGACCGCGGTCACCGCCGCCCAGCTGCGGGGTGTCGTGGAGCGGCTCATCACCGCGGGTCAGTGGCAGGCCGGGGACCCGCATATCGTGATCGTCAGCGACGCCGGCTATGACGTCACCCGCCTGGCATGGGTCCTGCGTGACCTGCCCGTCGAGCTGGTCGGCAGGGTCCGGTCCGACCGCGTCATGCGGCTGCCGAAGCCGCCCCGCCAGCCGGGGACGAACGGCCGGCCGCCCAAGCACGGCCCGGAGTTCCGCTTCACCAAGCCGGAGACCTGGCCCGAGCCCGCTATCACCACGGTCACTGACACCACCAACTACGGCAAGGCCGAAACACAGGCATGGGACCGGGTCCATCCCCGGCTCACCCACCGCTCGGCCTGGCTCGACCATGACGGCGAACTCCCCTTGGTCGAAGGCACGTTGATCCGTCTGAAGGTCGAGCACCTGTCGAAGGAACGGGACGCTCCGCCCGTGTGGCTGTGGTCCTCGAAGACCGGCGCCACCCCGGACGATGTGGATCGTTTCTGGCAGGCATTTCTCCGTCGCTTCGATCTGGAGCACACCTTCCGCTTCGCAAAGCAGACCCTCGGCTGGACCACCCCGAAGCTCCGTGCTCCCGAGGCGGCGGACCGCTGGACCTGGATCCTGATCGTCGCTCACACCCAGCTCCGGCTCGCCCGACCGCTCGCCACGGACCTCCGCCGGCCCTGGGAGAAACCCACCGCCTCGGACCGGCTCAGCCCGGCCCGGGTCCGCCGGGGGTTCAGGAACATCCGCGCTCACCTCGCCTGCCCGGCCCGCGTTCCCAAACCCCGCGGCGCCGGCCCAGGCCGCCCGCCCGGCGCCAAGAACAGGCACCGGGCACCCCGCTACGACGTCGGCAAAACCGTCAAACGCCCCGAGACCCTCAAGGCCATCGGCAAGCCCGGAAGATCTTGGTAGATAAAGAACAAGC
>NZ_JBHTWG010000098.1:0-1485 GCF_042792555.1 Streptomyces sp. NPDC056628
TGGCGGGAGTGTAGCGGGACTTCGATCGTGCGGGGGCGGTCTCATGGAGACCGCCCCTCGATCGTGCGACAACGCCGCAGGTAGTGACAGCGACGGGGCAGCCTCTGAGGGTGATCACCGAGTCTGCCGCCGCGCAGTGGGACCTCGAACTGGACGACCTCTTCCTGACCATCGGACACCGCTTCGGCCGAGTCGAGCTCCGCCGCCGCATGCGGGACTACGTGCGCGGGCTGCTCGCTCCGGTGGCCCGCAAGAACAGCTGGCAGCTGGCCGAACAGGCCGGCCACCGCACGCCCGACGGCCTGCAGCACCTCCTCGCCGGAGCGAAGTGGGAGCCCGATGACATCCGCGACGACCTGCAGGAATACGTCGCCGGCAAACTCGGCGAGGCCGACGGCGTTCTGATCATCGACGACACCGGGTTCATCAAGAAAGGCACCGCCTCCGCCGGGGTCCAGCGCCAGTACTCCGGAACTGCCGGCCGCACCGAGAACTGCCAGATCGGCGTCTTCGCCGCCTACGCCTCCGCCCGCGGCCGGGCTCTGGTCGACCGTGAGCTCTACCTCCCCAAGTCCTGGACCGAGGACCGGGAACGCTGCCGCACCGCAAGGGTCCCCGACGAGCGGGAGTTCGCCACCAAAGGCGAACTCGCCCGGCGCACGGTGCTGCGGGCCCTGGCCTCGCCGCTGCCCATCGCGTGGGTCACCGCGGATTCCGCCTACGGTCAGGACAACCGGTTCCGCCGGCTGCTGGAGCAGTCGGGTGTCGGCTACGTACTGGCCGTCCCCAAGTCCCAGTTCAGTGTGGGCTGTTCACGGATCGAGGGCCTGTTCACGCAAGCCCCGGATGAGGCATGGGAGAAGATCTCCTGCGGCGACGGCGCGAAGGGGCCCCGTGTCTATCACTGGGCAGCAGTGCGGCTGCCGGCCGTCGCCGAATTCGACTATCAGGGCGAGGCCCCTCACCGGATGCGGTGGGCACTGGCCCGGCGCAGCATCAGCAAGCCCGACGAGATCGCCTACTACCTCGCTTACGCGTCCCTTCAGGTCACTGTCCAGGAGCTGGTGCGGGTCGCCGGGGCACGCTGGGCGATCGAGGAGTGCTTCCAGGCTGCGAAGAACGAGTGCGGCCTGGATCAGTACGAGGTCCGCCGCTACGTGGGCTGGTATCGGCACATCACTTTGGCCATGCTCGCGCACGCTTTCCTGGCCGCTACGGCACACCAGCCCTGGGAAAAGGGGGCGGATCAGGTGAGACACCCGGGGTCCTCGGGCTCACAGTGGCGGAGGTTCGGCGACTCCTGGCAGCTTGTCGTGCCCGGCCCCCGCACCTGAGCGGACACCGCGGACGGCACCACGCGCTGAGTTGGTCGAGCTGGCGCCGCCGGCGTCAAGCAGTCGCGCGTCGCTGTCACTACCTGCGGCGTTGTCGCACGATCGAGGGGCGGTCTCCATGAGACCGCCCCCGCACGATCGAAGTCCCGCT
>NZ_JBHTWG010000099.1:0-1478 GCF_042792555.1 Streptomyces sp. NPDC056628
CAATACCGGTGATTTAGGTTGTTTTCCGGCTGGTCGAGGTGGCTCGGGTTGGCCCGACCAGTCGGACCGTCGGGGGGTATGGCCGTGGTGGGCTGTGGTGCTCGACTCGTTTGAGGGCCCAGTTGGACATCTTGCGTTTGATCACACGCGGGTTGGAGCGCAACCGCCGTGCGGGCAGTAGCCGTTCGGTGATCTCACGCAGGCTCTGGGTGATGGACCGGGCCAGTCGCGAGGGGGGAAAGCGCCGCCTGCCCGGTGACGTGGCGGCGGACGACGCGAAGAGTGCGAGTGAAGGAGACCCGGTCAGGATCGTGCCCGGCCTTGAGGGCAGCCTGGTGCATCAGGTCCCGCAGCGCGTGGTGGACCAGCAGAAACGCGAAGATCTCCTGTTCGACGCCGCGTGGGTGCTGGGAACGCAGCACCAGCCCCGGGACGCCCTGATGGTTCTTGATCTCGTCCAGGGTGCTCTCGATCTCCCACCGCTGGGCATAGAGGGCGGCAAGCTCCTCGGCCGGTGCCTGCCCGGGGTCGAGGATGGTGGTGATCAGCCGGTAGACGGTGCCGTCACCACCGCGTGGGCCGACGGTGTACTCGATCACCCGCACCCGCTCGGGGTCCGCGCGCCGGTAGTGGTCCCGCGCGGCGACGATCTCCGACAGGTAGGACCCGTCGGGGAGGGCTTCAAGGACCGGCAGCACCACGACGCTGCGGACCCGCCACAGCAGGTCCGCGCCGCCCGCCTTCGCAGCACGCCACAGGTCGAGACCGCAAAAGCCCCGGTCGGCGAGCACCAGCATGCCCTTCGTCAGCGCGGGGAACAGCCGCTGGGCCAGGACGCTCTCGTGGACCTTGAGTGGTCCGACCTCGGCCGCGAACACGGCATGGGTGCCGCACTCGGCCAGGGCCGCCACCCTCGCCTGCGGATACGCACTGCGGCCCTGCCCACGACTGGTACCGGGACGACCGAAGGACTGAGCGTTCGCCGCGGTGTCCGGAACATCGAAGACCGTGCCGTCCACCGCGACCAGCCGCCACCGCCGATACCAGGCGCCCTGCGTCCGCGCGACCGCCACCGGCCGGCACACCCGCGTGAACAGGGCCCGCAACGGCTCCGGACCGAGCCGTAACCGGGCCCGCCCGATCGCCGCCGTCGTGGGCACCCGCCAGGTCTTCACCCACCGGCCTTCGCGCTCCAGCCCTTGGACCAGAAGCCGGGCCACTTCTTCATAGCCCTGCCCGAAGAACAGACACATCGCCAGGACGAAGTAGACCACCACCCGTGCCGGCAGCAGCCGCGTTCGCTGTTCGACCCTGCCGCACTCGGCGACCACCTCGTCGACCAGTTCCGGCGGAAACGCCCGCGTCAGCACCCCCAACGCGATCCGATCCGAGAACCGATCAACCCCCGACGACTTCACCTGACCCGGTCTTGGCACAACCCACCCAACGACCAGAAACCACCAAAGTCACCGGTATTG
>NZ_JBHTWG010000100.1:0-1266 GCF_042792555.1 Streptomyces sp. NPDC056628
GAGTGGTATGCCCCGGTTCTAATGGAGTCGGGTTGCTGGACAATTGACGATCCAGCAGCCTTCGGAGGCCGTGATGCCCCGCAGCTATCCGCCCGAATTCCGCCGCAAGGTTCTCGATCTTGTCGCATCCGGCAGGAAGGTAGCCGAGGTCGCCCGACTTCTCGGCATCAGTGACCAGACGATCTATGTCTGGCGTCGCCAGCACCTCATCGATACGGGGCAGTTGCCCGGTACGACCAGCAGCGACCAGTCCGAGCTCGCTGCGGCCCGCAAGCGTATCGCCGAGCTGGAGGCTGAGTTGGCCATCCACCGGCGGGCTGCCGAACTGTTGGGCGAGGTGACGTCCCCAAAAGGCGGTTCGAAGCCATCCGCGTGATGGCCCGTGAGCAACTGCCGGTGCAGCTGGCCTGCCGGGTGCTGCATGTCGCAGAGTCCGGATACTACGCCTGGCGTGACCGGCCGCCGTCGAACCGCCTGGTCAAGCACGCCTGGCTGACCGAGGCCATCGTGGGCATCCACACCGCCTCCCGCGGCACCTACGGCTCCCGCCGGGTCCACGCGGAGCTCGGTCTGGGCCTGAACATCCATGTCAGCCACGGCACCGTGGAGCTGCTGATGCAGCGCGCTGGCCTGCATGGCCTGCCCGGCAACCGGCGCCCCCGCACCAAGCACGTGACCCCGTCCGTCTCCGACCTGGTGGAGCGCAACTTCACCCGGCACGCCCGGGACCAGTTATGGGTCACCGACATCACCGAGCACCCCACCTTTGAGGGCAAGGTGTACTGCGCGGTCGTTCTGGACACGTTCTCACGACGCGTGGTGGGTTGGTCGATCGACGCCTCACCCACCGCGGCACTGACCACCAACGCCCTCGCCATGGCCATCGGCAACCGCAACCCGCAGCCCGGCGGCACCATCATCCACTCAGACCACGGAGTGCAGTTCGGGTCCTGGGCATTCACCCAGCGCGCGAGGGCCTCCGGCCTGCTGCCCTCGATGGGCTCCATCGGGGACTGCGTGGACAACGCGATGATGGAATCCTTCTGGGCCCGGGTCCAGGTCGAACTGCTCAACCGCAGACGGTGGCGGACCCGGCTGGAGCTGTCCACCGCACTCTTTGAGTACCTGGAAATCTTCCATAACCGACAGCGCAGGCACTCCGCGCTGGGCATGCTCAGTCCGGTGGAGTACGAACTCCGCACCCCACCAGTAGCCTGAAACCAAGCAACTCGACTCCACCCAACTTGGGACAGTCCGGAGCCTCCA
>NZ_JBHTWG010000101.1:0-1237 GCF_042792555.1 Streptomyces sp. NPDC056628
CCGTTGAGCGATGGCCCTTCCATGCGGAACCACCGGATCACTAAGCCCGACTTTCGTCCCTGCTCGACTTGTAGGTCTCGCAGTCAAGCTCCCTTGTGCCTTTACACTCTGCGAATGATTTCCAACCATTCTGAGGGAACCTTTGGGCGCCTCCGTTACCTTTTAGGAGGCGACCGCCCCAGTCAAACTGCCCACCTGACACTGTCTCCCCGCCCGATAAGGGCGGCGGGTTAGAAGGTCAATACAGCCAGGGTAGTATCCCACCGATGCCTCCACCGAAGCTGGCGCTCCGGTTTCCAAGGCTCCTACCTATCCTGTACAAGCTGTACCAACATTCAATATCAGGCTGCAGTAAAGCTCCACGGGGTCTTTCCGTCCTGTCGCGGGTAACCTGCATCTTCACAGGTACTATAATTTCACCGAGTCTCTCGTTGAGACAGTGCCCAGATCGTTGCGCCTTTCGTGCGGGTCGGAACTTACCCGACAAGGAATTTCGCTACCTTAGGACCGTTATAGTTACGGCCGCCGTTTACTGGGGCTTCAATTCGCACCTTCGCTTACGCTAAGCGCTCCTCTTAACCTTCCAGCACCGGGCAGGCGTCAGCCCCTATACTTCGCCTTACGGCTTCGCAGAGACCTGTGTTTTTGCTAAACAGTCGCCTGGGCCTATTCACTGCGGCTCTCTCGGGCTTGCACCCTAACAGAGCACCCCTTCTCCCGAAGTTACGGGGTCATTTTGCCGAGTTCCTTAACGAGAGTTCTCTCGATCACCTTAGGATTCTCTCCTCGCCTACCTGTGTCGGTTTGCGGTACGGGCACCTCTCACCTCGCTAGAGGCTTTTCTTGGCAGTGTGGAATCAGGAACTTCGCTACTATATTTCGCTCGCCATCACAGCTCAGCCTTATGGGAAACGGATTTGCCTATTTCCCAGCCTAACTGCTTGGACGCGGATATCCAATACCGCGCTTACCCTATCCTCCTGCGTCCCCCCATTGCTCAAATGGTGAGGAGGTGGTACAGGAATATCAACCTGTTGTCCATCGCCTACGCCTTTCGGCCTCGGCTTAGGTCCCGACTAACCCTGAGCGGACGAGCCTTCCTCAGGAAACCTTAGGCATTCGGTGGAGGGGATTCTCACCCCTCTTTCGCTACTCATACCGGCATTCTCACTTCTAAGCGCTCCACCAGTCCTTCCGGTCTGGCTTCACAGCCCTTAGAACGCTCTCCTACCACTGA
>NZ_JBHTWG010000102.1:0-1202 GCF_042792555.1 Streptomyces sp. NPDC056628
CTCCAGCACCGCGTCGTCGTTGGCGTGGATCTCACCGACGACCTCGTCCAGACTCACGCCCCGGGCGTGCGAGGTGTGGCGCTCCCGCAGCGTGACGCCGGCGGTCCTCACCGCTGCTGTCACGTCGGACAGGAGCGTCGTGCCGGCGTCGAAAGGCATGGCTGTGCTCATGGTGAGCTCCCTGGGATCGGTCGAAGCGGGGCGTTGTCCCGCCCCCGCACTTCGAAGCTAGACCCCCCGGCCATTAACAACAAGTGCATGCTTGTCACTTGTAGAGTTACCGGCATGCAACTGGATTTGAACCTGCTCACGGCCCTGGACGCCCTGCTGGAAGAAGGCAGCGTCGCCGGCGCGGCAGCACGCCTGCACGTCACCGCACCGGCGATGAGCCGCTCCCTGGGCCGCATCCGCAAGGCCACCGGCGACCCCATCCTGGTCCGCACCGGCCGCAGCATGGTCCCCACCACCCGCGCGCTGGCCATGCGCGCCCAGGTCCACGCCCTCGTGCAGCAGGCCCACCAACTTCTCTGCGCGCAGCAGGAACTCGACCTAGCGGCTCTGGACCGGGTGTTCACCGTGCGCTGGCACGACGCCCTGACCACCGCCTGCGGCACCGCCCTGACCACGGCCGTCCACCACCAGGCCCCCGGCGTCCGGCTGCGCCTGTCCGCCGAACCCGGGACGGACGACGCCGAGCTGCGCCGAGGTGAGGTCGACCTCGAATCCAGCTCCAGCCCTTCGACGCTCCCCGACATCCGCCACCGCCTCGTCGGCAGGGACCAGCTGATCGTCGCCGTCCGTCCAGGCCACCCGCTCACCCAAGGCCCGCTGAGCCTCGAACGCTACGCAGCCGCCGAACACCTCACCGTCTCGCGGCGCGGAAGCCTGCGCGACCCGATCGATGACGCCCTGACCACACGCGGCCTCGAACGACGCGTCGTCGCCGCCGGGCCCACCGCCGCCTTCGCCCTGCAACTCGCCCTCGACACCGACCTGGTCGTCACCCTCCCCGACGCGGTCACCCGCACAGCCCGCAAACAACTCGGCCTGGCCGCACTGGCGCCGCCACTGTCGCTGCCCGACGTCCCCCTGTACCTGCTGTGGCACCAGCGCTACGACAACGACCGCGCCCACACCTGGCTGCGAGACCTGGCCACCGAAACCGTCCAGGCACTCTTCGCACCACCGACCGCCTCTCAACA
>NZ_JBHTWG010000103.1:0-1073 GCF_042792555.1 Streptomyces sp. NPDC056628
AAAGAACAAGCTAGGTGTATTGATCACGAGCGTTGTTAACGCTCGCTGGGCTTGATCATGGCGAAGACCTCCGGTGTGGTGGAGCTGTCTAGGACTGCACCGCACGGAGGTCTTCGTGTCCCACCGTAATGCCCGGCTGACCGTTCATGGCAGGCGGCTGTTGGTCGAGCGTGTCCGTTCCGGCCGCCCCGTCGCGCATGTCGCGGCCGAAATGGGCATCTCGCGCGTCACGGCCCACAAGTGGATCCGCCGCTGGCGAGCCGAGGGCGAACAGGGGCTGCACGACCGCTCCAGCCGTCCGCTGACGACACCCCACCGCACTGCACCGCTCATCGAGGCCCGGGTGTGCCGGCTGCGCCAGGACCGCAAACTCGGCCCTGCCCGCATCGGCCCGATCGTGCACCTGCCCGCCTCCACCGTCCACCGCATCCTGACCCGGCACGGTCTGAACCGCCTGGCCTTCATGGACCGGCCCACCGGACAGGTCATCCGCCGCTACGAACGCGACCGGCCCGGGGAGCTGGTCCACGTGGACGTCAAGAAACTCGGCCGCATCCCAGACGGCGGGGGCCACAAGGCACTGGGCCGCCAGGCCGGCCGGGCCACCCGCAGTGGCATGGGCTTCGACTACATCCACTCTGCCGTCGACGACCACAGCCGCCTGGCCTACAGCGAGATCCACGCGGACGAGAAGGCCGCCACCTGCGCGGCCTTCCTGACCCGGGCCGCGGCCTTCTTCGCCACCTGCGGCATCACCCGCATCGAACGGGTCCTGACCGACAACGCCTGGCCCTACCGCAAGAGCTTCGCCTGGCAGCAGGCCCTTGCCGACCTCGGCGCGGCCGGCAAGCTCACCCGCATCTACCGGCCGCAGACCAACGGCAAGGTCGAACGCTTCAACCGCACCCTGCTCGAGGAGTGGGCCTATCTGCGGCCCTACACCAGCAACACCGAACGCACCGACGCCCTGGCAGACTTCCTGCACACCTACAACCACCACCGCTGCCACACCGCACTCGCAGGCCAGCCACCCATCAGCCGCGTGAACAACGCTGCGGGTCAATACACCTAGG
>NZ_JBHTWG010000104.1:0-1070 GCF_042792555.1 Streptomyces sp. NPDC056628
GGAGAATGTTTGTAGTATCATACTTATAAACAGGAAAAAACCCGTGTTGGTAGCACGGGCGTAGGGTTTAAATAACTGTGCGTATTTTGTTGGTTTCATTATACCCTACACAGGGCCTTTTTTAAACCCTTTTTTCCTGCCAAAATATGTTTTGGAGGATTTTTTTATGTCTGGAATTGTCAAAGTTTATAAGCAAGAAAACCCGTTTGAAATGATTCCTAGAACAACTTTGCAAGACAGCAGCATATCATTGCAAGCGCTGGGACTATTGGTAAATGTTTGTTCTTATCCCGACACATGGCAAATATACAAAACTGAATTGTATAAGCGCTTTGACAAGAACAAAGAAACTAGCGTTCGAAACGCCTGGAAGGAATTAATAGAGGCCGGTTACGTCATGGAAAAAAAGTATAGGAACGGTAGAAAATGGGAGTACGAATACGCAATTAGGACAACGCCTTTCACAGAAGAGGAAAAAGCATCCTTTAAGGGTACAAACGAGGACGAAAAAGGGGAAGATGACCACTTTTTGAGGACTGGATTTTCAAGACCTCAAAATGAAGTCCTCAAAATGAAGTCCTCAAAACCACGAGGTAATATATATAATAATAAAAAGAATACACATAAAGAGAATACACATGAATATATTACACATCTATCAATCAGCGAAGAACAGAAATCATTTTTGTTAAAGTACGCTGACGAGATCAAGCTGGATCACCTAAAGGCTTATGAAGAGCTTGACGGATTGATTGACGATAAATATCTATTAAACTCAAAGTTTCTCGACTGTGTGCAAAAGAAAAACGTCAAGAATTTTAAATCGTACTTTAAAAAATCCCTGGACGATGCACGGAAAGAAACACCTAAACAGCTGAGAGAAGAGAAAAAGCCGGAATGGTTTGGATCTACTAACGAAGGCAAACAGCAAATGAGCGAAGAAGAGTTGAAACGGCTGGAAGAGAGCAAAAACGAAATGCTAAATACCTGGAACGATATTAAAAACGGCAGCACGCCGGAAGGATACAATTTTTCAGAACGGAAGCTTTGGTAAAGAGCGCCCTATATGC
>NZ_JBHTWG010000105.1:0-1066 GCF_042792555.1 Streptomyces sp. NPDC056628
CGGCCGGGGCCGTGCACGCGCAGTACGTGTTCCTCGGGGGTGCCGTAGTCCTCGACGATGGCGACCGAGCCACTGAGGACGACGTAGAACGTCTCACACGGCTCCCCCTCCCGGATCAGCACTTCGTTCGGAGCCGTGTTCCGGCGTTGCCCGTGCTCCGCAAGACGCGCTATCTGGTCCTCCGACAGGCGCGGATAGGCGCCGTAGACGTCCGGGGTCTCCCAGAAGGCTGCCTCGTCCGAGTTCCCCTGGACCGGTTCTTCGCCCTGTCGCGTCTGGTTGCCGGACATCAGACGAACGCCTCGTGGACGTAGCACCAGCGCCAGTCCTCGCCGGGTTGGAAGGACTGCACGATGGGGTGGGCGACGGCGTCGGCGTGCTTGTGTGCGTGCTTGTTCGGTGAGGAGTCGCAGCAGCCGACGTGGCCGCAGGTCAGGCAGAGCCTGAGGTGGACCCATGGGGAGCCGATGATCAGGCACTCCTGACACCCTTCGGGGGTCAGTGGCTCGACCGGCCGGACGAGTGCGAGGTGGGGGTCAATTCCTACGGTCATGGCTGTTCACTCTTTCCCGGCCGGTTCACGGCCGGCGATCGACTGTTGCACCCACTGGCGCAGGACGGGGGCGGGTGCGGCTCCTGCCTGCCGGGCGAGGGTCTTGCCGTGGTCGAGGATCAGCAGCGTGGGTACTGCCTGGACTTCGAAGCGCTGGGAGAGTCGTGGGTTCTTGTCGACGTCGACCTTGACGAGTTTGATCTGGCCGGCGAGGTCGGTGGCGACTTTCTCCAGGGCGGGGCTGACCATGCGGCAGGGCCCGCACCAGGTGGCCCACAGGTCGACGACGACGGGGACGTCGGCCTGCTCGGCGACCTCGGCGAAGTCGTCGTCGCCCGCGTCGACCATCCACGGCAGGGGCTGTTTGCAGTTGCCGCACTTGGGGCGGCCTTCCGCGGCCACGGGTATCCGGTTGGTCCGCCCGCAGTTGGGGCACTTGACGGTCGTCGCCTGCAGGGTGCTCATGCCGCTTGCGCTCCCTTGTCGTTGTCGGGCTGGTCGTAGGTGACGACC